>NZ_JBVIRL010000015.1:0-229105 GCF_055576085.1 Kitasatospora sp. NPDC033851 | reverse complement strand
GACGGCCACCAGCAGGCCGTGGCTGGTCTCGATCGCCACCGGGATCGGCGCCGCCGGGGTGTCGCCGTGTTCGGCGAGCAGGTCCAGCAGCAGCCGGTAGCCGGCCGCGTCGTCGGTGATCCGGCGCTTGGCCACCAGCGATCCGGCGTCGTCGACCAGGGCGACGTCGTGATGCGATTCGGCCCAGTCGATACCGCAGAAGATCTTCAACCGACTCTCCCAACGTTGCCTGTTTTCGCAGGTCACGAGCACATGCGGGTCACGCGGCGCCCTAATCCCAGGACTCTTCGGTCCGCCATCTCAGTAGCCGTTCATGACACCAGCGCGCCCCGGGGCCCCCGTCTGCGTCAGAGCTCGAAGGCTCGCGGAGATCAAGAAGGGGTCATCCCTGGAACGGGCTCGCACCATGACCACGGAAACACGATCACCAGTGGGTTTCGCGGCGGCCCGAAGGGGCCGGACAGCGCCGCTCTTCTTTACGGACCTCGCAGGTCAAGGGTTGTCCAGGCATCGGCCCGGCACCCACGCGACCACCACGAAACCCACCAACCGCGACAGCACCGCTCTGTCTGAAGGCATCATGAGCCACAAGATGATCAGGTGTCGCGCCAGACAGATCCAGGGCCGCCCTTACCGAGCGATCTGGAACCGCCTTCACATCGGATTAGGGGTTGTCGGATTTACCGGCCACCGGGAAATGGCTGGTGACCTGCGGAAACGCGCGGACGCGGCCGGGAGCGGCGTGGTACCTACGGTGGTACCTGCGCAACTGCCCACGGTGCCACCTGCGGTGGTACTTACGGGGAACTCTGCGACCCTGCCCTGGAACGCGCGGACTGCCTTCAGCTGGCAGAAGTGGCAGATGCCGGATTACCGGCCACGGATGGACCCGGCGATCCAGCGCAGAAGGGCGAGGACGGCGAGGCCGAGGATGATCAAAGGGGCCAGGGAAGTGAAGCGGGTGATCAGCTGTCCCGCGTTGCGGCTGAGTTCGCCCCAGAGGACGCCCGTCGGGACGGCCGCGGCACCGGCCGCTTTGATGGTGTTGAAGACGCGGCTCGGGGTGGGGCCCCTGGAGAATGATCTCGTGACGAACAAGGTGAGCCATAGGCGCAGTCGCTCACCCGCGCTTGCCGAGTCCGGTCGGATGTGGAAGTAGGCCCCGAACAGATCCCACTCCTTGTCCTCCCATGTGAGGGGAGCGAGGGCCGCTTCGGTCAGGAGAACGAGGAACGGAGCCATGGAGGTGCCCAGGAGAAATATGGCAAACGCTGTGTGTCCGACGTGGGCTGGCAGGGAGTGGGTTGAGTCCCCATGGGATGCCACCCACCGGTAGGTGCCGAGCTGTGCGGCTATGGCCGTGGCGGCGAGCACCCCCATGACCGTCTCTGCGGCCCGTCCCATCCGCTGCGGGGTATCGGAGACCAATGGGCGCCGGGGCTTGCGGAAAGGGCCGGGGCCGCCTCGTGCGCGCCCACGCGGGGGCACGGGGCGGGTGGTCTGCCGGCCTGCGCCGGCGTAACGCTGATCCGAAGAGTGGACTCGGGCCTGTGCAGTCGCCAGCATTTCCGGACCGGGAACGGCGTCGGCCGGTGCCGGTTCGGCCTGGAGCTGCTCGACCTGGCGGCGAAGCGTGCGCAGTTCCCGCCGTACGGTGACGAGCTGGGATTCGGCGGTGGTGGCGCGTCTGTCGGCGTGCTCGAGGTCGGTGTGCAGCCCGCGTACGAGCGTGGCGGCGGCATCGAGCTGGCCGCGCTGCTCGGCCAGCTGCTTCTCCAGGGCGGTTCGGGTGGCCTCGGAGCGCTCAACGCTGGCGGTGAGGGCCTGGGTTTCGGCGGCCGCGGCGTGCCGCTCGTTGGCACGTTCGGTCCGCTCGCGCTCCAGGAGCTGGTACAATCGCTCGGCCTCGGCTTGGTGGGCGGTGATCCTGGTCTGCAGGTCGGCGGCTGCCGCACGGCGTTCCTCAGCGTGTTCCACCCGTTCATCGCGGAGGAGGGACTCCAGTTCCTTGACCTTGGACCGCGCCTGCTCGAGAAACTCCTGCAAGACGAGGACCTGCTCGGAGGCCGAACCCGCCGCCTGGGCCGCGCGGCGCAGGTCATGCAGGCGGCGTGTGTCGTCGACCGGAGCGCCATGGGCGTCCAGGAAGTTCAGGAAGCCGTCCAGGAACTGCTGCGGGGCGGTTCTCTGGCCGGACAGGTAACGCGAGACCGTCGCCGGTGCGTACTTCACTGCTCTGGCTAACTGAGCCTGCGTAACACCACCGGCTTTGACGCACTGGTCGAAAGCATCCCTCAGCGCGGACGCATAGCCGCGACCTGCCTTGGTGGTCGCCTTGTTCCTGTCCTCGCCGCTGCTCGCTTGGCCTTCCACGCGTTCCCCGCTTGGCAGTTGACATCCGTTCCGGGAATTGTGCCACCTCGTCGCGATGCAGAAATTGCCAGTGCCCGGGAACAGGAGGCTTTCCACTTCCGCAAGACCGGACCACGGTCGACCGTGAAGCCATGGATCAACGATCAAACCGACCGAAGACCGTGGCTCACCGCCGGACGGCCGCGGCATCCATGCTGCCGGGCCTGGGCACCATCGTGTCCGCGACCGCCGGCGCGCCCTGGTGGCTGGTCGGGCTCAGCTCGGTCCTGGCGTTCCTTGCCATCGCCATGCAGCTGATTCTCCCGCAGGACTCCGCCGACCGGCTCGCCTGGTGGAAAGCCCGCTGGTCCCGCCCGACCCCGCCCCGAACACGGACCAAACACACACATCACCCGCCGTCCGAACCGCCGGGCGGAAGCCACTGACGGCCGGCCGGAAGCTGTGCGGTACTCCCCCGCCCGCAGCAGCGCCATCCTCCGCTACACCCACGACAGCGAGACGCAGCCTCACGCCGACCACCTGGCAGCGCACCCACGTTGCCACCCGGCAGTGGTGGCTCGAGTCCGACGGACCACGCCGACTGGCCGGCCCTGCTACTGGTAACCGCCTTCGAGGACGAGCAGCTTGGCCGGTGGATGCGGGCACAGCGGGCCGGCCCGCCGAGCTCGACCAGGAGCAGCAGGCCCTGCTCGCGGCGCTCGGCATCGAGCAGGGCCAGGAGCTGGCTGCCGCGCGGGCGGCGGCCGCGGCGAAGCCGAAGGTGTCGCGCGCTGACCGGTTCGGTGCCGGCCTGGCGGCGCTCGCGGCCTTCGTCGAGCGCGAGGGGCACGTCCGGGTGCCGCGCACTCACAAGGAGGACGGGGTGTCCCTCGGGTCCTGGCTGAACATCCAGAAGGCCCGCCGGGACAAGCTCAGCCCGGAGCAGCTCGGGCAGCTGGAGGCTCTCGGGGTGGCCTGGTAGAGCTTTGAGTGGGCATTTGATGAGAGTAGTTTGCCCTTTATGTACTAGTAGGTTCCTCGCCAGGTTGGTGTGGTTTCGTCCGTTATGCGCTTGGCGAGGTTGTCGATCGAGGCGATGTGGATCATGGCTTCGGAGCTGGTCGACAGTGTCTCGTAGTCGCGGGCCAGCCGGCGGCGCTGCATGATCCACCCCAGACTCCGTTCGACCACCCACCGCCTTTTCGCCACGTGAAATCCGGGGACGTCGGACTTCCGGTGGACGACCTCGACGTCGATGCCCAAGCGTGCGCCGTGCTCGATCACGGCGTTCTTGAAGCCGGTGTCGACCCAGCTCTTGGAGATGCTTGGGTAGGTCTTCTTGGCCTGGTTGAGGAGGCGTATTCCCAGGGCGTTCTCGGACAGGCTCGCGGCGGTGACGGTGACGGCGAGGATGAGTCCGATGGTGTCGGTGAGGATGCCTCTCTTTCGGCCGACGATTTTCTTCGCGGCATCAGTTCCCTGGCTGGTCAGGGGAACGTTGGTGGAGGTCTTGACGCTCTGGGTGTCGATTACCGAGGCGGCCGGCTCAGGCTTGCGCCCTTCCTTCACCCGGGCCAATCCAGTGAGGTCGT
Source organism: Kitasatospora sp. NPDC033851 (assembly GCF_055576085.1). Lineage (NCBI taxonomy): Bacteria > Bacillati > Actinomycetota > Actinomycetes > Kitasatosporales > Streptomycetaceae > Kitasatospora > Kitasatospora sp. NPDC033851. The sequence continues at coordinate 225,161 of NZ_JBVIRL010000015.1, read as the reverse complement.
AGTTGAGTTGGGCGAAGATGCCCCTCATCGCGCCAGGCGGCGTAGTAGGCGTAGACGGTTCCGTGGTTGGGGAAGTCGTGCGGGAGGTACTTCCATGGGATTCCGGTCCGGTTGACGTAGAGGATTGCGTTGAAGACGTCGCGAAGTTCGACCTTTGCGGGCTGGCCGGTCGGCCGGCGGTCGAGCCTGGCTTTTCTCCATGCCGTCAGAATCGGCTCGATGAGGGCCCATCGGGCGTCGGATAGGTCGCTCGGGTACGGCTTGCGCTCGGTCATGAAACAGCGTCAGCACAGATGGGACGGAGGATCCCGTTCCACTGCCAGATCGGCGTTTCTATGACTTCTTCGAACCAGACGGACTTCAGGGCGTAGATGCAGGCGAGACGGACAGTCGCTCCTCCGGCGAGAGGGAGGACGTTATTCATCTATCGTGCATAACGTCACTAAAGCGGCGCTACCATAAGCCACTTACAGGACTGGATATGCCAAAACGCCCACTGAAGCCCCGTTTACCCAGTCCGTCCGGGGCGGGGGCTTCGATGTGTGCGCGGCTGGTGGTCTACCACCAGCCGGAGCACCCAGGGGCGGAATCATCGCCGGAGCAGACCTGCAGCAAGAGATAGCGAGCTCCGGTGAACGTGCCGTGATCGCGATAGACGCGTCGTTCCTGACCGTCCAGGTTGACATAGAACTTGGTAGTGCGGCGGTGGTCGCTGTTGGGGCTCCACCACTTGCCGTTATAGATGCCGGGGCGCACCCGCCACCAGGACTTGCACACCTGGGCTTCCCAGTTCCCGTCGGTGTACAGGTCGGTGCAGGCCGTGGTGGCTCCGGCGGGGGTCGCGGTGGTGGCACCGGCGATCGGTGTCGCGAAGGTGAGGGCAGCGGTGGTGGCTATGGCTATGGCGGCAGCTTTGAGGGTCTTGCGCATCGATTCCTCCCTGAGGGCCACATGGGTGGTGTGTCGAGAGTGGCGGTGCGGGGCAGTCCAAGGCCGATTCGGGGATCGACCCGATGAAGCAGAACCGGCCCAGAGTGGCGGTTTCCCTCCAACTTTCGTCCCCTGCTGCCCAGTTGTTCAGAGTGCCAGCAGCGTTCCATGAACGCCATCCGATATATGGCCGGGCTCAGGCTCGACTTTCGCTGTTCTGACGGTCCGTCGATTCTTGTGCGGACGTGTCGAGGCCGGCTGTGGACCATGCCTGCTGGACGGCGCGGATTTCCTGATCGCGGCGGCCGACGGCCGATCGGGGCCGAGGAGTTGATCCCGCGAGGCCATCGAACGCGGCGGCATCGTGCTCGAGACCGTGCACGGCGACTGCGGCACCTTGATGACCTCCGAGAAGGTCTCCCAGTTGCTGGTCGGCCTCGGCGTCATCAGGAGCCACTCCCCTGCTAGGGGCAGCAATGACAGCCCATAGGGCGAGAGCCGGTTCACGATCGCGAAGTACGCGCCGGATTGCCTGCGGCGGTTCGCCTCGCTCGCACACGCCAGCGAGTGGTTCGACGGATTCACCTCGTACTACACCACGAACACCGGAGCTCCGGGATCGGCCTGCGCACTCCCGCCGATCAGGATCGACGACCCTGCCAGGCGCGGGGGTTGTGTAGGACCGATTCTTGGGCCGAGGCGCCGCGGGGCCTCGCGCGGTCGACGCGACGAGGGCTCGGTCGCCTGGTGGGGAAGAGCTGTGGGCCGGTCCGGTGTCGGGGCTGGCGGTGCTCGGCGGTCCGTGTGCCGTGCGGTCGCTCGGCGGCCGGTATTGCGCGCGGCAGCGGGTCGTCGTGCGTCATGGTGTTCGGCAGGGTGAGTGGCCGCGCAACGGTTTCCCTTGTGGGGTGGGGGGTGCGGGAGTTGTGCGGTTCGCGGTGACGGCTTCGATGATGCGGCCGGCGACCGAGTGCGCGTGGGTGTGCAGGTAGAAGTGGCCGCCGTGGTACAGGTGCGGTCCGTGGAATCGCCGGGTGTGGGCAGCCCAGGCTGCGAGGCGTTCTTTTCTCACGACGGTGTCCTGGGTGCCGCCGAAGGCGGAGACGGCGACGGGCAGGGGCGTGGTGTCCGGGGCCGGGCGCCAGGTGTTCACCAGCGCGATGTCGTTGCGGAGGACGGGTTCGAAGAGCCGCCACAGGCAGGGGGTGTCGAGGATCTCGGCGGGTGTGCCTCCTGTGGACCTGAGCCAGTCACGCAGTTGGGCTTGGGTCGATGGGTGGGGGGCTTGCGCTTGTTCGGCGGGGCTGGGCGCTGCGCAGGAGGACAGGCCGGTCCACACCGGTGGGTGCTGTCCGGCGTTGGCGAGGCGCCGTGTCAGTTCGTAGGCGACCAGTGCGCCCATGCTGTGTCCGAAGAAGGCGTACGGGCGGTCCGTCCACGGCTCCAGCTCGTGCAGGAAGAAGTCCACGAGGCCCTCGCCGGTGTCGATCAGCGGGTCGCCGCGAAGACGTCCGCGCCCGGGGGCGTCCAGGAGGCACACCTCCCAGTCGGCGGGAAAGGCCGACTCCCAGCCCTGGTAGAGCAGATGTGAACCGCCCGCGTGGTGGAAGAGGAACAGCCGCACGGCCGCGCCGGGGACCGGTCGCGGGATCGTGAGCGCGCCCTGGGCGAGCGGGCGCCGGGCGGCGGTGACGCTCACCGGACGCTTTCCGTCCCGGAGCTCGCGAGGACGCGCATCGTGGCGAACTCGACGACCTGCGCCGCCATCTCCTCCAGCTGTCCTTGGACGTGGCTGTCCTTGCAGTCTCCGGCGGGTGAGAAGCGTGCCACCGACGTGTTGATCGCGGCGCCCAGCGGCGTGGGCCAGCCGCGCAGCGCATGGGTCACGTCGCGCAGCGCGGCCAGTGTGGAGACGGCGCCCTGCCAGCCGTTGGCAACCGCCACGCATCCGACGGCCCGTTCGCTGAAGTAGGGCCGGGTGTCCTCGCGTAACTCCTCGACGTAGTCCAGGGCGTTCTTCACCAGGCCGGAGATCCCGCCGTGGTAGGCGGGGCTGGCGAGGACGAGGGCGTCGGCGCCGGCTATGGCCGACAGGAGCCGTCTGGCCTGCGGTGCGGTGACGCCGCGCCGGGGGTCGTACAGCGGCATGGCCAGTGCGGGGCCGGGGATCAGCTGCACTGCTGCGCCGCGTCGTTGCGCCGCGTCCAGGACCACCCGCAGGGCCTGCTCGGCGGTTGATCCGGGCCGGCTCGAACCGCCGACACCGACCACGTTCACGGTCTGGTGCATGGGGTTGTGCCTCCTTCTCGTTCGGGTGCCTGAGGGTGTTCGCGGTGCGGGGTGGGGGGTGGTGCGGTGCGTACCTGCCTTGGCGTCACGGTCGGGGAAATAAAAGGTGATTCCACCCGTGCGCAGTGAACACGAAGTGGAATCATCTTTTACTTATTCATGTCAGGAGGTCAGACGGCGGACGCCACGTCGTCGTGCTGCTTCTCGGACACCTCGGGGGCCACGACCGCCGCGTTGCGCCGGAAGTTCAGCGCGACCAGCACGATCATCACCATGCCGGCCACGCCGGCCCACATGGCGGAGCGCACACCGTCGGCGGTGGCGACGCGCAGCGCCTCACCGGTCAGTCCTTCGTGACCGGAGTTGGCGACCGCCACCAGGGCGGCGAGGCCGACCGCGGCACCGACCTGCTGGCCGGTCGCCGCGACACCCGAGGCGATGCCCTGGTCCTCTGCCGCGACCCCGGTGGTCGCCGCCGCGTACATCGCGGTGAACACGGTGCCCTGCCCGAGGCTGAGGATGAGCACGCCCGGCACCAGCTCCAGGTACGTACCGGACGGCGAGACGGAGAACGCGAAGGCCACGGTGCCGACGACACCCATGAGGAGCGCGCCGATCAGCGTGGCACGCACCCCGAAGCGGGTGGCCAGCTTCCCGCCGGACAGGTTGCCGATGAGCACCCCCACGCACGGCACGAGGAAGGCGAGACCGCTCTTCGTCGCGGAGTAGCCGTGCACGCTCTGGAAGTAGAGGGTGTAGAAGTAGGGCAGCGCGCCGAAGGTCCCCATGAAGATGAAGGTGACGACGGTACCGGTGCTCAGGTTGCGGTTGCGGAACAGGCGCAGCGGCAGCAGCGGGTCGCGGCCGCGGCCCTCGATGGTGAAGAACGCGGCGAGCACGGCCACCGCGATGGCCGCGGTGATCAGGATCGTCGGCGAGGTCCAGCCCGACACCGGTCCCTGGACGAGGGTGAACACCAGCAGTGTCGATCCGACGGTCGCGGTCAGCGCACCGGGCAGGTCGAACTTGCGCCCGGAGGCCCCCAGGTCGGTGTCCTTCGGGATGATGGCGAAGGTGAGCAGCATGGCGCCACCGGCGAGCGGGACGTTGGCGAAGAAGATCGACGCCCAGCCGAAGCTGCCGGTCAGCACGCCGCCGAGGAGCGAGCCGAGGATCATGCCGCTGCCGCCGGCGCCGCCCCAGATCGCCAGCGCGCGGTTGCGCTCGGGGCCTTCGGCGAAGGTCGTGGTGACCAGGGAGAGCGTTGCGGGGGCGAGGAAGGCGCCGCCGATGCCCTGCACCGCACGCGCGATGATCAAGGTCGTCGGGTCGCCCGCGAGCCCTCCGGCGAGTGAGGAGACCGCGTACAGGAACAGGCCGAAGGCGAACATCCGGCGGCGTCCGAACAGGTCCGCCGCACGGCCGCCGAGCAGCAGGAAGCCGCCGAAGGCGACGGCGTAGGCGCTGACGACCCACTGGAGGTTCTGCGCGGAGAAGCCGACGCCGGTGCGGATCTCGGGCAGTGCCACGAAAACGATGCTGTAGTCAATGGCGTAGATGCACTGGGCGAAAGCCAGCAGTGCCAGGATCAAGCCGAGGCGTCGGCGGGGTGGCGCCCCGGCGCCGGGGACTGCAGGAGACATGATCTGTCCCTATCCCTTCTGGGTTTTTCGGGTGCTGGTCGGTAACGGGCGTAGGACGGGCGGCGCGGCGTCGACTGGTTCGGTGCTTGCGCCGTGCGTCATCGGGTACGCCTTCGGTGGTGGGACTCGAGACATTCGGTCAGGGGAGTTTCGGCAGGCAGGTGCACCGGCGCGTGGTAGGTCTTCGCGTCGTGCTTCCTCAGCAACCCGAGCTGGTCGACGACCTCTTCGTGGAGCGTGGTCGTGATCCGGTGAGATATCCGTGACAGTCTGTGCAGCTTGTCGTGGATCCGCTTACGCGCCACGGAACCGTCGGAGACGAAGCCGCCGGTCGGCCGGCTTTCTTCGGCGGTGCGTGGTCTTCCCGCCCCCGCAGGCGCCGACGACGGCTGTTTTCATGAATGCGTGCCCCCTCAGTCGTTTTCAGTACCCCTGGCGGGACTGCGCCGGTGCGGCCGTTCTCGCGCCGTTGGGGCGCGGCTCGAGGTGGTCGCGGAACCACTGGACGACAGCGGCGTCGAGTTCGTCCCGTTCCTCGCGGTCGTCCGGGAGGTGACCGCGGGAAAGGCGGATGAACCGCACGGTCTTGTCCAGTCCGGTCAGCGTCTTGTACAGCTGTTCGGTGCCGTTGATGACGACTGTGGTGTCGTCCACCGCGTGTGCCAGCAGCAGCGGCGCCTGGATGTGCGCCGCGTGGGTCAGCGGGCTCGCTGCCCTCAGTCTCGCCAGGTCCGCCGGGTCGTCGACGTCGCCGATCCACTCCACGACCCGTCGGCTCCATGTCGGTGGCAGGGCCCGGACGTCCGATTCGAGGTCCGCCGGCCCGCAGATCACGACGCCGGCCCGCCAGTGGTGCGGCAGCCTCGTCAGGCAGCTGAGCGCGGCGAACCCGCCGTAGGACATCCCGTGGACGCCGAGCCTGTCGCCGTCCACCCAGTCCAGGCTTCGCAGGAACCGTGCGGCGGCTTCGAAGTCGGCCAGGTCGCCGCGTCCCCAGTCGCGGTAGATCAGCCGCTGGTAGGCCAGCCCCCGTCCGGTCGAGCCGCGCACGTTCGGCGCCAGCACGGCGATTCCGGCTCGCACCATGCGCTGGATCAGCGGGTCGTGGACCGCCAGCGCGGCCCACTCCGGGCCGCCGTGGATGGTCAGCACCGCGGGGACGGGACCGGTCGTCGAGCGCGGGCGGTACAGCAGTCCGGATATCTCCAGCCCGTCCGCTCCGGTGAACCAGACCGTCTCCGGTGCGACGAGGTCGTCCGGCAGCTCGTCGCTGAAGTCGGTGAGCCGGTGTGACTCGCCGGTTGCCAGGTCGACCAGGAAGAACTCGGTCGCCCGGTCGCCGGCGCCGACCTGTGCGAGCAGGCGCTCTCCGGCGAACCGCGGCACGAAGCCGTCGTAGCCGAACGGCTGGGAGGCGAATCCGGGCAGTTCGACCGTGGTCTGCGGTGTGCACAGGATCGTGCGCTGGTCCTGGGGCAGGGCCCAGACGACCTGCGGGCCCACGATCACGTTCTCCACGTCGGCGTCCGGCGTGGCGATCCACTGCAGCGGCCGGCCGGGGACGAGCAGGGCGACACCGAGGAAGTCACGGCCCTCGGTGGTGCACACGTAGATCCCGTCCTCGTTCCACCCGCCCGGCTGGTACTTCGCCGGGCCCTCGTGCGGGGTGAGGTGCTGGGTGCGGCCGGTCGCGAGATCGCAGGCGAACAGGTCCTGGTCGGTGTTCTGGTGGAACCTCAGAACGAGCAGGTACCTGGAGTCCGGTGAGAAACATATCGGCACGTACCGGTCGTCGCCCTCCAGGACCATCCTGGACTCGCCGGTCGTCAGGTCCCGTACGTAGACGTCGAGACAGGTGACGTCGCGCGCGCTGGTGGCGTACGCGAGCAGGCGCCCGTCGGGGCTGTACGGCCGGCTTCCGCTGGAGTACGGCACGCCGATCTCGCGCCGGACCCCGGGTTCCGCCGCTATCCACTCCGACTCGCCGGTGGCCGGGTCGAGTTCGGCCAGCCGGTAGTCCTGGCCGCCGGTCACGTCCGTCACCACGAGCAGGCGGGTCTCGTCGGGCCGCCACGCCAGCCGGGTGACCGCGCCGTCGATCGGGAGCATCCGCCGCTGCCCCGCCCAGGTCTGGAACCACGGCTGCGGCCGGCCGGACTCGTCGCTGACGTACGCGAAGCCCTCCTTCGCGGGCCAGGCCCCCCAGACGGTCATGAGTGCGCCGCCAGTGCGAGCTGGATCGTCGCCGCGGCGACGATTCCACGGCGGAACCGGTCGAGGTCGAAGTTCTCGTCGGGTGCGTGGTTGGCCTCGTCGACGTTGGCCAACGGCACGCCGTAGCAGGGGCAGGAGAGCTCATCGCTGAGCACGGCGATCGGCAGGCTTCCGCCGAGCGAGGGAACCAGCAGCGGCCGTTGCCCGAGCACGTCCTCGACCGCCTGGAGAATCGTTGCCGTGTAAGGGGTTTCGGGTAGTGTGGTGGAGGGTGCCATGGCCGCGTCAGTCACGAACTCGACATCGGGAGCGTACTTTGCGACGTGCCGCCGGATGGCGTCGGCGACCTGGTCCGGTGTCTGGCCGCCGACCAACCGGGCCTCACACCGGGCGATGGCGACGTCGGGGATCACCGCGCGGTGGTCGCCGGAATCCGCGCAGGTCAACGAGTTCACGGTCAGGGTGGGCGCGGCCAGGCGTTCGTGGAATCCCAGCTCGGCCGGCGGCTCCATGCCGGCGGCCCCGATCGCTTCGAGCGTGGCGGCCACGTCCACCGGAAGATCCGCCAGGGCGGCACGCTGACCACCGGTCAACGGCGGGACGCCGTCGGCGAATCCGGGCACGGTCACGGTCCCGTCCGCCGACCGCATGGTGGCCAGCAGCTGCACCAGCGCCCACGCCGGGTTCGGCGCGACTCCGCCCCAGTTCCCCGAGTGCAGCGGCCGGTTCGCGCCTCGCGCACGCAGTTCGAACATCAGGATTCCGCGCACGCCGAGGACCACGCACGCCCGGCCCGAGTCGTGCACGGGCCCGTCGCTCCAGATCACCAGATCGGGCCGGCCGACCTGGCGTACGGCCGCGGCCAGGTTGGGGCTGCCGATCTCCTCCTCGCCGTCGAGCAACACCGTGACACGGCAGGGGAATCCGCCGGTCAGGTCCCGCAGGGCACGCAGCCCCAGCAGTTGCGCGAGATGCTGCCCCTTGTTGTCGCCGGTGCCACGCCCGTACATCCGGCCGTCACGGATCGACGGCACGAACGGCGGCGTCGTCCACAGTTCGAGCGGCCCGGCCGGCTGTACGTCGTAGTGACCGTAGATCAGCACGTGCGGCCCGGGCCCGTCCGCCGTCCCCACCAGCGCGGGCCAGCCGCCGGTCTCGACCAGTCGGGCCTCCAGGCCCGACGCACGTAACAGCCGAAGACCGTGGGCCGCGGCCTCGGCCATGCCCTCGCCGGTCCGGCTCACGCTCGGCCGGGAGATCCAGTCCGCCAGCTCACCATCCAGGTCCCGGCTGCCCACCCAGTCCCGGAGCTGCTCGATCACAGACCCTCCAACCGATTGCACAGAATGAAATCGATAGTAGTCAAGCAAACCAGCGCGGGCTTGGCAAGGTAGGGTGCCGCTGTGGAAGCGACGATCGAAGATCTCAAAGCACTCGGGCACCCGGTCCGCTGGCGCATCCTGCGGCTGTGCCTGGAGCGTGCCTTCACCAACAAGGAGCTGTCCGTCGAACTCGACCTTGCTCCCGCGACGACCCTGCGCCACGTCCGCGCCCTGGTGAAGACGAACTTCCTTGTCCCCGAAGCGGTTTGCACCGGTGAGCACGGCGCGCTGCAACGGCCCTACCGCGCGACCGCACGCTCCCGGGGCCTGATCATCCTGCCCGACGACGCCGGCCTGGCCCAGCAGGTCGACCTGGCCGTGATCGGCGCCCACCGCACCGAACTGATCGCCGCGGGCAAGGACTCCGGCCGTGGCGCCAAGAGGGGCGTACTGCGGTTGCGGCCCGAGTCCGTGGAGTCACTGCGCAACCGGATCCAGGACCTGATCGCCGAGTACACCGACGAACCCGACGGCGAGCCGCTGAGCTACCTGTGGTCACTCGCCGCCCGGCCCCAGCCCGACGTCAGCCCCCGGGACAACGGCGCCGACCCGATTGACCATTGACCGATAGGCGGGACCGATGCTTGACTCATTCACCATTCGAGTGACGCGTTTGAGGTCGCCACGGCGGCCGGCAGGACGACGGCATCAGTTCCTTGTCAGAACGTGCACGTCAATGACGGGCTGGGCCAGGCTGCCGGCCCTGATCATTCGTCACGGCGCAGGCTCGGCGGGTTAGCGCTACACACCCGCAGCACCGAATCCGGGGAAACCCGAAGCACCGATTCCGGGGAAAAGGGTATCGAATGAAGATTGTCATCGCCGGCGGCCACGGAAAGATCGCCCTGCGGTTGACTCGGCGCCTCGCCGAACGTGGCGACTCCGTCGTGGGCATCGTGCGCAATCCCCGCCACGTCGACGACATCGAAAAGACCGGCGGGGAGGCCGTCGTGCTCGATCTCGAGCACGCCACGGTGGACGAGGTGGCCGCGGCCCTTGCCGGCGCGGACGCCGTCGTCTTCTCGGCCGGCTCGGGCAACAGCGCCACCTCCGCACGCCGGGACAAGATGGACCGGGCCGCTGTCGTGCTCGTCATGGACGCGGCGGAACAGGCCGGTGTGCGACGGTTCCTGCACGTCAGCTCCATCAACGTGGGCTGCGCGGACGACCGCGGCATCGGCGAGGGGTACGCCGTCTACCTGCGGGCCAAGCGAGCCGCCGAACAGCACATCTTCGCCCGGAACACGCTCGACTGGACGGTCCTGCGGCCCGGCGTGCTCACCGACGCGAACGGCGACGGAACCGTCGAACTCACCACCGGGAACCGGGTCGGGCCACAGCACGCCAGGTTCGACCAGGTCGCCAGGGAAGACGTCGCCGCCGTGCTCGTGGCGCTCATCGACCGGCCCGACACCGCCGGCCGCATCTACGTGGTGGTCGGCGGCGAGACCCCCATCGACAAGGCGATCGACAGCTAGGGGGTTCCCCCTGGAAAAGGGTCGCGCGACCCGGGATCACTGCGGTTCCTGACGGCACCGCAGTGACTCCGCGAATACCGGTTGCCGTCCGGGCGTCCCGAATCGTATGCAGATCTCGAGAGACCGATTCGGGACGCCGCCACGAATAGTGACGTCACGTCGTTTCGCCCGAACCACCGGGCCGACGGGACGTCATTCACTCACGCACAGTCCAATCCGGACAGTGGGCTCAGCACGAAGGGTCTCATTTTACAGCACAGGGGGGTTACTTTGTTGTGCAGTCAATTGCCAAGAAAAGGCCGGCGGCTCGAGCCGGCGTCGTGATCGCCGGCAACAGCGCCGTCGGCAAGTTACCGGCGAACGAATCGGCCGAACGCCGATTCGGTTCCGTCGCGGTGGCCCCATCGCCACCCCACCGGCCGTCGGGCAACGCCCCGACAGCGCGCTGCACCCACTGGGCAGTGACCGCGGCAGCCATCCCGTACTGGGGAGCGGGCGGTGTCGACACCGCGCACCGGGGCCTGGGCGACAGCGGCAGTGCGGTGGCCGAGGCACACTGGACCGGCTTGCTGCTACTGGACGACTGCACCCACGCGGCACCGGCCGCACACGAGAAAGTACCGCGCGACCGCCCCGTGCCCGAGGGGGCGATCCGGCCGGCGGTGACCACCGTGGTCGTCGCGGCCAGCCCGGCCGGCCGGTTCGACCGGGCGTCGGCGGCCGTGGACCGCCCCGACCCGGGCCAGCCCTGGTTCGCCGAGATCGGCTACGCGCACTGCTTCGCGTTGCTGATGGCCGGCCAGGTGCGCCACGCCTGCCGGATAGCCGAGAACGGGTACCGGGACGAGGTGGCCGCCGGAAACATCGCGGTCGCCGGTGGCTGGTTGACGCTGCGCGGCCAGGTCGCCAACGTCGCCACCGCCATCGCCGACGCGGAGGCCGCTTCGCGCCTGTTCGACGGCGGAAACTCCTGCCTCATGCTGGCACCGCGTCTGGCCGAACTCGCCGTGTTCGGCGACCAGGCCGGCGCACACCAGACCCGGCAGCGCACCGACCAGGCACCCGAAAGTCGCCTGTTCCTCCCGTGGCTGACCCTGAGCCAGGCGTGGACCACGGCGGCCTGCGGGGACACCACACTCGCCGCCCGGCAGGCACTCGCCGCGGCCGACATCGCCATGGCCCTGGGCCAGTACGCCGTCGAGGCCACGGCAAGCTACGACGTGGCCCGTCTCGGCAATCCCAACGCCGTACGACACCGCCTCGCCGCGCTCGTCGACCTGGTACCGGGGCCGGTCGTGCCGGCCATGGCCGGCGCCGCGGCCGCGTTGGCCCGCTCCGATCCCGCAGCCCTGGACTTCGCCACGGCGAAGTTCACCGAACTCGGGATGGACCTGCTCGCCGCGGAGACCGCCACCGCCGCGGCCGCACTACGGCACACCTGCACGCCCCCCGGCACCATCGCGTGTCCGAACGCGACGACCCCGCTGTTGCAGCTCACCGCCCCGCTGGTCGGACTCACCAGCCGCGAGCGGGACGTCGCGCTGCTGGCCGCCAACGGATTCACCAGCCCCGCCATCGGGCACCGGCTGGGGCTGTCCGCCCGCACCGTCGACAACTACCTGGGCCGCGCCTACCAGAAGCTCGGGGTGACCAGCCGCCGCGATCTGGCCCCGCTGGTCGTCGGCGACCGTCCACAACCACCGATCCACGCCGAAGGGAAGCACCGATGACCTCCATGAGCGACCTCGACAAAATATCGGCCAACCGAGAAGGCTTCAACCTGCGAGCGCGGGCACACATGCAGTCCTCGTACTACGACGTGGACAGGTTCAAGCAGGGGCACAACATGCTGCGCCGGCTGGAACAGGAGGAACTGGGCGACGTCCGCGGCAAGTCCCTGCTGGAACTGCAGTGCCACATCGGCGTCAACGCGCTCTCGCTCGCCCGTATGGGCGCGCAGGTGACCGGCATGGACATCTCCGACGAGGCGATCGACATCGCTCGCAACCTCGCCAGGGAGCTCGACCTCGACGCGAGCTTCGTCCAGGCGAACCTCTACGACTTACCGACAGTGCTCGACGGCCAGTTCGACATGGTGTTCACCGGCTACGGCACCCTCTCGTTCCTGCCCGACATCACCGGCTGGGCCAAGGTCGCGGCAGGGTTCGTCAAGCCGGGCGGCACCCTCACGATCGTGGAGATCCACCCGATGCTCACCCTCTTCGGCGACGTCGACGGGGAGCTGCGGGTGGCCCGCTCGCTGTTCCAGTCCCGGGACGTGCACCACGAGATGTCCGCGACCTACGCCGACCGGATCGAGGACGAGGTCGAGGTCGAGACGCACTCCATCTACGGCTGGCGGTGGTCCGTGGAAGAGGTGGTGAACGCGCTCATCGGCGAAGGCCTGACCATCGAGCGCATCCGCGAGGTTCCCTACGACGCGCGCCAGCGGCTCCCGCTGATGGTGCCCGACGGGGACCACAACTGGCGGATCCCGGGCGACCCGATCCCGCTGTCGTTCGCCTGCGTCGCCAGGAAGTGAGTCGCCGCCATGGCAGATCAGATCATGGCGACACCGGAAATCCGCGAGTACGTCCGCGCCGTGTCCCTGCGGGAGGACCCGATACTGGCCGAACTCCGGGCGCAGACCGCGGGGTTGCCGGCCGGCTCGGCCATGCAGGTCATGGCCGAGGAGGGCCAGCTGCTGGCGCTCCTCGTCGGCCTGACCGGGGCCGGATCGGTGCTGGAGATCGGCACCTTCACCGGCTACAGCACCCTGTGCATGGCGCGTGCGCTGCCACCGGACGGCACGGTCGTCACCCTCGACCTCAGTGACCGGTGGCCGGCGATCGGCGCCGACTACTGGAAGCGCGCCGGAGTCGCCGACCGCATCGACGTCCGCATCGGTGACGCGACCCAGACGCTCGCCGCCCTCGCGGACGAGCGCGGCGGCGAGAGCTTCGACCTCGTGTTCATCGACGCGGACAAGGCCAACTACGGGACGTACTACGAGGCCGCGCTCAAGCTCACCCGACCGCAAGGGCTGATCGTCATCGACAACACGCTCTTCTTCGGCCGCGTGGTCGACCCGGACCGCCAGGACCCGGACACCGCCGCGGTGCGGGCGCTCAACGCCTCGCTGCGCGACGACCAGCGGGTGGACGTCTCGATGCTCACGATGGCCGACGGAATCACCCTCGCCCGTAAGAGGTGACGCATCGGCTCACGGCCGGTCGGACGGCGGTAGCGCGACGCGAACGCTCGCAGCCCCTCTCGGATGAGAGGGGCTGCGAGCGTTCGGGCTTCGTGTGCGTCGGCGCGGACGAGGTCAGGCCGTGGCCAGCCGGACGGCGTTGAGCCGCATCGTGCCGGGCGCCGGCCTCGGTGCCGGTGTGAGGTGCAGCCGTTGCGTCTCCCCGCCGTCCGGCGGCGGCAGTTCGGCAAGGCACGCACAGCGCTCGTCGGTGAACCCGGCGAAGCGGTACGCGACCTCCATGATCCGGTTCCGTGCCGTCGGCCGGAAGTCCGCGACCACATGGGCGCCGGCCGTCGCCGCCTCGTCGACCAGCCAGTTCAGCACGGTGGCGCCGGCCCCGAACGAGACGACCCGGCACGAGGTGGCCAGGAGCTTCAGGTGCCACACCGCCGCACCGGTCTCCACCAGCGCGACACCGACCGCGCCGTGCGACCCGAAGCGGTCGCTCATCGTCACCGCGAGGACCTCGTGGCGTGCGTCGTCCAGGAGCGCGCGCAGGTCGGCGTCGGAGTAGTGCACACCGGTCGCGTTCATCTGGCTCGTACGCAGCGTCAGCTCCTCCATCCGAGACAGGTCGCCGGCAGTGGCCCGGCCGATCTCCATCACGAGGCCCAACGAACGCAGGAACTCCTCCGACGGCCCGTCGAACGACTCCTGCTCGGCCTGGCGCCGCACGTTCGCCTGGTACATCTGGCGGCGACGGCGCGAGTCGACCGTCACCGTCGCCGGGGTGAACTCGGGCAGCGTCAGCAGCTCGGACACCGACTCGGCCGGGTAGCAGCGCACCTGCGGCAGGTGGAACACCACCTCCGCGCGTTCCGCCGGCTGGTCGTCGACGAAGGCGATCGTGTGGTGGGCGAACTTCAGTTCGTCGGCGATCTCCCGCACCGACGACGACTTCGGGCCCCACCCGATCCTGGCGGCCACGAAGTACTCGGCGACGCCGAGCTCCTCGAGGCGCTGCCAGGCGGGGCCGTGGTCGTTCTTGCTGGCGACGGCCTGCAGGATGCCGCGGGAGTCGAGACCCACGATGGTCTCGTAGACCCGGTCGTCGACGACCACGTCGTCACCCTCGAGCAGGGTGCCCTTCCACAGCGTGTTGTCCAGGTCCCAGACGACGCATTTGACGGTGGTGATCGGTTCGCTCGGTGGCACTGGTCCGTTCACTGCGCCTCCTCCTGCCGCACTGTGCTGTTCCCGGTCGCCAGGGCGTGTCTGGCGAGTTCGAGTTGGCATATCTCGCTGCTGCCCTCGATGATCTCCATCAACTTGGCGTCCCGGTAGGCGCGGGCGACCACGTGGCCGTCCGACGCGCCCGCCGAGGCCATGACCTGCAGAGCCGACGCGCTCCCCCGCACGGCCTCGGTCGCGCTGACGTGCTTGGCGAGAACCGTGGCGATCACGAGGTCCGGCGACCCCGACTCCCAGCACTCACTGGCCTGCCGACACACCGCGGTGGCGACCCGCTCCGCGGCGTAGAGCTCGGCGACCCTGCGGGCGACCAGCTGGTGCTCCGCGATCGGTTTGCCGAACTGCCGCCGCGACCGCGCGTGTTCCGTCACCGCGCCGAGACAGCCGCGCAGGATGCCGACGCAGCCCCACGCCACCGACATCCGGCCGTAGGCCAGGGCCGTCGTCACCAGGAACGGCAGCGACAGCCCGGTGCCGCCGAGGACGTTCGCGGCCGGCACGCGTACCCCGTCCAGCCGCACCTGCGCGTGCCCGGCCGCACGACAGCCGACCGGGTGCGGGATCTTCTCGATCCGGACCCCCTCGGCGTCCGTCGGCACGACCACCGCCGCCGCGTTGTCGCCCAGCTTTCCGATGACGACGACCAGGTCGGCATAGGCCGCCGCGGTGATCCACGCCTTGCCGCCGTCCACGACCACCGTGTCACCGTCGAAACGCAGCTCGGTGGTCATCGCACCGAGGTCACTGCCGGCGTCCGGCTCGCTGAAGGCGACGGCCGCGAGCCGGCCGCCGGTCAGCTGCGGCAGGAACACGGCCCGCTGCTCCCGGGTGCCGAGGCGCTGTACCGTCCACGCCGCCATGCCCTGCGAGGTCATCACACTGCGCAGGGAACTGCACAGGCTGCCGGCATGAGCGGTGAGCTTCCCGCTCTCCTGGCTGCCCAGGCCGAGTCCGCCGTACTGCTTTCCCACCTCGGCACAGAGCACGCCGGCGGCACCGAGTTCGCTCAGGACGGTACGCGGGATCTCGCCGGCGATGTCCCATCCGCCGGCGCTGTCCCCGACGAAGCGCCAGATGTCCTCGTGCCCTGAGGAGAGTGCGTCAGACATCGCTGTCTGCGGCAGACTCTGCCTGGAGTCGGCCGACGAGCGTGGCCATGCTCTTGACCGTGCAGAAGTTGGACAGCTGCAGGTCCGGTCCGGCGACCGTCACGGAGTAGGCCTTCTCCAGGAACACGACCAACTGCATGGCGAACATGGAGTTGGCGACCCCGGTGGTGAAGAGGTCCTGGTCCACCTCGGGCCTGGTCCGGGTCTGCTCGGCCACGAACCGGGTGATCTCGTCGACGACGGCGTCCATGTCGAAGGGCGCCTTCTCGGTCTGCTGTTCCGGGGTCATGACTGTGCCTCACTGTAGTTGTAGAAGCCACGGCCGCTCTTTCGGCCGAGTTCGCCTCGCCGGACCTTCTCGAGGAGAAGCTCACTGGGACGGCACCGCTCGTCCGCGGTCCGGGCGTACAGCGCCTCCAGGGCGTCGACGAGGTTGTCGATGCCGATCAGGTCCGCGGTGCGCAGCGGGCCCGTCGGATGGCCGAGGCAGCCCTGCATCAGGGTGTCCACGTCCTCGACGGTGGCGGTGCCGGCGCCGACCACCCGTGCGGCGTCGTTGATCATCGGGTGCAGGAGCCGGCTCGTCACGAACCCGGGCGCGTCACGGACCACGACCCCGCGCCGGCCGATCCGGGTCAGCAGTGAGAGCACCGACTCGACGGTCTCGTCCGCGGTCTGGGGGCCGCGGATCACCTCGACCATCGAGATCAGGTAGGCGGGATTCATGAAGTGCGTTCCGATGAGGTCACCGGGGCATTTCACCCACGCCGCCATTTCGTCGATGGGTATTCCGGAGGTGTTGGAGATCAGGGGGGTTCCGGGCCGGACCAGTGCCGATACGCCGGCGAGCACGTCGGCTTTGTTCTCGGGCAGTTCGGTGACCGCCTCGATGACCACGGTCGCGTCCGCGACGTCGCTCAGTGAGAGTGTCGTGCGCAGCTTCGCCGGAGTGGTCCCGGCGGGCAGGGCGCCGGTCAGCTGGGCGTGCCGCAGGCCGTTGGCGGATGCCGCGGCGGCGCGGTCCAGTACGCCCTCGTCGACGTCCACCAGGACGACGGGCAATCCGTGCCCGACGACGAGCGTCGAGATCCCGGTGCCCATGACGCCCGCTCCTACGATGGCTACAAGCTGCTCGTCGTCCATGAGGCCTCCTCCAAACCCAGGGGTTCGTAACTGCCGGAGTCGGGGCCGATCCAGTACCGGCTCCGTTGGAAGGGGTAGCCCGGCAGGGACACGCGCCGCGGTCGCGACGTGCCGTGCAGGGCCTCCCAGTCGATGTCCACGGTGGACTGCCACAGCGTGCCGACGGCGTCGAGCAGGGCGGCGAGGTCGGATCGGTTCGCCTGCGCGGGTGGCAGTGAGGCCACTGCCACCAGGTGCTTCGCGGTGTCCTGCCGTGCGACGGTTTCGGTCAGTGTGCTGCCCGGTCCCACCTCCAGCAGGATCCGGCCGGGCTCGCCGGCCAGTTCGCGCAGGCCGTCGGCGAACGGGGCCGGCTCGCGCAGGTGGCGGGCCCAGTGGGCCGGGTCCACGGCGTCCTGCGGGCCGATCCAGGTGCCGGTCGCTGCGCAGATGTAGGGCACCTGCGGTGGCTTGAGTTCGTGGCGCGCCACCTTGGCGGCGAACTCGGACGCGTGCGCGTCGGGGATCCGGCCGGCTCCGGCGCGGGAGCGGATCTCGGCGCCGGCGACCGTGACGTCGATGGCGTCCGCCAGGTCGATCACGCCGGCCAGGCAGGCGGCCACGTACTGGCCGTCGCCCTCGCCGATCATCGCGGCGGGGTGTACTCCCCACGACTGCCACAGCCGGGCGAGGGACCACTGCAGGGTGAAGGCCGCGGCCGCCACGCCGCGCGGGTCGTCCTGCGGTGCCTTCGGACCGTCCCAGGTGGAGGGGAGGAGCAGGGCGCGCAGGTCGTACCCGAGCAGTGGCCGCGCCAGTTCGGCGCAGCGGTCCACCTGCTCGGCGAAGGCCGGTTCGCGGCGGTGGATCGCCGGGGCGGCGTCGGGCCGGTGCGAGGCGCTGCCGGGGAACATGAAGGCCACCTGGCGGGCTTTCACGTCGTTGGCGGTGTCGACGGCTCCGGGCTTTGCCAGCGCCCGGAGGGCGGCTGTGGCTTCGGCCCGGTCGCGGCAGACCAGGTGCCGGCGGTGGGGGAAGGCGCGGCGGCCGACCTGGAGGGTGTAGGCGACGTCGGCGAGGTCGAGGTCGTCCTGGCGGTCCAGGCGGTCGGCGAGGTTGTTCGCCGCGTCGGCCAGGGCCTTGCCGGTGCGTGCGGACAGGACGAGCAGTTGCCGGTCGTGTGTGTGCGGTGCGGAGGCCTGCGGTGTCGGTGTCGGTGCGGGTGCCTCTTGGAGGACCACGTGCGCGTTGGTGCCGCCGACCGCGAAGGCGCTGACGCCGGCGCGTCGCGGTGTCGCGGCGCGCGGCCAGGGGCGGGCGGTGGTCGGGACGTAGAAGGGTGTGCGGTCCAGTAGGAGCGCTGCGTTGGGCGTGTCGTAGTTGATGCTCGGCGGGATCTCGCCGTGTTCGAGTGCCAGTACGGCCCTGGCGAAGCCGGCCGCCCCTGCGGCGGCGTCCAGGTGGCCGATGTTGGCCTTCGTCGAACCGATCGCGCAGTAGTTGCGCTCCTTGGTGTCGAAGGCCTTGGTGAGCCCGGCCACCTCGATGGGGTCGCCGAGTGGGGTGCCGGTGCCGTGTGCCTCGATGTAGCCGATGGTCTCCGGCGGGACGCCGGCGACGGCCTGGGCGGTGGCGATCACCTCGGCCTGTGCCTGCATGCTGGGCGCGTTGAATCCGAATTTCGCCGAACCGTCGTTGTTGACCGCGCTGCCGAGGATGAGCGCGCGGATGTGGTCGTTGTCCGCGAGCGCGTCGCTCAGCCTGCGCAGCGCGACGACCGTGACGCCGTAGCCGGGGACGGTTCCGCTGGAGGCGGCGTCGAACGGCCGGCAGTGGCCGTCACGGGCGAAGATGCCGCCCGCGACCACCGGGTAGCCGCCGATCAGCGGGACGGGCAGTGCCACTCCCCCGGCCAGTGCCATGTCGCATTCGTGGCTCAGCAGCGACTGGCAGGCGAGGTGGATGGCGACGAGCGAGGTGGAGCAGGCCGACTGCACGGTCATCGCGGGGCCGCGCAGGTTGCACAGGTAGGCCGCCCTGGTGGCGAGGAAGTCCTTGTCGTTGTAGGGGCGGGCGGAGAAGGCCGCCAAGGATCCGCGGAACTTGGCGTTCGCGAGGAGGTTCAGCGGCAGGTACTTGCTGGCGAACTGGCCGGCGTAGACGCCCACGGCGCCGTCGAAGCGCGCCGGGTCGTGCCCGGTGTCCTCCAGGGCGTGCCAGACGGTCTCGACGAAGATCCGCTGCTGCGGGTCGCTGATCTCGGCCTGTTCCCGGCTGTACCCGAAGAACTCCGCGTCGAAGTGGTCGGCGTCCTCGATGACGGCGGCGGCGGGCACGTAGTCGGGGTGGGCCACCATGTCTACCGGCCAGCCGGCGTCGGTCAGTTGCCGGGTGCTGAACCTGGAGACCGACTCGACGCCGTCGCGCTGGTTGCGCCAGAACTCCTCGATGGTGGCGGCTCCCGGCAGTCGTCCGGCGATCCCGACGACCGCGATCGGCTCCATCCCGTCTTCCATTTCGGTACTCACCCAAGGCCCCCAACGGCTCGATGCCGTGTCGAATTGTTCGTTGGCACTGTCACACCCCCGTCCTTCCGGCGCGCCGTGCTGCGTGTCCGGCGACGCGGCGGGCGGCTCCCCGGGCGGCGGCCGCGCCGACCGCCTCGTCGGGCCCTTCGGCCGGCTTGTGGTCGATGGCCTCGGCGAGGGCCCGTGCGGACGGGTACCGGAACATGTCGACCAGCGAGAGCCCGCTGTCCCGGTGTTCGAGCAGCCGGGCCCTGGCCACCACTACGAGCAGCGAGTTCCCGCCGAGGTCGAAGAAGCTGTCGTCCAGGCCCACCCGGTCGACGCCGAGTACCTCGCGCCACACGTCGGTGACCAGCCGCTCGGTCGCGTTCGTGGGCGGCGCGTACGCCGTGGTGCCCTCGGGTCGCGTGTCCGACAGGTCGGGCAGTGCCCTGCGGTCGACCTTTCCGTTCGGGGTCAGCGGCATCGCGTCGATGGGGTGGAACGCGCTGGGCACCATGTAGGTGGGCAACCGTGTGGCGAGGAAGGCGCGCAGTTCGGCGCCGGTCGTCGGTCGGCCGGTTGCCGGAACGTGGTAGCCGATGATCCGTTGTTCCGCGCCGGTGCCCCGGATGACGGCGACCGCCGAGCGGACCCCTTCGTGTTCGGCGAGTGCCGTCTCGATCTCGCCGAGTTCGATCCGGTGGCCGTGCAGCTTCACCTGGTCGTCGAGCCGGCCGAGGAACTCGAGTGCGCCGCCGGGCGTCCAGCGGGCGAGGTCGCCCGTTCGGTAGACCCGGGCGCCGGGCCGGCCGGCGAACGGATCGGGCTGGAAGCGTTCGGCGGTCACCTCGGTACGGTTGAGGTAGCCGCGGACCACGCCGCCCCCGCCGAGCAGCAGCTCTCCGGGTACGCCCGTCGGGCACAGCCGCATGTCGCGGTCGACCACGTAGGCGCGGACGTTCGCCAGTGGCCGCCCGATGGACACCGGGCCGCCGCCGGGCGGGGCCTGGGACGTCGTGGCCCAGACCGCGGCCTCGGTCGGCCCGTACATGTTGTGCACGGTGCCGGTGACGGCGTCGGCGAGCTCGCGGGCCAGGTCGGCGGGGAGCGCTTCGCCGCCCACCAGCAGCCGGCTGAGCCGGGGCAGTTCGGCGCGAGCGTCCTGGTCCGCGAGCAGGGCGCGGGCCAGTGAGGGTGTGCACTGCAGGTGCGTCACGGCGTGCTCGCGCAGTTGTGCGGCGATCGGTTCCTCGGCCTTCGCCAGTGCGGCGTCCCGGCGCTCGTCGCTGATGTCCCGGACGGTCGTCAGGTGTGTCAGGGCGTCGAGTGCCGCCTTCTCGTCGACGCCGAAGTCGATCAGGCAGGCGACCTCGTCGACGCCGGCGGCCTTCATCCGGTCCACCATGTCGGCGCAGACCTGCGGTGTGCCGAGCAGGCTGGCGGTGGCGAAGAACCGGTCGAACGCCCGGTCGACCAGCTCGCGCAGTTCCCGGGGCGGCAGGGCCTTGAAGTCCTGGGCGCTGCCGGTGGTGGCGCCGAGCGAGGCGATCAGGTCGAAGGAGGTCTCCAGGTACCGGCTCATCGGCTCCCGGACCAGTTCCCGCACCTCGTCGAGGTCCGGACCGACGAACGTGTGGACCATGACCGCCACATGGCCGTCCCCGGGGTGCCCGTGCTCGCGCCAGGTCCTGCGGTACAGCGCGATCTTCTCGGCCAGTTCCTCCAGGCTGTGTCCGAGGAGATGGGTGAGCACGCCGGTGCCGGCCTCGCCGGCCATCCGGAAGGTCTCCGGATGCTTGGCGCTGGTCAGCCACACCGGCAGCTCCGGCTGGACGGGCCGGGGGAACACCCCGACCTCGACTTCGGCGCCGACGCCGTTGCGCCGCGGCACGTTCTCGCCGCGCCACAGCTTGCGGACCTCCGCGAGGCCGTCCATCATCAGCTGCTTGCGCTTGTCGTACCGGTCCGGTGCGAACGCGAAGTCGTTGGCGTGCCAGCCGGACGCGAGGGAGATGCCGACCCGGCCGGCCGAGATGTTGTCCACGACGGACCATTCCTCGGCCACCCGCAAGGGGTCGTGCAACGGCAGGACCACGCTGCCCGCGCGCACCTGGACCCGTTCGGTGATCGCGGCGACGGCTGCCGCCGTCACCGAGGGGTTCGGGTACAGCCCGCCGAACCGGTGGAAGTGGCGTTCGGGGGTCCACACGGCCGTGAAGCCGTTGCGGTCGGCGAACTTCGCGCCGTCGAGCAGGAGGCGGTAGCGGTCGTCGGAGCCGGCTTGCGAGTCGCTGCCGAAGTAGAGCAGGCTGAAGTCGATGGGGCGGGCGCGGGCCTGGGCCACCGCGGCCGATTGCGCGGCGGCCGAGGCCGACGGCAGGGGCGGTTCGGCGCGCAGCACGACCCGGTGGCCGTGCGTCAGCGCCCACAGCAGCTCGACCACGGAGATGTCGAAGGAGACGCTCGTCACGGCGAGCCAGGTGCTGGGCTCGTCGGCGCCGAAGACGTCGTTCATCCCGGCGAAGAGGTTGGCCACGTTGCGGTGGGTGACCATGACCCCCTTCGGCTGTCCGGTGGATCCGGACGTGTAGATCACGTACGCCAGGTTGTCGGGGGTGAGCACCGCGGGCGGATCGTCGGGCGGGTCGTCCGGTGCCCCGGCCGGATCGGGCACCACGACCTGGGCGGCGCCGAGCCGCCCGGCGGCCGCGGCGGACCGGGAGTCCGCCACGACCAGCCGCACGCCAGCGTCGCCGACCATGAACGCCAGCCGATCGCGCGGGTAGCCGGGGTCCAGCGGGAGATACGCGGCACCCGCCTTGAGGATCCCCAACAGGGTGACCATCAGCAGGGAGGTGCGGCCGAGGTGGACGCCGACCGGCTCGTCCGGTGCCACGCCGAGCCGGCGCAGCCGGCCGGCGAACCGGTCGGCGAGCCGGTCGAGTTCGCGGTAGGTCAGGGTGGCGTCGGCGGCGACCACGGCGACCGCGTCGGGTGTCGCGGCCACCCGCTGCGCCCACACGTGGTGGACCAGGACGTCTGCGGTACCGGTCCGGGTGCCGGCCTGCCAGTGGGCCAAGGTGGCGAGCTCGCCCGCCGGCAGCACCGCCAGTTCGTCGACGGGCCGGTCCGGGGCGTGCGCGGCGGCGGTCACGACCTGGACGTATCGCTCGGCGATCCGTTCGGCGGTCGCGTCCTCGAACAGGTCCGTGCTGTACTCCAGCCGGCCGGTCACGCCGGCCGGGGTTCGCGTGAGGCTCAGCGTGAGGTCGAAGCGCGCCGCGCCGGTGTCGCCCAGTACCGGGTGCACCTGGCAGCCGTCCAGGCGAAGCCCCGCTCCTTCCTCTTCGTAGCGGTAGCTGAACAGCACCTGGAACAGCGGGTTCTGGGCGAGGTCACGGTCGGGGTGCAGCTCTTCGACGAGCTTCTCGAACGGCAGGTCCTGGTGGGCCAGCGCTGCCTTGACTTCCGCCCACAGCCGCCGGATCAGCTCACGGAACGTCGGGCCGGACCCGAGGTCGCAGCGGAGCACCAGGGTGTTGGTGAAGAATCCGATGAGACCGGCCAGTTCGGGCCGTTCGCGGCCGGAGACCGGGGTGCCGACCACGACTTCGTCCCCGTCGACGTGCGCCCGGAGCAGCACCGTGAAAGCGGCGAGCAGGACGCTGTAGAGCGTGATGCCTTCCGTTCTGCCCAGTTCCTCGAGCCGCTGGACCGATGCCGAGGGCAGCTCGAACGTGAGCGCGGCGCCGCGGTGGCTCTGTACCGGCGGGCGGGCGTGGTCGGTGGGCAGTTGCTGGGCGGGCATGCCGGCCAGCTTGTCCGTCCAGTACGCCAGCAGCCGGTCGAGCTCGGGCCCGGCCAGTGTGTTCTGCTGCCACTCGGCGAAGTCGGCGTACTGCAGGGGCAGGTCGGGCTCGTGCCGTTCCTGGCCGTTCAGGGCGGCCAGGTACTGGACTTCGAGTTCCCTGCCGAGCGTGCCGACCGACGCGCCGTCACAGGCGAGGTGGTGCACGGTGAGCAGCAGCCGGTGCTGCTGTTCGCCCAGGCGCAGCAGGCGGGCCCGGATGACCCGGCCGGCCACCAGGTCGAACGGGGTGCCGGCTTCCTCGTCCGCGAGCCGTGCCACCTCGTCCGCGGTGCGGCCGGGTGCGGTGAGGTCGACGACGGGCAGGGGCACGGGGGCGGGTGGCAGGACCACCTGGTGGGGTGTCCCGCCGGTCGAGCGGAAGGCGGTTCGCAGGATCTCGTGGCGTCGCACGACTTCGGTCAGCGCCTGTTCGAGGGCCGTGTGGTGCAGTGGGCCGGTGATGTCGTAGCCGAGCGGGACGTTGTAGATCGCGCTGCCCGGCTGCAGCTGGTCGAGGAACCACAGTCGCCGTTGCGCGTACGACAGCGGAGCCGGGCCGTCCTCTTCGATGGCTCCGCTCACTGCTGCACCTCGGGTTCCTGCGCCGCGCGGCGGTTGCGCGGCCTGATCGGTGCGGGGCCTGATTCCGGTCCTGCCGTCGCGGCGGTCACGGCGTCCGCCAGGCTCGCCACGGTGGGTCGCTGGAGGAACGTGGCGATCGGCACCTGGACGCCGAAGGCGTCGTTCACCTGGGCCACCAGGCGGGCCGCGAGCAGGGAATGGCCGCCGATGCGGAAGAAGTCGTCCGCGCGCCCCACCGGCTGGTCCTGGAGCAACGCTGACGCGAGTTGCGCGACGCGTTGTTCCGTCGGTGTGCGCGGTGCCTGCTCCGCCTCGGGTTCGGCCGGGGTGCTGGGTGCCAGAGCGGCCAGCGCGTCATGGTCCACCTTGCCGTGTTCGGTGAGCGGCAGGGCGGGAAGCACCATGACCGCGTCCGGCACCATGTAGGCGGGCAGCCGGTCCCGCAGGAACGCCAGCAGCTTCTCGTCGGGGGCGGTTTCGCTCAGGCCGTCGCCGCAGGCGTACGCCACGAGTGAGACCTCGGCCCCCGCCGCGCGGGCGACGACGACGGCGTCCCGCACGTCCGGGTGTTCCCTGAGCGTTGCCGCGACCTCTTCGGGCTCGATCCGGAAGCCGCGGATCTTCACCTGTTCGTCCGCGCGGCCGAGGAATTCCAGCTGCCCGTCGGGACGCCAGCGGGCCAGGTCGCCGGTGCGGTAGAGGCGTGCGCCGGGTCGGTCGGTGAACGGGTCGGCGGGGAAGCTCTCGGCGGTGAGCGCCGAGCGGTTGACGTAGCCGCGGGCCACCGCCGGACCGCCGAGGTACAGCTCGCCGCGGACACCGGTGGGCACGGGCTGTCCTTCGGCGTCCAGCACGTGGGCGTCGATGCCGCTGATCGGCCTGCCGATGGGCGGGCGCAGTGCTGCCGGGTCCGGCGCTACGAGGCCGGCCGTGGCCACCACGGTGTTCTCGGTCGGTCCGTAGTGGTTGTACAGCCGGAACGGCAGCCCGGTGGCGGGCGCTGCCGGCAGCACGTCGCCGCCGGTCAGCAGCGCGCGCAGTGCGGTGTCGGCCGGCCACGGCTCGGCCAGTACGGCCGCGGCGACGGGGGTCGGCAGGAATGCCGCGGTGATGCGCTCGCCGCTGAGCCAGCGCACCAGTTCCGCCGGTGCGGCCCGGAATTGCGGCGGGACGACGCTCAGGGTGGCGCCGGCGGCGAGGGTTGGCCAGATCTCCCAGGTCGACGCGTCGAACCCGGGACTGGCGAACAGCGTGGTCCGGTCCTGCGGGCCGAGCGCGTACGCGGCCAGGTGCCAGGCGACCAGGTTCGCGAGTCCCCGGTGCGCCAGTGCCACGCCCTTGGGCCGGCCGGTCGATCCCGACGTGTAGATGAGGTACGCCAGCCGCTGCGGGGTGACCTGGTCGGCGTGGACCGACTCGTCCGTGGCGTCGGATTCCAGGTCGAAGACGTGGAGGCTCTCCGTGGACGTCGGCAGCTGCGGCAGCGTCCGGGGGGTGACGAGGACCTTGCGGACGCCGGCGTCCTGCAGGATGTAGGCGGTTCGCTCGGCCGGGTAGCTCGGGTCCACGGGCAGGTAGCAGCCGCCGGCCATGAGCACCGCGAGTTCGCCGACCACCAGTTCGACGGAACGGTCGGCGTACACGGCGACCGGTTCCTCGGCGGTGATGCCGGACTCGCGGAGCCGGTGGGCCAGCCCGCCGGCGCGCCGCCAGAGCTCTCCGTAGCTGAGCTGTCCGTCCGGCCAGCGCACCGCGACGGCGTCCGGTCGGGTCCGGGCCTGCCGTGCGATCAGTTCGGTCACCGGCTGGGTGTCGGCCGCGGCGGGCCCGCGGGACCAGCGGTCGAGCTGGTCCGCCTCCGCGTCCGGGAGCAGGCGCAGCGCTCCCACGCGGGTGTCGGGCGCGGCCATCGCGTCGGCGAGCAGGGTCAGGTAGTGCGTGACCATCCGCTCCATGGTGGCCTCGTCGAACAGGTCGGACGAGTGCTCCCAGATCATGTAGAGGTCGTCGTCCTCGGGCCGGGCCTCCCGGCCGAGGCGCTGCTCGGCCCGCGGGATCACGATCACGTTGAGGTCGGCCTTGGCCGTGCGGTTCGAGCGTTCGGTGACCTTGCCGGTGAGCCCGCCGAAGTCGACGTCGGGCACCGCGGAGTCGTGGAAGCTGAACATGACCTGGAACAGCGGGGTGCGTGAGGGGTCACGGGCCGGGTCGATGGCGTCGATCACCGAGTCGACCGGGGTGTCCGACCAGGCCAGCGTCTCGGCGACGCTCTGGCGCACCTGCGCCAGCAGCCGGCTGAACGGCTGGTCGGCCGACACCTTGGTGCGCAGGACCAGGGTGTTGACGAGCATGCCGAGCAGCGGCTCCAGCTCGGGGATGTTGCGGTTCGCCGCGCCGGTGCCGACGAGCATGTCCTGCTGGCCGGTGTAGCGGTACAGCAGGGCCGCGAAGCCCGCGTACATGGTGGAGAACAGCGACACCCGGTTCTCGCGGCTGAAGGCCCGCAGTTCCCGGGCCAGTTCGGCGGGGATCAGGATGCGCGGTGCCCGGCCGCGGAAGGTCATCACCGGCGGGCGGGGCCGGTCGGCGGGCAGCTCCAGGATGTGCGGGGCGCCGGCCAGTCGGGCGGTCCAGTGGTCGACGTGGGCGCGCAGCACGTCGCCGCGCATCCAGTCCCGCTGCCAGATCGCGTAGTCCGCGTACTGGACGGGCAGTTCGGGCAGCGGTGAGGGCTTTCCGGCGGCGAAGGCCGGGTAGATGGCGCGGAACTCGGACAGGAACACCGAGAGCGACCAGCCGTCGTGGACGAAGTGGTGTTCCACGTGGAGGAAGGTGTTCTGGCCGTTCCCGTGTCGCAGCAGGACCCAGCGGGCCAGCGGCGGCTTGGTCAGGTCGAACGGCTCGCGAAGCTGTGCGGCGACCACCTCGTCGGCCTGCTCGGCGGGGACGTCGATCACCTTCAGCGAGGCCTTGGCCTGCGCCAGCGGACGCTGGTAGCCGACTCCTTCGACGGCGACGAAGGCGGTCCGCAGGACCTCGTGCCGGCGGACGATCTCGTCCAGTGTCGCGCGCATGGCGTCGACGTCCACCTCGCCCTGCAAGGAGACCGTGGCCTGGAAGTTGTAGGCCAGGTTGCCGGGCGACAGCTGTTCGAAGAAGAAGACCCGTTCCTGTGGCAGGGACAGCGGGATCGGCCGGTCCCGGTCGGCTCGGCGCACCGGCGGCGCGGTCGGGGCGATCACGTGGGCGGCGGGTGCCCGGCCGTCGTCTCCGGCCACGGCGGCCCGCTGGTCGATGATCGCGGCGAGGGCGGCGACGGTGGGCGCGTCGAACAGGTCGGGCATGCTCACCACGGTGTGCAGTTCCGCCGCGATGCGGCCGGCCAGGCCGGCGACGAGCAGCGAGTTGCCGCCGAGTGCGAAGAAGTCGTCGTGGGCGCCGACCTCGGTGCCGCCGAGCAGCCTGGACACGATTGCCGCCAGGGCCACCTCGGTCGGGGTGCGGGGCGGCGCGGCGACGTCGGCCAGGCCGGCCGCGGTCCGGTCGGGGGCGGGCAGCGCGGCGCGGTCGACCTTGCCGTTGGGGGTCAGCGGCAGCGCGGGCAGCACGACGACCGCCGCCGGCACCATGTAGGCGGGCAGCCGGGCGGCGACGAAGTCGACCAGCTCGGCCGTGGGGACGTCGGTGACCACGTAGCCGACCAGGCGCGCGTCCGGGCGGCCGGAGTGTTCGACCGCCACGAAGGCGTCCCGGACGCCGGGGTGCTGCTTGAGGACCGTGGCCACCTCGCCGGGTTCGATCCGGAACCCGCGGATCTTGGCCTGGTCGTCGTAGCGGCCGATGTACTCGAAGACCCCGTCCGGCCCGCGGCGGACCTTGTCGCCGGTCCGGTACATCCGCTGCCCGGGGGCGCCGATGTCCGGCACGAACGCCGCGGCCGTGCTCGCCGGGTCGTCCAGGTATCCGCGGGCCACGCACGCGCCGGCCAGGCACAGCTCGCCGGCTTCGCCGTCGGGCACCGGGTCGAGCCCGTCGAGCACGTAGCAGCGCACGCCGTCGACGGGCACCCCGATCGGCGGCGGCACGGGTCCTCCCGCCAGCACCTCGCCGGCCGTCACCTTCACCGTGCCCTCGGTCGGCCCGTAGAGGTTGATCACGGTGAACGGCAACCCGTCCGGCACACCGCGCTGCATCGCCGAGCCGCCGGTGTGCAGGAAGCGGAGCACCGTGTGCGCCGGCCAGGTCTCGTCGAGGACGGCCTCGGCCAGCGGTGTGGGCAGGAAGGTCACGGTGATCTGCTCGTCGGCCAGCCAGGCGGCGAGCGCGGGGGGCGAGGTGCGCACCTCGGCGGGCGGCACCACCAGCGTGGCGCCGGCGGTCAGGGTGAACCAGATGTCCTGGACGGACACGTCGAATCCGGGACTGGCCAGCAGGGTCGACCGGTCCTCCCGCCGGGTCCGGTAGGTCTTGTGGTGCCAGTGCATCAGGTTGGCCAGGCTCGCGTGGGTCACCGCGACGCCCTTCGGCCGGCCGGTGGAACCCGACGTGTAGATCACGTACGCCAGTTCGGCGCCGTTCAGTGGGGGCGGTGCCAGGATGGTCGCGTCGGACGGTTCCTCGGTCAGATCGACCACCAGGACGTCGTCGCCGAGCGGTGCCCCACCGGACACCAGCGGCGCGGTGCTGAGGACCGCGGCGGCGCCGGAGACTTCCAGCAGTTGGCGGATCCGCTCGGCCGGGTGGGCCGGGTCCAGCGGCAGGTAGGCCGCGCCCGCCAGCAGGGCGGCCAGCTCGGCGACCACCAATTCCGCTGACCGGTTGGCGTAGACGGCCACGACGCTGTCCTGGCCCACCCCCCGCTCGGTGAGCTTGATCGCCAGAGCGGACGCGTGCGCGGCAAGGCTGCGGTAGGTCAGCCTCAGGTCGCCGTCCTGCACCGCGACCGTGTCCGGTGCCTCGGCCACCCGGGCGTGAAATTCATTGAGCACCATCTCGCACGTATCCTTCACTGCTGAGAGTGGGCGGCTAAACCGGCGTGCTTCACGGCCTGGCGCAAACTCAGCGGGCGCATGTCCGTCCAGACCTCGCCGATGTGGGCCAGGCATTCCGCCTTGGAACCGCTGACGCCGTCACCGCGCCAGCCGAGAGGCAGGTCGCGGTCGGCGGGCCAGATCGAGTACTGCTCCTCGTCGTTGAGCACGACCACATAGGACTGGGTGTCGCCGTCCATGGGTTCCTCCGGTTCGGCGGGATACGGGTTGATCTGCTGCTGGTCGTGCCCCTGCGGCCGTCATGTCGGGCGTCGCGGCCGTGGACGCGGGGTGACGGGCATGGTGAGTGCTGCGGGCACGGTTAGTGCTGCGGGAGGTCGCGAAGACAAAATGCGTTCGGAGCCTCGCAGCCGAGTTCTCCTTCGAATGCGGCCCGGAAACGGCTGGTTGCCACCTCGGCACCATCAAGGCAACCGGACCGACCC
Organism: Kitasatospora sp. NPDC033851; assembly: GCF_055576085.1. Lineage (NCBI taxonomy): Bacteria > Bacillati > Actinomycetota > Actinomycetes > Kitasatosporales > Streptomycetaceae > Kitasatospora > Kitasatospora sp. NPDC033851. Next base: position 196,129 of record NZ_JBVIRL010000015.1, on the reverse strand, counting down.
CGCACCCGATGACCGACGAGCACCGGTCGCGTGCGGACTCCGGGACCACCGCTGTCGGAGAAAACCACCCCCCATGCGTTCCACTCCAACAGCATGGGTCGCATCGGTTCGCGGCAATAGAGTATGGCAATTACTCCGGCAGTCCGTTAGATCAAGGATTGGGCGGATAGGCGGTATTCGCTTTCGCTCACCGCCGGTCGCCGGCCAGGTCGGCCGCGGCCTCGGCGAACGCCCGGACGCGGGCGGTGGCGTGGCCGTCGGGCCAGATCAGGCCCCACTCGAGCGGCGGCGCGCCGTCGAGGGGGACGTAGGCGACGTCGGGGCGCGGGTAGTAGCGCCGGGCGTGGGCGCCGACGGGCAGGACCCCCTGCCCGGCCCCGACGAACATGAGTGCCTCCTGGACGGTCTCGGCCACCGGGCCGGGCGCGGCGGGTGCCCGGTCCGGGCGCTGCGGCGGCACGGCGACGGCGTCCGGCAGCAGCCGCACCACCGGCTCCTGCGCCAGGTCCCCGACCGAGACGCCGCCCGGACGGTCGAAACGGTGTCCGACGGGGACGGCGAGCATACGGGCCTCGCGCACCAGGACCGGGCCGCAGCCGATGCCGGGCTCGTGCACCGGGAAGGGCCCCAGGCACAGGTCGACGTCGCCGCCACGCAGCCAGCGGATCGTCTCCGTCATCCGGGCCTCCCGCAGGTGTACCTCGCAGTCGGGGGCCCGTTCCCGGAACAACTCGGCCACCCCGATGAGGAGTTGCCCGGCGGCGGCACCGACGTAGGCGACCCGCAGGCTGCCCGACAGGCCCCGCCCGGCGTCGACGGCTCCCTGCAGCGCCGCCCCGACGGCCGCCCAGGCGGGCCCCAGATCGTCGGCCAACCTGCGCCCGAGCGGCGTGAGTTCGACCCGGCGGCTGGTGCGCTCGAACAGCGCCGCCCCCACCCGCCGCTCCAGCTTGCGGATCGTCTGGCTGACCCGCGCGGTGGATACCCGCAGTCTCTCGGCGGTACGCCCGAAATGCAGCTCCTCCGCGAGCGTCAGAAACGACTCCACTTCGTACCGCTCGATCACACGCCACCCCGTCGTTAAGCCCGAGTTCACGATCATTGCGCAGAGCGCCGTTGTTCGCCAACGATCACGGCGGCAGAGTGGATCACGTCGAAACCGGCCTCTCCCACCCGACGGAGGACACCATGACCACCAACCCGCTGCAGGCCCTGACCGCGAAGCCCGACGACACCGCCTCGGTCGTCGCCGAACTGCGCGACCGCGCCGAAATCACCGACGCCCTCTACCGGTTCGCCCTCGGCCAGGACCTGAAGGACCGCGAACTCTTCGCCTCGGCCTTCACCGCCGACGCGGAACTCGACTTCCGCCCCGCCGCCGCCCGCTGGGGCGGCGAGCCGCCCCTGATGACCGGTCGGGACTTCATCGTCGACACCATCCTGGCCATGTTCACCGGACGGGTGGACACCACCCACCAGGTCACCAACCCGCGCATCGACATCGACGGGGACACCGCCCGCCTCACCGCCCTGGTCGAGGCCCAGCACCTGCTCACCGCCGACCCGGACACCCACGCCCTGCTCAAGAACCCCTACACCCTCGACCTCGTGCGCGACGGCGGCCGCTGGCTCATCCGGCGGATGCGCATCGACAACACCTGGTACACCGGCGACCCCGCGGCCGTCTTCGGCGCCTGACCGAACGGAGACCGGGACCGGAAGGGGAAGGGGAAGGGGAAGGGGAAGGGGAGCAGGCGGCGGCCAGCAGGGAGCAAGCGGCGGGCAGGGGCGGGCCGGGAGGGGTTCAGCGGCGGTAGGCGGCCGCCGCGATGCGGACGAACGAGGGGATCAGCGGGTTCGTGTCGCCCTCGTTCCACACCGCCACCACCCGGCTCGGCGCCACGCCGGCCAGCGGCACCACGGCCAGCCCCTCGGGCACCCCGTGTCCGAGAGGGGCCATGCCGACCGTGCCGTTCCAGAGCACGGCCTGCCGGCATTCCTGGACGGCCCGCACCACCGGCCCCTCACGCGGCTCACCGCAGTTCCAGTACGACTGCCACAACGGGTCCGTGCCGTCCGGGAACCGGAACCAGCGCCGGGCCGCCAGGTTGGCCAGCTCCAGGGACGCGTGGCGGGCCAGCGGGTCGTCCGCGCGCAGCACCACACCGACCGGGTCGGCGCGCAGCTCGCGCACGGTCAGGCCGCGCTCGTCGAACGGCGCCCGGGTGAGGGCGATGTCGACCAGTCCGTCGCGCAGCCCGCAGGTCGGATCGGTCAGGTCGGCCTCGCGGATGCGGACCTCGACGCCCGGGTGGTGCTCGCGGTAGGCGGCGGCCAGCCGGGCGGCGCCCGGGTCGGTGCCGTCCCCGAGGAGGCCGACGGTGACGGCCGCGGGGCCGGCCTGCGCGGCCACGCGTGCGCGTACCCGGTCGGCCCGGTCGAGCAGCTCGCGGGCCTCGGCCAGCAGCACCGCCCCGGCGGGGGTGAGGGTGACACCCGCGGCGCGGCGGTGCAGCAGGGTGGCGCCGAGGCTCGTCTCCAGCTGTCTGATCGCCCGGCTCAGCGGTGGCTGGCTCATGTGCAACCGGGTGGCGGCACGGCCGAAGTGGAGTTCCTCGGCGACCGCGACGAAGTAGCGCAGTGTCCGCAGCTCCATGCTGCGACGATACCCGTTCGGTATCGGGGGTTTCCGAACCGGTCTTGGACGGCCGGGCCGCCGGGGCGGTGGAATCGAAGCATGACCGACACACTGCTTCCCGACCCCGCCGTACACGTCTCCGGTGCCCTGGAGATCGCCCCCGACCTGCTGGCGATCCCGAACCGCGGGATCCCGCTGGTCCCCAACATCGGCATCATCGGCGGCACGCGGGCCGTCCTCGTCGTCGACACGGGCCTGGGCACCGCCAACGCCGAGCAGGTCCTCGCCCTGGCGTCCGAGGTGGCCGGGGGGCGCCGGCTGTACCTGACCACGACGCACTTCCACCCCGAACACGCCCTCGGCGCGCACGTGTTCGACGGTCAGGCCACCTACCTCGCCAACCGCGCCCAGGCGGACGACCTGCGGACGAAGGGGCCGGGCTACCTGGAGATGTTCCGCGGCTTCGGCGGGCCGGTGGCCGACCGCCTCGACGCCGGCGTCCGCGTGCCTGCCCCCGACGCGGTCTACGACGGCGGGTACGACCTGGACCTCGGCGGCCGCACCGTGCGGCTGCGGCCCACCGGCCGGGGCCACACCAAGGGCGACCAGGTGGTCGAAGTACCCGACGCCGGTGTGTTGTTCACCGGGGATCTGGCCGAGACCGGACAGTTCGCGATCTTCCCCTGGTTCCCGCCGCACGACACCGACGTCTCCGGGGTCGGCTGGCTGGCGGTGCTGGAGCGGCTGGCCGCCGGCCGGCACCGGGTGGTGGTTCCCGGTCACGGCGGCGTCGGCGGCCCGCAGGTGCTCGCCGACGTCCGCGACTACCTGCGCGAGCTGCGCGACGAGACCTGGCGGCGGCGCGACTCGGCGATGGACGAACGCGCGATCACGGCCGAGGTCCGGGCGCTGTTGATCGAACGCCACCCGCAGTGGGCCGGACAGGAGTGGATCGAGAAGGGCGTCGGCTGCCTGTGCGCCGAACACGCCGGGTGACCCCCCGAGGGTCGGCTCCCGCTGCTGCCGTCGCGCGGTCCCGTCGGCCGCCCGCGCCACGGCGTCACGGCCCTGGGTTCACTGCACGGGGTTCACGGCCCTGGGTTCACGGCCCGCCTCGCACCGATACCGTGCCGTGCAGGACCCGGCCCGCCGCCCGCTGCTCCTCGAGCCACCGGGTGAACGCGTCGATCCGCGCCTCGGGTTCTTGCCCGGGCGGTCCGGCCGGCCCGGTCCGCGGCGGCACGATGACCACCACGGCTTCGCCCCGCTCCCGGGCCGCCGCCAGCCAGCCGGGCGACGCCTCGACCCGTGAGCCCGGCTCCCACCCCTGGCGGCCGCCGACCAGCAGGAGCCGTTCCACCCGGCCGTCGGCGACCTCGACGGCGCCGCTCGTCGGCGGGGGCTCACCGGCGGCGACCACGAAGCCGCTGTCGACCGCGGCCTCCACCAGGTCGGTGTGAAGGGCCGCGCCGACCTCCACGATCAGTTCCGCGACCGGCGGACCCTGCGCCGCCTCGCGGACGACCAGCGCCCACACCACCGGTTCCCGGGCCGCACCGTCACCGTCGCCGTCGCCGTGGTCCGTCTCGTGTGCCATGACTGCTCAACGAGCCGCATCCGCCGACCGCCCGGGTTTCACACGACCGGCCGACGGCGCCCGCAGGGGCACGCGCGGGATCCGGGGCGGCGGGGGGTGCGGCGGGCGGTGCGGCGAGCGAGGTTCGGCCGGTCAGCCCCGGGCTGGCGCGGCGGCGACGCAGAACTCGTTGCCCTCCGGGTCGGCCATCACGATGTGGTGCCCCTCGAACTCCTCCAGGACACTCCCGCCCGCTTCCACCAGCCGCTCGGACTCCGCCCCGATCCGCGCCCACCGCTCCCCCGGGCTGCCGTGGCCCGGCACCCGGATGTCGATGTGGAGCCGGTTCTTCGCGCGCTTCGGCTCGGGGACCCTGAGGAGGCAGAGCCGGGGCCCGGCCCCGTCGGGGTCGCAGAGCCAGGCGCCGTCGTCCGCGCCGTCGCCCTCCGGGAGGTCGAACTGCGCGAGCCACTCCTCACGGGTCCGGAACGGGGCGGGCGGCGGCTCGTCCACGTACCCCAGGGCCGTCTTCCAGAACTCGGCGAGGAGTTTCGCGTCCGCGCAGTCAAGGGTCAGATCGATTCCGGCTGCCATGGCAGGACCGTAGTACGAACCTGCGACAGCCGCGGCCGAGCAGGCCTGCCACACGGCGACGTCTTTCGACCGCCGCCCGGGACCGCCACAATCACCGTATGACGACCGCCACGGACGCGCCGCCCGCGCACGACACTGCCGTCGGCCTCGCCCGGGGGTTCCTGACGGGCGGTGTGATCGGGGTGTCGCTCGCCGCCTTCGTCGTCGGCTGCGTCCTCGAGCACCCCCCGCTGCTCGTCACGGCCCTGGCCCTGCCCACGGCCTACGGCCTGCTCCTCCTGCTCGCCGGTGCGCCGCGGCGTGCCCGGGAGGCGGCCGTCGCGCCCCGCACGGCGCTCGCGGTGATCGAGAGCATGGAGGCCGTCCCGGGCGAGGTGAGCGATGTGCCGGTGCGGTTCGATCTCACCGTCGCACCGCAGGACGCGCCCGCGTACCGCGTCGGGATCACGCAGGACATCCACCTCTCCGAGCTGCCCGACTACCGGCCGCGCGGCGTCCTGGTGGTCCGGTACCCGCCGGACCGGCCGTTGCGGGTGCGGATCGTGACGCGGCCGACACCCGAGTGGGAGGAGCGGGCGGCCGGGGCCCGCTGGGCTGGCCGAACTTCGCGGTGTTTCTGATCTACGTCGGGGCGGTGGTCGTCGCCGCGGTCGACTGGGGCTGGCCCTGGGCGCTGATCGGCGTCGGCGGGCCGTGGGCCGTCTTCGGTGCCTGTCGGCTGCCCGGGAACATCCGCGACACGCGCCGCCGTCGCGAGAAGCTGGCCGCCATGGTCGCCGCCCAGGGCCGTGTCGTGGCGGTGCTCAGGGATGTCAGCACCGACGCGGAGGGCGGCACCTCCACCAGCATCACGCCGGTCGTGGCGTTCACCGCCCGCGGCGGTGCGGCCGTCACCGCCCACTGCGCGTCGGGGGTGCCGGACCCGGCGGGCGCGTACGGCCGGGAGGTCACGGTCCACTACGCACCGGACGACCCGGCCGTGTTCACGCTGGACCGCGCGGGCGAACTCCGCTCCGTGGGAACGGACACCGCGGTCAACGTCGTGGCCCTTCTCGTCGTCGCGGCGGCGGCCGTCGTGGGAGCGGTCCTGCTTTGACGGCGCCGCGGCCCGAGGACGACGAGTACCCGGACGCCCGGACGCCTGCCCCGCGATGACGGCCTGGCCGCGGTGACGGCTGCCGCTACAGGATGACGAGCAGCTTGGTGTTCGGCACCAACTTCCGGTTGACGGAGGTCGATTGGACGAACACGGTGTACGCCGGGTTGTCGCCCGGCTTCACCGTGGCTTCCGACTCCGGCAGGCCGAGGAGGCGGCGGGCCGCCGGGCCCGAGAACACCCGGCCCGTCATCCGGCCGGTGGCCGGGTCCTTCTCCGCCACGGCGAGCTGCTTGCCGCCCTGGATCTTCTCCCGCTTGGACAGCTCGTAGAAGGCGCAGCCGGAGGTGTACGCGTGGCCGGCGCGGGTGACGAAATCGCGGATGGGTGTCTGCTCGTCGACCGGGATCAGGATGTACTTGCCGGTGTCCAGGGCGTCGAGATTGGCCTTCACCTCGGCGGTGTTCAGGTCCTGGCCCATGGCGAACAGGTTCCTGGTGCCGCGTACGCCCTGTTCGCGGCCCCGCAGGAAGCTCGTGGCGGCCGTCTTGACGGTGCCGATGGCCTCCTCGACGCCCTTGCTGGAGTCCGCGTCCCAGATCGCGATGTTGCCCGCCGGGAAGCCGTACTCCTGGGCGGTGCGCTTGGCCAGGGAGTTCGGGACCAGGATGGCGGAGGTCCAGTGGTCGGGGAGGTCGTCCATGGCGCCGTGGATGCGGTCGATCCAGGTGCGCAGGACGGTCTTGCCCTTTCCGGCGGGCACGCGGGTGTGCATCTGGCCGGTCTGGGAGTAGCCGGAGGCGTTCTCCTCGCCGTCGGTGACGACCACTTGGAGGAAGGAGTGTTCGCCGTAGCCTTCCCAGATGTTCTTCAGGTCGTCGATGGACTTCACGCCTGCTTCGATCAGCGCCGTCGCCCCGTTGTCGACCTGGTAGAGGCCTCGCAGGGACGGCAGGTGCTTGACGTCCATGTCCCAGACCAGGTTCTGCACCTCGTGGTCGAAGGCGTAGAGGCTGATGCGGGTCTCGTGGCCGAGGCGGTCGGACTCCTCCTGCAGGCCCTTCACGAACTCGTCGACCACGCGGACGAGTTGTGCCTGGTGCTGGCGCATCGAACCGGACTTGTCGACCACGAGCGAGACGTGGTTGACCTTGTGCTTGATCCTGTTCGCGGACATGGCTCTCCCCGATTCCAACGCCTCTTCCGACGCCTTTTCCGGCGCCCCTCCGACGTTGTTTCCACCCTATGAGGGGGCTCTGACATCGGGTTCGGGGCCGGGTTCGGGGCCGGGTTCGCGCGGCTGCCGGCCGTCCGTCGGGGGCGGCCGGGACTTCGGGGGGCGGGGGCGTCCCGAGGTCCCGGCCGTGGGAGGTACCGGCCGACGTGGGGGCGTGGCCGGTGTGCTCAGCAGCCCGGCGAGGGGGTGGTGGGGCTGCTGTGACGGGAATGCTAGACCCGGCCGGGATCTCTGAACAGGCCTGTGACCTGCTATTTTCCGGGCGCGAACATGCCAGGGTCGGGCCCGGGGCGGGAACCGGCCGGAAGCGGGCCGGCCGGCGCGGGGTCAGCTGTCGGCGCGCGGGGCGAAGACGCCGAAGGTGGCGCCCTGCGGGTCGCGGATCACCGCGAGCCGCGGGCCGTTGTCCATCTCCACGTCGACGGGCCCGTGCAGGACCTCGGCGCCGAGGCGGGTCGCGGTCGCCGCGGACGCGTCGACGTCGGCGACCGCGAAGAACGGGTTCCAGTGAGACGGGACCTCGGGCGGGATGGAGGCGTCCATGGCCATGACGCCGCCGAACATCCGGTCGGCCAGGCCGACCATCGGGTAGGTGTCGTGCGGCCAGACCTGCCAGCCGAAGAGGTCCTTGTAGAAGGTGAGCGCGGTGTCCTTGTCCCGGGTCGACAGGTCGGCCCAGCCGAAGGCGTTCGGCTCGTCCACCACGCCGAAGCCGGCGAACCTCCGGGTCTGCCAGACGGCGAACGGCGCGCCGGTCGGGTCGCTGAGCAGGGCCCAGCGGCCGAGGTCGCCGACCTCCATCGGGCCCATCCACACCTGGGCGCCCGCCTTCTTGGCGGACTCGCAGGTGTCGTCGACGTTGTCGGCGGCGAAGGACAGCAGCCACATCACCGGCTGCTGGGGGTTCATCAGCGGGGCCACGGCCGCGGCGGGCGCGCCGTCGTGGGAGAAGGTCGTGTAGCCGCCGTACTGCGGGTCCGGGTCGGCCTGGGCGGTCCAGCCGAACAGTTCGCCGTAGAACTGCTCGGCTGCGGGGAGGTCGCGGGCGCTCAACTGTGCCCAGCACGGGGAACCAGGGACGATCTCGGTTGCCTTCAACGCACTGCCTCTCGACGCGGTTTCCTGGGACTGCCGCCACGGACAGCGCCGACGGTTTCGCCGTTCCCGCTGGTCAGGCGGCTGGCGGTGAGCCTAGTGGACCGACGGCCTCCCGGCCGGGCACCTCGCGCAGCGCGTCGGGTGCGCGTTACCGGGCGACCCAGGTGGCGGTGAGGGCCTGGACGGCCGATCCGTCGAGGTCCCCCAGCTTGGTCCCGGCGAAGGCGCGCGCGGCGTCGGAGGTGAGCAGCCGGAAGGCGGGCCGTTCGGCCGTGAGCTGGTCGACGATGCGCGCGGCCACGTCCTGGGAGGTCTGGGCGTTGGCGAAGGCGTCGCGGGTGCGGTCCAGGTAGGCGGACAGGGCCGGGGCGTACGGTCCGGCCTGTTGCGGGGCGTCGGCGGTGAGGCCGACGTTGGCGACGAACTCGCTGGCCACCGCTCCCGGTTCGATCACGCCGACGGTCACGCCGGTGGTGGCCGCGACCGGCGCGAGGGACTCCATGAAGCCTTCGACGGCGAACTTGGCGGCGCAGTAGGCCTCGTTGAAGGGCTGGCCGATGACGCCGCCGACGCTGGTCACGGTCAGCACGCGGCCGCGGCTCGCCCGCAGCAGGGGCAGGGCGGCCTTCGTGACGTGCAGGACGCCGAAGAAGTTGACCTCCATGACGGCGCGCACGTCCTCGACGCTCTCCTGTTCGAGGGTGCCGACGTGGCCCGCGCCGGCGTTGTTGACCAGCGCGTCCAGCCGGTCGAGGCCGGCCAGGCAGGCCGCGACGGAGGCGGGGTCGGTCACGTCCAGGGCCCGGACGTCGACGGTGACGGCGGCTTCCTCGGCTGCGGCGAGCAGTGCGCCGGCCTTGGCGGTGTCGCGCATCGTGGCGATGACGTGCCAGCCGGCGCGGGCGGCGGTGACGGCGGTGGCCAGGCCGATGCCGGAGGAGGTGCCGGTGATCAGGACGGTCTTGGTGCTCATCGTGAGGCCTCTCATATGCTTATGGTTCATAACCAATATGAATCATAACTATGTGAGGTGACATTCAACCCTGTCAAGCACCTGGCTACGCTGGACCCCATGCCCGACTCATCGGATGAGCTCACCAGGGAGGTCGTCGGCCTCTTCGCGGCCGTCAACCGTCGCTACACCCAGGAGTCCGAGGCCGCCGCCGCGGCCCACGACCTGACCCCACTGCAGGCCAAGGCGCTGCTCGCGGCCGAGAGCCCAGTCCCGACGCGCCGCATCGCCGAGCGGCTGCACGCGGAGCCGTCCAACGTGACCGTGATCGTCGACCGGCTGGAGTCGCGCGGCCTGGTCGAGCGCAGCCTCGACGAGACCGACCGCCGCGTCAAACTCGTCGCCGCCACCGCGGCCGGCCGCACCGTCGCCGCCGACCTGCGCGCCCGGATGCCCTTCGCGGCGCAACCGCTGGACCGGCTCACCGTGCGGCAGCGCGAGGCCTTGCGCGAGCTGCTGCAGCTGGTCTTGTCGTCACCTTGACGAAAACCGGGGGTGCCCAATATCGTCGTCATGACGAAAAGGGGTTCCTCCGATGGCCGACATCACCAGACGGTTCGGGATGCGCCACCTGCGCGCCGTTCCCACCGCGCACATCCGCCACCTGCGGCGCGGCCGGGTCGCCCACGACGGGGCCGGGCTGGCGTTCTGGTTCCGGCCGCTGACCGCGGCGATCTCCGAAGTGCCGGTGGACGACCGGGAACTCGCCATGCTCTTCCACGCCCGCACCTCCGACTTCCAGGACGTCAGCGTCCAGGCGACGCTCACCTACCGGATCACCGACCCGGCCACCGCCGCCACCCGCGTCGACTTCGGGATCGACCCGGACACCGGCGCCTGGCGCGCGGCGCCGCTCGACCAGCTCGCCACGCTGCTCACCGAGACCGCCCAGCAGCACGCCCTCGGCCTGCTCGCCCGCACCCCGCTCGCCGCCGCCCTCGCGGACGGGGTGGACGCGGTGCGCGAGCGGATGACCCAGGGTCTGGCCGGCGAGCCCCGGATCACCGAGACCGGACTCGCCGTGATCGCCGTCCGGGTGGTGGCGCTGCGCCCCGAGCCCGAGGTCGAACGGGCGCTGCGCACCCCCGCCCGCGAGCTGGTGCAGCAGGAGGCCGACCGGGCGACCTTCGAGCGCCGCGCGGTGGCCGTCGAGCACGAGCGCGGCATCGCCGAGAACGAGCTCGCCAACCGCATCGAACTCGCCCGGCGCGAGGAGCAGTTGCTCGCCCAGCAGGGTGCCAACAGCCGGCTCCAGGCGGAGGAGGAGGCCGTCGCCGACCGGGTCCGCACCGACGCCGAGGCGCAGCGCCGCACCCGGCTGGCGTCCGCCGAGGCCCAGGCCGCCCGCGAGCTGGGCGAGGCCCGGGCGTCGGCGGAGGCCGCCTGGCTGGCGGCCCACCAGCAGGCCGACCCGGCGGTGCTGCGGGCGCTGGCGCTGATGCGGCTGGCGGAGCACCTGCCGCGGATCGACAGCGTGACGCTCACCCCGGACGTGCTCACCGGGCTGCTGGCCCGCCTCGGCGCCGGCGGGGAGCGGCGGTGAGCCTCGCCCCGCGGGTGGTGCTGGTGCACCGGCGCACCGAGTACGAGGAGCTGGTGGCCCGTCACGGCACGCCCGGGCAGGCCGCGTTCTTCCTGGCCTCCCGGGGCCGCTCGGCGCGGGAGGTCGAGGAGCGCCACCGCCGGGCGGCGGCGGCGCTCGCCGAGGCGGCGGCGGCCGTGCCGCTGGACTGGCGGCGCAGCCGGGTCGAGCGGGCGGACCTGCCGCGTTTCCTCTTCGAGCCCGGGGACGTGGTGGCCGTGGTCGGCCAGGACGGCCTGGTGGCCAACGTCGCCAAGTACCTGGACGGCCAGCCGGTGATCGGTGTGGACGCCGACCCGGGCCGCAACCCCGGTGTGCTGGTGCGTCACCGCGTGGACGGCCTCGGCGCGCTGCTGCGGGCGGTGGCGCGCGGCGAGGGGGCGCTGGAGGAGCGGACGATGGTCGAGGCCGTCGCGGACGACGGCCAGCGGCTGCTCGCGCTGAACGAGGTGTACGTCGGGCAGCCGGGCCACCAGACGGCGCGCTACCGCCTGGGCACGGACGGCGCACCCGACGGCACTGGGGCACCCGACGGCACCGGGGCACTCGACGGCGCCGGGGCGGCGGAGGCCCAGGCCTCCTCGGGTGTCCTGGTCGGCACCGGCACGGGCGCCACCGGCTGGTGCCGCTCGGCCTGGCTGGAGCGTGGCGGCCCCGTCGCACTGCCCGCCCTGCCCGCCCCGGGCGCGCCGGCCCTGGCCTGGTTCGTCCGGGAGGCGTGGCCCTCCCCCACCACCGGCACCAGCCACGTGCACGGCCTGCTGGAGGCCGGGCGGCAGCTGGTGCTCACTGTCGAGTCCGAGCACCTGGTCGCCTTCGGCGACGGCATCGAGGCGGACGCCCTGCAGCTCGCCTGGGGCCAGAGCGTGCGCCTCGGCGTCGCCGCCACCCGCCTGCGCCTGCTGGGGTGACGCGGACGCCGGCCTCTGCCGAGCGCGGCCGAGCGCGGCCCGGGGCCGGCGGGGGCCAGGGCGGGCGGGGGTCAGGGGGTCTCGTGGACGATCCAGAAGCGGGACCGGCGGTACGCGGGGCCGTTGGGGTCGTCGGCCGCGACGCGGACCGGGGTGTGCAGGCACAGGACCCGGCCGCCCAGCCGCTTCTCCTCGGCCGCCAGCCACCGGGACTGCCAGAGCATCGCGCCCGCCATGCCCGCCAGGAGCATGCCGGCCGGGATCCCCGTCGTGTAGCTGAGCGCGAGTCCGATCAGCAGCACCAGGAGCAGGGGCGTGGCGAGGCCTCGGGAGAACAGGTCGAAGGTCTTGTCCCGCGCGACCGTCTGCGCGTCCGGCGGCGGCGGGCTCAGCCGTTCCAGCCGCTCCCGGTACCAGGGCCGACGGGCCTCCAGGAGGCCCCAGAACGCCGTCGCGAAGAGGATCAGGGCAACTGCCGCGCCCGTCACGGGGTCCAGCCGGTGGGCTCCCCCGGTGTAGGCCGGCACGCAGCTCACCAGGCTCACGGGGAGCAGCAGGCACGCCTGGATCCGTACCGACGCGACCGGTCCCACCAGTCGCAGACCGCCACCGCTCACGTAAGCGTCTCCCCCGCACCCATCTCGACACACCCGCCCGACACACTCGCCCGACGCACTTGCCCGACACACTCGCCCGACACACGCTCGACCAAGATCCGCAGGATCCTAGCGGACGGCGGCCGGGAGCACCCCGCCCCACCTGCACTCTTGGGCGCGGGGCCCGCACGCGTCCCCGGTGCGGCGGCCGGCCGGATGCTCCTTCGGGCGGAGGGCGGGTCCGTCCTCGGGGCCGATGGCGGGCGGGCCGGCGCGCCGTATCGTCGGTGCCATGAGCCGAGGACTGCATCTGGACGCCTACCTGCTGGCCTTCGACACCCGGGCCCAGTCCCTGCAGGACCGCACCCGCGCCGGGTTCCTGCTGCGCGCGGCCGCCCTGGCCGAGCTCGCCCACCGGGGCGCCGTCGCCGAGGACGGGGCGGGCCGGGTGCGGGTCGTCTCCGGCGCCGCCACCGGGGACCCCGTCCTGGACGCGCTGCTCGCCGAGGTGGGCGAGCAGCCGCGCAGCTGGAAGTCGTGGATCCGGCGGGGCCGTGAGGACACCCTGGAGGCCGTCGAGGAGCGGCTCGCGGTGCTCGGCGTGGTGACCATGGCGGACCGCGACCCCTACGGCCCGGTCGTGCCGCAGCGGACGGTGGCGATGGACGACCCGCGCGAAGCCCTGGACCTCCAGGTGCGGGTGGCCGAGCTGGTCCGCGGCGGCGCCCCGGTCGCCGGGGCGCCGTTCACCGACGCGGTCCTCGCGGCGCTGGCCGCCCACGGGCACCTGCGGCTGGTGCTGTCCCGGCACGACCGCCGGGCCCACGCCGGGCGGATCGCCGCGCTCACCGAGCGGCTCGCCGACGAGGCCCCGCACCTGGCCGGGGCGGTCGGCGGGCTGGGCCTGACCATGATTGCCGCCCAGGGCGGAATGGGCGGCGGCTGACCGCACCCCCGGCGCCCTCTCCTTCGCGGTGATGCGGGTGTTCCGGGACGAGGACGGCCTGGCCGCGCGGACCCTGGCCGACCGACCGTCGGGCGTGGTGCTGCGCCCCGACCATTCCCCGACGGGTCACTGCGTCTTGTCCTGGGCGGATCCCGCGGACCAGGAGCTTCTGTGGTTCCCGAGCAGTCCAGGCGGAGCCACGACGTCCCCTTCGTTTCGTTTTCCGAAGCAATCTCCGATGGTAGCGTTTCGGAATCCGAAGCATCAATCTTGGAGGCTGGACTCCACGCCATGCCAACCCCCAAACCCGGCAAGCCAGTTCGTGGTTCGACCACCGGTCGCCCCCTCATGGCCGCACTCGACCTGTTCGGACGGCGGTGGAGCCTGCGCATCCTTTGGGAGCTGCGCGGGGGGCCCCTCGGGTTCCGCCCCCTGCAGAAGCAGTGCGACGACATGTCCTCCAGCGTGATGCGGCAGCGCCTGACCGAACTGCTGGATGCCCACGTGGTTCACCAACTACCCGACAGCCGGTACGAGCTCACTCCACTGGGGCGGGATGCCTGCCTCGCACTCGGCCCCCTCGCCCAGTGGTCGGAGCGCTGGGCGGCGATGCTCGACCCGCAACCGGCGCACCGCAACAGCGAGCGGCCCGCCGACGGCATCTCGCGTCCCGACGCCGTGGGCGACGGGACGCTCGAGAGGGGTCCTGCCGGCTGACGCCCGCCCGGCCCGGGCTGACGGCGCACCCGGAACCTCCGCCCGGCACCCAGGTCCTCGCCACGCCGGGTGAGGTGACAGGCGTCGCCGTGCAGAGTGGGCACGCGGGCGCCGGTCGGCTCGCCCGGCCGGGTGCCGAGCACGCTCGATGACATGCGTTCACAACGGCACTGCAACTCCTGGAAGCCTGCCGGGGCTTGGCTCGATTCCCACCGGATGCGCAGCGTCCGGCGCCGCCCGAGCAGATCGAGTGCAGCCATGACCGGGCGCCCTGAATCGGACCCTCGTACCGGTGAACCCGGCCGAGGCGTTCCGGCTTCCGCACCTCCTCCTTGCGCTTCGGGTTTCGAAGCACCATAGTGATTCGAAAACCGAAGCAGGAGGTGCTCGTGCCGCGCATCGAACCGCTCACCCCGCCCTATCCCGCGCCCGTCGACCAGGCACTGCGCCGATGGATGCCTCCCGGCGTGACACACGAGCCACTCACACTGTTCCGGGTACTGCACCGCAACCCGGAACTGGCCTCACGCATGTTCGCCCTGGGGTCCGGCCTGCTGGGCCACGGACTTCTTCCCGCCATCGACCGCGAGATCATCATCGCCCGAGTAACCGCACGCACCGGCTGCGCCTACGAATGGGGGGCACACGCCGCGACCCTCGCCCAGCAGGCCGGACTGAGCCAGGAACAACTCCGGGCCACCACCGCCATCGACGTCGCAGCCACCACCGCGTGGCTGCCTCGTCATGCGGCACTGCTCAACGCCGTCGACGAACTGCACGACACCGCACAGCTCTCACAACCCGCCTGGGATTCCCTGGCCGTCCACTACGAAGACGCCCAACTCCTGGAGTTCCTCGTGCTGGCCGGCTGGTACCGAACCATCAGCTACCTGGCCAACGGGCTCCTCCTGGAGGAAGAGCCCTGGGGCGCCCCGTTCCCGGCGCAGTGAGCCCTTTCCAAACGAGGTTGCAGGCAGGGCTCCATCGCCAACCGATACATCGTCTTGTCTCAACGGCCCACCACAATCAGCCAGTCCCTTGCGAACCGCCCTCGGAAATGCCCGGTGATCCGTCGCCGGGGCCGATCAATCCGAGTGTCGACTCGAAGCCTGGCACGCTTGTCCGAACACAGGAGGTTTCCATGGCCAAGGGCTACTGGGTCAGCGTCTACCGCACCATTTCCGACCCCGAGAAGCTGGCCGCCTACAACAAGCTGGCCGGTCCGGCCGTCCAGGCCGGAGGCGGGCGGGTGCTCGCCCGTGGCGGCCGGGTCCTCGCCCACGACGCCGGAATCGCCGAGCGCACCATCCTGGTCGAGTTCGACACCTTTGAACAGGCGGTCGCGGCACGCGAGAGCGCGGCGTACCAGGAGGCGCTGGTCACTCTTTCCGACGCCGTCGAGCGCGACTTCCGCATCATCGAAGGCGTCGACTGACCGCCGCACTGACGTTCAGGCCGGCCTGGCGGCCCCGCCGGCCTCGTCGGCAGAACTCACGCTCACCCGAAGCGAACCGCGAACCGCGAACCGGTACTCGTACGACAGATCGGTCCAGCGAGCCAACGGATCTGATGCCCAGCGGCACGTCCGGCATCCGTCTGCCGTGTGACCCGTCGGGGCTACTTTCATGTTTTCCCGACGGGCGCACGACCGCGGGCCGATCGCCGTGGGCACCCGTGAGTCGGCGCCGCGCCGATGTGCCGCGCCGGTCCGCCCGCGGCCCCGGCGGCGCGTGATCGGCGCCAGGACGCGCATGACTTTTGGCACCCGTTCCCTCACCGAACGTGAAAGGATCGCGGTCGGCAATGGTTCGTATCGGCTAGGGGAAGACATGGCGGAGCGTCAGAACGGCACGGTCAAGTGGTTCAACGACGAGAAGGGGTACGGGTTCATCACCCCGGAGTCCGGGCCCGACCTGTTCGTTCACTTCCGTGCGATCGAGGGGGGCGGCTTCAAGTCCCTGGTGGAGGGTCAGAAGGTCACCTTCGAGGCCGTCCAGGGCCAGAAGGGGATGCAGGCCGACAAGGTCCAGGTCGTGCAGTAGGCGCCTGCTCCGAGCGGGCGGTCGCGGCCGTGTCCTATGCACGGGCGCCCGCGGCTTCGACCGCCCGCCGGCGGGTCACGCGCCCGGCCGCCGCCGCGGTGACCACGGTGACGAGGGCGCACAGCGCGGCGGTCCCGCCGATCCGCGCCCACGGGAGCACCGTCGACGCGCGGGCCGCGAGCCTGCCCGGCGAAGCGTGCTGGGTCACCGCGGCCAGGACGGTCGCCACGGCGGCGAGGACGGTGCCGACGACCACCGCGCCGGCTGCCTCGGCCGCGGCCACCCCTCACGATCCGGCCGCACCTCGCACCGGCCGGGCCGAGCAGGGCGAACTCCCGCCGCGTCGGCGCCGGCCGACGTTAGGGCCGCGGGCGACGTCGATGCCTCCGGGCCGGCCCCGATCTCGACTCCGAGGAACCCTGACCCGCCCGCGACCGCCGGTGCCGGCGCCGCAGTCCCGGCGCCGCGGTCCCGGCGTCCAGTCCCGTCGTTTTCCCGGGTACGTGGAAGGGCCCACGCGTCTGCTCCGCCCGACTGATCCGCGGGAGGCGCCCGTCGGATCCGCATTCCCGCAGGTCGGCTCGGTGTTTCTGACGAGCTGTAAGGTCCGGTCGGACGGCGGCAGCGCTTGCGGGGGGGGGGGTCGCGCGCATGGCTGTCTGAAGTCGTGGCGGGCCGATCGGCGCCGCCCCTTTCAACGTGAACTCCGTGGAGGAGATTTCCCATGCGTGCTTTCAAGCGTGTTCTGGCCGTCGCCGCTCTCACCACACCGCTCGTCATCGGCTGCGCCGGTCTGGCCTCGGCCCATGAGGGCCTGAGCGCGGACTTCGGCAAGGGCGGGTTCATCGCGAACCAGAACGGCGCCGGCGTCGGCGCTGTCGAATCCGCCGTCTCCCCCGACGGGATCTCGCACGCCGCCTTCTGGATCTGGGCCGACGACAACGGCGTCTCCGGCTCGTTCACGGGTTCGGGCGCCAGCTGGAACAACGGCTGACGAAACCCGCGCCGCCGGCGGTCCGAGACCGTTCACCGCCCGGCCGGACAGGCTCGGGCGGACGGCGGGCGGACGGCGGACGGCGACGCGCGGACCCCGAAGGGATCGATCCGCGCGCCGCCCCGGCCCTCGCCCCAGCCCCCGCCGACGGCTTGCCGTCGGACCTCCTGCCGTCAGACCTTCAGGCCGTGGCGGTTGACGTACCAGAAGTGGAAGCCGAACAGCCCGCCCAGCACCGCCACCCACTGCAGCGAGTTCACCAGCGGCACCAGGTCCACCGGCAGGGTGCAGGCCAGCGTCACCCGGATCCCGGCGTCCACGGCGAACCCCAGGCCCCAGACCGCGGTGAGCGTGCGCAGATGACGGCGGAAGACCGCGTCGTGGTCCCAGTTCCCCGCCCACTCCTCGGCGCCCGCCTCACCGAGCTTGGCGGCGACGATCGAACGCGCCGCGGTCAGCATGAACGGACGCCGCGTCGCCAGGGTGCCCAGCACCCAGAGCCCGAGCACCCCGAACACCCAGCTGTCGCGCACCAGCAGCACCCGGGGGCTGCCGCTGACCATCGACATCAGCGTGCCGACCACGATCATCAGCAGCGTGAAGACCGGCATCACCTCCACCCGGCGGCTGCGCACCATCCCGAGCACCAGCCACGGCACCAGCAGCAGGCCACTGATCAGCAGCGCCGCCCACTGGCTGAACCCCACGCCGTGCAGCACGTAGAACCCGCCGAGCGGCAGCGCCAGTTCGAAGACCAGCGACTTGGCCAGCGCCCGCTTGGCGGCACGGCCCCGCCGGTCCGCGCCCGGCGCGGCGCCCTGCCCGTCGGTTCCCTGCTGGTCGGTTCCCTGCTGGTCGGTCCCCTGGTCGGCCTGCTTGTTCACGATCTCCCCCATCACACTCGACCTTCCCATGGCTGTCTCTCCCCTGTCCTGCTGCGACCTGTCGAGCCCGCTGTTCCCGCTGTTCCCGCTGTTCCGGCTTCTCCGGTTTCTCCGGCTGTCCGGCCGTTCCGGCTGTTCCGCTACGGTTCGGCGCGGGTGGCCCGGTCGAAGATGTCCGCCAGCTCGCGGCCGGCCTCGGCGACGTCGAAGTCCGGATCCCCCACCCAGCGCAGCACCACGGCGTCGATCGACCCGCGCAGCGCGACGAGCATCAGCCGGGGGTCGAACTCCCGGAACTCGCCCGCCTCCTGGGCCGCGCGGATCACCTGCTCCTGGCCCTCCATCGTCAGCTGCTGGGAGGCCCGGTAGTCCGCCGCGGTGGGATCGTCCCCGCCGAGGTTGGGCAGCACCTCGATCAGCGCCTTCAGGTGCCGGGGCCAGAGCGCGAGCAGCTCGACGCTGGACTCGATGTACGCCCGCAGCCGGGCACGCGCCCCCTCGGCCGCGCCGATCCTGGGTGCCATGAACCCCGTGGACACCCGGGTCACCTCGGCGACGACCTCGTGCATCAGGTCGTCCTTACCCGCGAAGTGGTACGAGATCATCCCGGTGCTGCTCAGCCCGGCCTGCTTCGCGATCCGGCTGAACGACGCCTTCGCGTAGCCCAGTTCGGCGACCACGTCGATGGCGGCCTGCACGATCTGCGCCCGGCGCCCCGATTCGGTGAACGTCCGCCCCATCCCCACGCCTCCTTGCCCGTGCAAGCTGATTCTTGCTTGCCTGAGCAAGACTGTAGAGCAATTTGCTCGCCTGAGCAAGAACTTGCGCAGGCGAGCAAAGGGACGTGCGGATGAGCGGGAAGAGGTGCCGGGCGGAAGGTGCCGGGCGGGCGCGCGCGGGGCGCCGCGGCCGGGGTCGGGGCGGGCGCGCGGGGGCCCGCGGCCGCCCGGCCCGTCAGCGCACCCAGTCGGCCGCGAAACCCGCGCCCGCCCGGCTGACCCTCACCGCTCCCGCCCCCGCGAAGTGCGCCGGGATGACCAACTCCCGCTCCGCTGCGGCCCGCTCCAGGATCCGCAGCCGGCTGGCCGCCGCCTGCGCCGGGTCGAGGCAGAAGCAGCTGCTGCACGAGGGGTGTGCCAGCTGGACCGGTGAGTGCATCAAGTCCCCCACGAACACCGCCCGTTCGCCGCCGGACTCGACGCGCAGCACGGACGAGCCGGGCGTGTGCCCCGGCGCCTCCTCCAGCACCAGCGCCGAGTCGATGCGCAGCGACCCCAACCACTCCACGGCCTGCCCGGCCGCCAGCACCGGCGCCACGCTGTCCTCGAACACCAGGTCCCACTCCGCCCACCGCGCCGGGTCCGCCGCGCCGCCGCTGCGGGCCGGGTGCCCGGCGGCCGGGTCGAAGAATTCCCGGTCGGCCGCCGGCAGAAAGTACTGCGCGTTCGGGAACGTCGGGGCCCAACTTCCGTCCTGCTCGGTCGTGTTCCACCCCACGTGGTCGGCGTGCAGGTGGGTGTTCACCACCACGTCCACCTCCTCCGGCCGCACCCCCGCCGCCGCCAGCAGCTCCGGGAAGCGCCCCTCGCGCCGGTGGAACATCGGCGTCGCCGGGCGCTCGCGCCCGTTGCCCACCCCCGTGTCCACCAGCACCGTCCGGCCGCCGCTGCGCACCACCCAGGTCTGCAGCGCGCCAAGGTAGGCGCCGGAGGCCGGGTCGTAGTGCTCGGGTGCCAGGGCGGCGTCGCTGTCTGCGGCGGCGACCCAGGCCGGCTCGCCGAGGTCGGGCACGATCGCCGCCGCCGGCGCGAACGGCCCCTGGAACTCCAGCACCCGGATGATCTCCACGTCCCCCAGTACGATCCGCTCCACGGTTCGGCCCTCCATCTGTTGATCCGTCGGTTCGCTGTCTGCTCGTCGAGCCTAGGAAGCCCGGGTGAGCCGCTCAATGCGCTGATGGCTCGCTCCGATACGCGAACGGCTCATCCTCGGTGCCCGGCGGTCGCGTTCCGGGGACGGCGCCACGGCTACGATGGCCGGGTGGACGTGGTCAGTGACGCGATCGCCGCCGTACGGGCGGGCCGGCCCGCCTCCAACCGGCTGCGGGTGGCGGGGCGTTGGGGTGTCCGGGTCCCCTCCTACGCGGGCGCGGGCTTCCACGTGGTGCTGGCCGGCGACTGCTGGCTGCTCGCCGACGGCGGCGAGCCGCTGCGGCTGGGGCCCGGCGACGCGGTGCTGCTGCCGCACGGCAGCGGACACGCCCTGTCCGACGAGGAGTTGACGGCCGCCGGGGCGGCGCGCCTGCCGGAGCTGGACTCCCTGCTCGGCCCGCACCGGCGCCCGGGCGGCGCGCCCGCGCCGGAGGCCGCACCCGCCGCGAACGTCCCGGACGTCCCGGACGTCCCGGACGTCCCCGGTGCGGCCGACCTGCTGTGCGGCAAGTACCGCCTCGACCACGGGCTCGGGCACCCCCTGATGCGCGAGCTGCCCGAGGTCGTCCACCTGCCCACCCGCACCGGCGAACACCCCGAACTACGGTCCGCCGTCGAGCTGTTGAGCACCGAGCTGACCACCGCCCGGCCCGGCGGCGAGCTCGCCGTACCCGGCCTGATCGACCTGCTGCTGGTCTACCTGGTGCGGGCCTGGACCACCCGGCGCGGCGCCGACGGCTGGGGCGCGGCACTGACGGACCCGGTGGTGGCGGCCGCGCTCGCCGCCGTCCACGAGGACCCGGCCCACCCGTGGACGGCCCAAGCCCTGGCCGCCCGCGCCGGCGTCTCGCGCGCCACCCTCACCCGCCGCTTCACCACGCTCACCGGCCGCCCGCCGATGGCCTACCTCACCTGGTGGCGGATGACCCGGGCCGCAGGCCTGCTGCGCGACACCGCCGACCCGCTGGAGGCCGTCGCCCGCAAGGTCGGCTACGCCAGCCCCTACGCGCTCTCGCACGCCTTCACCCGCCAGTTCGGCACCACCCCCGGCCGCTACCGCACCACCCGCACCGCCCTCGTCGCCTGATCCCGCGCCGCCCCCGCGAACGGCGGGAGCCCGGTGCCCGCGCGGCGGGGGTGGACGGGGCGCGGCGCGCGGCGCGCGGGCGGCCCGGTGACGGCCGGTCAGGCGGCCGGTCAGGCCGCTGCGGTGCCGACCGCCTTCGTGGGGGTGATCCGGACGACGACGCGGAGGACCTCCTCCGGCAGGTCGAGGTACTCCTGGCCGGCGCCCGGGCCCTCGTACTGTTCGGCGAGGGCGACCGCGACGGCGCGGCCGGTGTCCTCGGCGACGGTGGCGAGGCCGCGTATCTCGACGTAGCGCAGCGGGTTGGCGGGGTCGTAGACGGTGAGGCTGGCGCGGGGGTCGCGGCGCAGGTTGCGTTCCTTGCGGCGCCCGGCGGCGGTCGAGACGAGCACGTCGTCCCCGTCGCGGCCGACCCAGACCACCGAGGTCTGCGGGCTTCCGTCCGGGTTGAGGGTCGCGAGGACGGCGGGAATCGGCGCGTCGAGCAGTGCGCGGACGGCATCGTTCAGTGTGGTGGTCATCCGGGCGAGGCTAGCGTCGTCCGGCCTTGCGCGCAGCCGGGTTCGGCCGCCTCGGGTTCGCCGTCCGGGTTCGCCGTCCGTGGTGCTTTCCGCGGTGAGCACGGAGGCGGGCAGGAGAGAGTGTGAGGCCGGCTCGCCGGGGACGTGGACCTGTGGCTCGCCAGCGCCTCGCCGGACGGCGTCCCGTACCTGGTGCCGCTGTCTTTCGACTGGGACGGCGAGGCCCTGCTGGTGGCCACCCCCGCGAACAGTCCGACCGGCCGCAACCTGGCCGCGGGCCGTACCGCCCGGCTGACCCTGGGCCACACCCGCGACGTCACCGTGGTCGACGGCGAGGTGGAGGTCCTCGCGATCGACGCGCTGCCCGGCCCGGGGGGCGACCGGTTCGCCGCGCGCACCGGCTTCGACCCGCGCGAACTCGCCACCCCCTACCGCTGGTTCCGCATCACCCCGCGCCGCGTCCAGGCGTGGCGCGAGGCGGACGAGCTGGCCGGTCGGGAGCTGATGCGCGGCGGCCGCTGGCTGGTGTGGCGGGCGGTCGGTCGAGCGGGCGCGAGCCGGGGGCGGTCCCGCCCCCGGCTCATCGGTCAGCGCCCCACTCGCCGGTCAGGGCACCGGGACGCGGTCCGGCTCCGGGGCCGGCTCGGCCCGGTGGTGGTGGCGGGCCGGGCGGACGGGCCACCAGAGGGCGCGGCCGAGCAGAGCGGCGAGGGCCGGCACCAGGACCAGGGACAGGACGGCGGCGGAGAGCAGGATGCCGAGCGTCAACGCGAAGGCGACCTGCTCGCTGCCCGGGGTCGCGGCGAGGGTGGCGAAGGAGCCGGCCAGGACCAGGCCGGCCGTGGCGATGGTGGGCGTGGTGTGCCGCACGGCGCGGGCGACGGCGGTGCGGGGCGGGCCGGGGCGGTGCATCTCCTCGCGGATCCGGTCGGTGATGAGGATGTTGTAGTCGGTGCCCAGCGCCACGACGAACAGGAACAGCACCAGCGGGAGGGTGAAGCTGACGCCCGGTTCGCCCAGCCCGTGCTGGAACAGCAGGGTCGCGGCGCCGAGGGTGGCGGCGAAGCCGAGCCCGACGGAGAGCATCAGGACCACCGGGGCGAGCAGGCTGCGCAGGAGCAGCAGCAGGATCAGGGCGATCAGGGCGGCCGCGACCGGGAAGACGACCGCCAGGTCGTGGTCGACGGCGGTGGAGATGTCGGCGAAGATCGCCGCCGTGCCGCCCACGTGGGCGCTGGTCCCGGGGGGTGTGTGGGCGGCGACCGTGGCGCGGACCGGGCCGGCGGCCAGGTCGCGGGCGCGCCCGCTCCGCGGGTCGGCGGTCAGGTAGAGGTCGATCCGGGCGGCGCGCCGGTCCCCGTTGAGGACGGTCCCGCCCACCTTGCCGACGCCGTCGACCTGGGTGAGGGCGCGGGAGAGGCCGTCGAGCCGGCCGGGGTCGAGGGTGGTGCCGTCCGTGGTGACGACGTAGACGCTCGTCGGGTCGGAGACGCCGGCCGGCAGGGTGCGGGAGATCTCGGCGGCGGTGGCGGCGGCCGGGGTCTCCTCGCCGGCGCCGCCCAGGCCGTAGTCCATCCGGATCCCGGTCATCCCGGCGGCCAGCGCGCCGAGCAGGGCGACGGCGGCGAGCAGCATCGGCAGCGGCCGCCGGGCGACGAGCGCGCCGAAGCGGGCGGCGAAGCCCTCGCCCGGCTGCCGGCGCAGGCTGCGCGAGGGCCAGAACATGCCGCGTCCGCAGGCGGCGAGCAGGGCGGGCATCAGGGTGAGGCTGCCCAGCAGCATGACCAGGACGGCGACGGCGATGGCCGGGCCGAGCGAGCGGAACTGGCCGAAGCTGGCCACGCCGAGGGTGGCGAAGGCGGCCACGATGGTCAGCGCGGCCGAGGTGATCGCGGTGCCCACCCGGGCGGTCACCTGGGCGGCGGCCTCGCGGGCGGGCTGCTCGGGCCGGGCCCGCAGGTGCTCGCGGAAGCGGAAGAGCAGGAACAGCAGGTAGTCGATGCCGATGCCGAGCAGGACCACGGAGACCAGCCCCGGGGTGGAGGCGTCGAGCTTGAGGCCGGTCAGCGTCGCGACGCCGGCCACGGCTCCGCCGGCCACGCCGCCGATCATGGCGACGGCGAGCAGCGGCAGCAGGGCCGCCGCCACGCTGCGGAACACCAGCACGTTGAGCAGGACGATCAGCCCCATGAGGAGCGCGCTGCCGATCGTCGCGGCGGTGCGGTGGGAGTCGGCGGTGTCCGCGGCGTCGGCCAGTCCCCCGGTGAACCCGGTGCGCATCCCGGCCTCGGCGAGCTGGGCCCGGGTGGCGTCCCGGAAGGTCCGGTAGACGCCCTGGACGCCCTCGTCTGCGGCGTTGCCGGTCAGTTCGACGGCGAGCAGTTCGAAGCTCCGGTCGGGTGCCACCATGGCCGGGGCGACCCGGGGGGTCTGGGAGTGGTCGGGGACGAGGAAGGCCGGCTGGTCGTCCTTCCTGGGCATGACGACCCGGCGCTGGGCGAGCTTCGCCGCCTCGGCCTCGATCCGCTGCTGGTCGGCGGCGCCGAGCGCCTTGCCGTCGGTCCTGGCGACCAGCACGGTGACCGTGGTGGCGTCGGGCCTCATCCCGAAGTTCTCCTCGGCGATCCGCAGCGCGGCGGCCGAGTCGTAGCTCTTGGGCAGGAAGTCCCCGGTCTGGGACTGGGTGACGCGGGCGAGCAGCATCGGGCTCAGCCCGGCCAGGGCGATTCCCAGCACCACCCAGAGGGTGATCACCCTCCACGGGTTCCTGGTGGAGTATCCGGTCAGTGCGCGGATCACGATTTCCTCCGGCGGTGGACGCGAGCGTCCGCAAGGTCAGTCTCGGCTCCGGGGGTTCCCGGCCGGGTTCCAGACCATCACCCGGGGTGGGGTGCGGACGTCCTTGCGACGGACGATCCGCACCGGGGCCCCAGCTCCTCGGCCGGGCCAGGACCCGGGAGCGTGGTCCTGGTCCGCGCTGTCGTGATCGGCCGTGGGGACCATGCCGGGGCGGGGTGGGCCGATGCCACAATGGCGGTCATCGGCCCTGATCAGGGCTGATGAGGGACCGGCCTCGGCGTCGGGACCGGTGGCGGTATCGGGTATCGGGTGTCGGAGGCGCGGCGGAGGCCGGGCACGGAGGGGGAACGGATGGGCGGGCGTCAGCGCCCCGCCGCGGATGCGGCACACGGGGCGGGCCGGAGCCCGGGGCCCGGCGGCGTGGTGGACCCGCCACCGGACGCCGACAGCGCGCCGTGGACCCACACCGATGCGCTGGTGGCCGTCGGCGCCTGCACGCTCGACCTGCTCAACTACCTGCTCTTCAGCGAGTTGGACGGGGTGCGCAGGGTGAGCGCCCCGGGCCTGCTCCTCATCGCGCTGTCGGCCCTGCCGCTGCTCGTCCGGCGCCGCCACCCGGTGCCGGCGCTCGCCGCGGTCCTGGCCATCGAGGCCGCGCTCGACCTGTCCGCACCGGCGAGCACCCACTTCGGCGCCGTCCTGATCGTCGGCCTGTACTCGGTCGCCCGGGCCCGCACCGGCCTGGCGACGGCCGCCGCCGCGGCGGCGACGACGGTGCTGACCGTTCTGAGCCAGAGCCACCTGCGCGTCCCGTCCTGGCAGGCGCTCGCCGCCACCCCATGCTCCTGCCTGCTCGTGGCCGGCGCCGGCCTCGCCGTGTCGCGCTGGCAGCGGGAGGTGACGGCCAACCGCAAGCTGCTGGCCGACCAAGCGGTGGCCGACGAACGCCGCCGCATCGCCAGGGAGTTGCACGACATCGTGGCGCACCACATCACCACCATGCAGCTGATGGCCGGCGGCGCCCGGGCCAACCTCGCCCACCCGGAGGTGGTCCGGGACGCCCTGGTCACCCTGGAGTCCTCCGGGCGGCTGGCCCTGCGGGAGATGCGCCAGCTTCTGGACGTCCTGCGGGCCGGCGACGAGCCGGACACCGCCCCGCCGTCGCCCCAGCCCGGGGCGGAGGACCTCGGCCGGCTGGTGGACGAGTCCCGCGTGGCCGGCCTGCCGACCGACTTCAGCGTCCACGGGCCCCCGCGCCCGCTGCCGCCCACCGTCGGCCTGACGGTGTTCCGGATCGTCCAGGAGAGCCTCACCAACGCCCGCAAGTACGCCGGGCCCGCCCGCGCGACCGTACGCCTGACGTACGGTCCGGACCGGGTCACCGTCGAGGTGCGCGACGACGGGGGAACGGGCGACGGCGACACCACGCCCCGGGCAGTGGCGCCGACCGGCGGCCGCAGCGGGTACGGCCTGATCGGCATGCGCGAGCGCGTCGCCCTGCACGGCGGCACCCTGCGGACCGGCCCGCAGCCCGAGGGCGGCTTCGCCGTACTGGCCGACCTGCCACTGGCCCCGGACGAGACGGCCGACGCGGCCGTCCAGCACGGAACGGCGGCGGCCCGGTGAGCGCGGCGGCACCGGGCATCCGGGTCCTCATCGCCGACGACCAGCCGCTGGTGCGGCGCGGCCTGTCACTGATCCTCTCCCCCGACCCGTCCTTCGAGGTGGTGGGCGAGGCCGAGGACGGGGAGCAGGCCGTCGCCGCCGCCCGCCTGCTGCGCCCCGACGTCGTGGTGATGGACATCCGGATGCCCGTGCTGGACGGGGTCGGCGCGACCCGGGAGCTGGCCCGCACGCTGCCCTCCTGCCGGGTCCTCGCCCTCAGCACCTTCGACATGGACGAGTACGTGGTGGCCGCGCTGCGCGCCGGCGCCCACGGGTTCCTGCCCAAGGACGTCTCGCCGGAGGAGCTGGGCGCGGCGATCCGCACCGTCCACACCGGCGAGGCGGTGGTCGCCCCGCGCCTGCTCACCCGGCTGATCTCCACCTACGTCCGGGCCCCGCTCGGCTCCCCGCCGCCGGTCACCGACACGGGCGCGCTGACACCCCGGGAGGTCGAGGTGTGGCGGCTGATGGCCACCGGCCTCGACAACACCGAGATCGCCCGGGCCCTGGACATCAGCCTGTCGACGGTGAAGAACTACATCACCAGCATCTTCGGCAAGCTCGACGTCCGGGACCGCGCCCAGGCGGTCATCGCGGCCTACGAGTCCGGCCTGGTCACCGCCCATACGGGAGACGTGCGGGGGGCCGCGGGTAGCGGGGGCGCAGAATGGCCTGGCTGAGGAAGTCCACCGCGCGGTCCGCCGGCGACCACGCGGATCTCACCTCCTTCGCCTGCACCGCCGTGCGCTGCCGGCACGGGCTCCTCGTCTGGTCCGCCTGAGCACCTCGCCGCCGGGCGGGCCCGACTACCGGCCGCCGGCCGTCTTCGGGGCCTCCAGTTCGGTGTGGTGGACGGTGAAGCCGCCCCGCAGGACGGGGGCGAACGGGGCCGGGGCCATGCAGGTGCCCACCACCGGCTGGTAGGGCTTCCCGTCGGCGTCCACGTCCATGTTGGCTATGCCCCAGGAGAACCCGAGTCGGCCGTCGTCGTGGCCGCTGCCCTGGTAGATGCTCAGGCCGATCCGCTGGCCGACGTTGCCGACGTCCGACGTGGTGACGACGGCGGTCAGCGTGGCGACCGGGCCGCCGGTGGTCAGGCAGTCCACCTCGGCCTCGGCGCTGTAGACCTTCCCGGTGTCGGCCGTGCGGTGGGAGAAGCGGACGGTGCCCCGGGCGTCGGTGGGCAGGCCGTCGGCCACCTGGGTGCCCGGGAAGCGGTGGGTGTACGGGGCCGCCTGGGCGTTGACGGTGAACCAGATCTCGTCGGCCGGGGCGAAGGCGTACGAGATCCGGGCCGTGCCGCTGACGCTCGCCGGGCGCGCGGCCCGTCCGTCCTGGTGAGCGGGCGGGTTGGTGGCGGTGGCGGAGGCCGGGGCGACGCCCGTGAGCGCCGCCAGGGCCAGCCCGGCAGCGGCGGCGCCCCGGGCGGCACGGGTGACGCGGGTGATGCGGGTGCCGACGCGGGCGCGGATACGAATGCGGAACATGGTGGACTTCCCTCCCCCTGGCAGCCCCGGTGGCCGCCGTCTCGATGCCCCCAAGCCTGGCCGCCGCACCCCCTCGCGGACATGTGCCGATCGGCATAAAAGTCCCGCTCTTCCCGCCCTTCTGCCCTGCCGATCGGCAGGGCAGAACACCCGGGGCGGACGCTCGTACGACCGGTGCGGCCCGTCCGCCTTCCGGCGGGAGGTGCGCAGGAAGTCGGACGGGCCGACTTCCTGCGCGGGTTCGGCGGGCCCTACGCGCGGGAGTCGGCGCCGGCGGCGCGGCGGTAGGTGGTCACGTGGACGCCCGTCTTGCCGCGAAAACCCGTGGCCGACGGTCCGCCAGGAAGCTTGACTGGCGGCGGGCACCGGCGCCGACCCGACGAGGAGGGATCCATGGAGGACCCGGACTTCACCGTCCTGCTGACCGGTCCCTCCCCCGGCGGCGCGGAAGCACTCAAGGCGGTCCACGCGGTCACCGGGCTGGGCCTGTGGCGCAGTCAGCAGCTGCTGGACGGCGCGCCCACCACCGTCGCGTCGGGCGTCCCGTACGACCTCGCGGCCCCCGCGGCGCAACGGCTGCGCGAGGCCGGGGTACCGGCCGTCATCCGGTGCGGCTGGTGCCGGCGCACCCTGCCCGACGACGACTCCCCCGTCGAGCCCGGCCCGTGCGCGTCTCCGTACTGGCCCGCCGCCCATTGCCAGGCCAACTCCCTGACCAGCTGCGACTGCGGCTTCTGCGTCGAATACGGCCCTCTGCCCGGCCACGCCGGCCGCTGAAGCCGCTGAAGCCTGAAGCAGAGGCAGCCTGCGGCCACAGGGCCCCGGCCCGACGGCCGGGTTCGCGGCCCGCGACGCAACCGGCTGCCATCCACCTCACGTACGGCGCCGGTCAGCGGCCTCGCCACCACCGTCGGCGTGGGGCCTCCGCCGGCGGCGCGCTGTCGGGGGTCGGACCGGCAGGGGTCGGGCCGGAGGGGGGCGGGCCATCGAGAGCCGGGCCGGCGGGGGTCGGGCCGGGGAATGGGGGCAGGGTCCGGAAGCTGTCGTCGAGGACGGTGCTCGCGCCGACCCGGGTGAGCGTTTCCCGGACGAGGGTCAGCGGGTGTGTCGGGAAGTGGGCGTCCCATTCCTGGAGGTCGGCGACGTGGTACGGCAGCGGGCCGCGCAGGTCGGGGTCGTAGGGGTGGGGGCGGACGAAGGCGTCGAAGCCGACCCGGTCGGCCACCACCGCTTCGCGCATGCCGCTGACCGGGCCTTCGGCGGCCTGCACCTTCAGCACCACGCTGCACCGGTCGCGCGGCACCGTCCACGCCCCGACGAACACCTGCCCGCGGCCGGCCGCCTTGGGGATCTTGACGAGCTGCCACAGGCCGGGCACCCCGCCCAGCTCGCGCACCTGCGCCTCGATCAGCGCGGCCCCGCTCTGCGCGGTGTTGCGGGCCAGTTCGCGCAGCAGTCGCTCGCCCGCGTCGAGCGGGGCCACCAGGTCCGGCACGAGCGCGAAGTCGTGGACGGACAGGACCACCCCTCGCGCGTCGTCCCACACCCGGTTCGTGCCCCCGGCGCCGCCCTCGTCCGCGCGTGGGACGAAACCGGCCAAGTCCAAGCTGATGATCGCACTCATGGCGGTCATCATCCCGCCCCGGGCCACCCGGGGCACCTCCCTTGCCCCGCCGGGCGACGGCCGTGGTGATCGTCACCGGTCCGCACCCGCGAGAATGGACGGGTGACCGACAGTCAGCTCCCCCGAGGCATCACCGCCCTGATCCCCAGTGCCCCCGCCCCGGCCACGCCCGGTGAACGGGCGGCCTCGCAGCTCCTCCACCTGCGGACCGCGGAGGTACCCCTCCCGCTCCTGGCCGCGGCCGCGGAGCTGATCGCCCCGCAGCTGGAGAGCGCGGACCCGGTCACCCGCGAGGCCGCCGCCGACGTCCGCGCCCGCCTGCTCGCCACGCTCGACGGCGCCGGGCCGCGCGCCGTCCGGCCGGGCACCGGCTGAGGCGGGCACCGGCTGAGGCGGGAGGCCGTGCGGGCCGGGGGCGGGGTCGGTCACGCCCCCGCGCTGCGCGGCCGACGCCCCGCTCCCCCGGGTCAGCCGTTGCGCAGCGGCCGGATGATCTCGTCGACCAGCCACCGGGCCACGCCCGGCGGGTAGGGGCTGCGCAGGCTGAGCACGAGGTGGGTGAAGCCGGCGGCGGTCAACTCGGCGAGGGCGGCCCGGTCCTGGGCCGGGTCGTCGTAGGAGACGATGTACTGGACGGAGCGCGTGATCGTGCGCGGGTCGCGGCCGATCGCGGCGCAGTGGGCGTCGAGGACGCGGCTGCGTTCGCGCAGGTGGTCGACGGTGTTGTGGGGCGGGCCGGGGATGTTCCAGATGTCGGCCTGTTCGGCCGCCAGGCGCAGCAGGCGCGTTCCCCAGCCGCCGATGAGGATCGGTGGGCCCGGGCGCTGGACGGGCTTGGGGTGGTTGCGGTTCCCGTGGAGGGAGGTGTAGCGCCCGTCGAAGTCGAAGACGTCCTGGGTCCACATGCCGCGCAGCACGGTGAGGGTTTCGGCGAGCCGGTCGATGCCTTCGCGGGGCGGGACGAGGTTCAGGCCGTATCCGGCGTACTCCGCGGCGGCGGGGTTCTCCCCCGCGATGCCGCCGGCTCCGGGCGGTTGGTGGGTGCCGCCGACGCCGAGGCCCATGACGAGGCGTCCGTGCGAGATGACGTCCACGGTGGTGGCCATCTTGCCGAGGAGGGCGGGGTGGCGCAGGCGGTTGCTGGTCACCAGGAGGCCGAGGCGCAGTCGGCGGGTCGAGGCGGCGAGGGCGCTGAGGAGGGTCCAGCCTTCCAGGACGTCACTGTCCTTGGGGCCGGCGATGGGCATGAGGTGGTCCCATAACCAGGCGTCGGCGATGTCGGGGAGGTCGTCGGCTTCCTGCCAGACGCGGAGGATGTCGGTGTAGGGGACGCGCATGGGGGTGGTCTTGAGGCCGAAGGTGATCGGCTGCGCGGGTGGTGCGGTCGACGGCGTCATAATCGTCAGCCTAATTGATCGTCAGCCATGCTGACCATCAATGGGGCTGAGATACTCTCGCGGATATGTCAACGGATATGTCAAGCGATGTGGACTCCGGGCCCCTGTCGGCCCGCCTCGGCTACCTGCTCAAGCACACCCACCTGCGGTACGCCGAGGCGTCGGCCCGGGCGCTGGCGCCGCTCGGCCTCGACGGCCGTGAACTGGCGGTCCTCGCCGTCCTGGGGGCGGAGGTGCCGCTCTCCCAGCAGGACGCGGCCGGCCTCCTCGGCGTCGACCGCACGACGATGGTCGCCCTCGTCGACGCCCTGGAGGCCAAGCGCCTCGCCGAGCGCACCCGCAGCCCCGAGGACCGCCGCAAGAACGTCGTGCGGCTCACCCCGCAGGGACGGGAGCTGCTGGTACGGGCCGAGCGCGTCCACGTCGAGGCCGAGGCGCGCTTCCTCGCGCCGCTGGCCCCGGCCGAGGCGGACCTGTTCCTGCGCACCCTGCGCACCCTCGGCGCCGGGCCGGAGGCGGACGGCGGCGAGGCGGACGGCGGCGGAGCGGACGGCCGGTAGCACCGCGCGGCACGGCGGCCATAGCCGTCGCCGTCGCCGTGGCCGCGCCCCCGGCCTCAGGTGCGGGCGGCGGCCTGGCGGGTGCGGCGGGCGAGGCGGTGCAGGCGCTGGACGGCGACGAAGCGGTGCATCCGGTCGGCCAGCGTCAGGCGGTACTTGAGCCGCAGCTGGCTGTTGAGCCCGGCCAGCCGCTCGGGGCCGATGGCCCGCAGCAGCCGGCTGACGTGCTGCTGGTAGGCCTCGCGGTAGGCGCGGTCGCCGTCCGGGACGGACCAGAAGAACATCGGGATCTCTTCGACCAGGCAGTTGTGGTCGTAGGCGCGCAGGTGCTCGGTGAAGGCCGGTTCGGGGCGGGCGAGCAGCCATTCCCGGACCAGTTCCATCGAGCGGACCCGGTCGACGAGGCCGCGCGGGTCGGTCTTCTTCTGGGTGATGGACAGGTCGCCGTCCTCGCGCACCCGCCAGTGGTAGATCGGTTCGGCGAGCACGTCGACCCGCTTGGCGAGGAAGTGGTGGGGCACGCTGACCGGGGCGTCCTCGTACAGGATGCCCTCGGGGTACAGGATGCCCGCGGCGTCGAAGAAGGAACGCCGGTAGACCTTGTTCCATGCGGTGCGGTCGGTGACCAGGGCGGGCAGTTCGCTGACGTGGGTGCCCAGCCGGCTCTCGCGGAAGGCGCGGCGGTGGCCGTGCGAGGGGGTGAGGCCGGTGGTGCGCAGGCGCAGCGCGTTGCCGGTGACGAAGTCGGATCCGCTCTCGTCCAGCGTGCGGATCATCAGCTGGTACGCGTGCGGGGGCAGGGTGTCGTCACTGTCGACGAAGGTCAGGTACTCGGTGCCGGGGGTGAGGTGGCGCCAGCCGGTGTTGCGGGCGGCGCCGAGGCCCTTGTTCTCCTGCCGGACCAGCCGGAAGCGCGGGTCCCGGTCGGCGTAGGCCTTGGCGATGGCGGGGCCGTCGTCGGTCGAGCCGTCGTCGACCAGGACGCATTCGAAGTCCTCGAAGGTCTGGGCCGCGATCGAGTCGAGGCACTCCTGGAGGTAGCGCTCGACGTTGTAGATCGGGACGACGACGGACAGGCGGGGGGCCATCACGCGGCCTTTCGCTCAGAAGCGGACGGGGCCGGACGGCCCGGGCGGGTACGCACCGCCGACGGCCGATCACCGGCAGTGGCCCGAATGTAGGGATTGTACAAGGCCGCTGGTCGAACGATGAGTGGAGTCCAGGGTGCGGATCGGTGGAGCAGCCGTGTCCGGCGTTCACTGTTCGCCGACGCCCGGTACTCGTACGGAGGACCCCGCCCACCGGGCCCGGACACGGGACCTGGACACCGGACCTGGACACCGAGGCCCCCGGCGGGCCCGGCCGAGGCGTCCGCCGGCCCCGCCGGGCGGAACACCAGGGCGGAGGGCAGCCTGGGGATACGGCGGCACCGCCGGTGCCGGGCAGCCGAGGAGCGCGCGTGGACGACACCGACGTACTGGTCGTGGGGGCCGGACCGGTGGGCCTGACCGCCGCCGCCGAGTTGTGCCGCCGCGGCGTGCGGTGCCGGATCGTCGACCGGCTGGACGCCCCGCAGCCCTACGCCAAGGCGGTGGGGATCCAGCCCCGCACCCTGGAGGTCTGGGACGCGATGGGGCTGGTGCGCCGCGTCCTGGACGAGGCGGTGCCCCTGCTCGGCCAACTCGCCTTCGTCGACGGCGCTCCCGGCCCGCGCATCGACCTCGACCTGCCCGCCGACGTGCCGTACCGCTTCGCGGCACTGCCCCAGGACGCCACCGAGCGGCTGCTCGCCGAGCACCTGGCCGGCTACGGCGCCGTCGTCGAGCGCGGCACCGAGGTGCTCGGCCTGCGGCAGGACGACGACGGCGTGCACGCCGCCCTGGCCACCCCCCGGGGGCCGCGCGAGCTGTCCGCGCGCTTCGTCGTGGGTTGCGACGGCGCCCACAGCACGGTGCGCCACGCCGCCGGGATCGGCTTCGGCGGCGACGCCTTCCCCGAGCAGTTCATGCTCGGCGACGTCGAACTCGACTGGGACCTGCCGCCCGGCTACGCCGTGCGCGCCACCCGCGCCGCCGCCGACGGCACCGCCGCGGACGTACTGGTGTGCGTCCCGCTGCCCGGTCGGCGCCGCTACCGGGTGTCCATGACCGTCCCGCCCGAACTCGCCACCGCCGCCGACCCCGTGCGCGGGGTCGCGCACGGGCTGGAGGGCGGCCACGCCCCCGAACTGCGGCACATCCAGCAGGGCTTGGACCGGCTGGCGCCGCGCCCCGTCACCGCCTCCGCGCTGCGCTGGTCCTCGGTCTTCCGGATCAGCCACCGCCTCGCCGACCGCTACCGCAGTGGCCGCCTGCTGCTGGCGGGCGACGCCGCCCACATCCACCCGCCCACCGGCGCCCAGGGCATGAACACCGGCATCCAGGACGCCTGGAACCTCGCCCTCACCGTCCGCGGTGCCGCCGCCGACACCCTGCTCGACAGCTACCACGCCGAACGCCACCCCGTCGGCCGGGAGGTCGTCGCCCGTACGGTGCGCCACGCCCGCGCGGGCTTCGACGCCGACCCCGAGGACCCCGCCACCCCGCTGCTGCGCGAGGCCCAGCTCCTGGTCGGCTACCGCGACGGACCGCTGACCGAGCCCGCCCCGGGCACCCGCCCCGCCCCCGGCGACCGCGCCCCCGACTGCCCCGGCCTCACCCGCCCCCTGACCGCCTACCCGCAGCGCCTGCACGAGCTGCTGCGCGGCACCCACCACATCCTGCTGCTGTCCGCGGGCCCCGCCACCGACACGCGGACCCTGCGCGCCTGCGCGGCCGCCGCCCACGCCGCCGCCCACGGCCTGCTCGACGTGTACGCCGTCCTCGCCCCGGACTCCCCCAGCGCCCCCGCGTCCCCCACGGCCTCGTCCCCCGCCGCCCCGGACGGCCTGCGCCTGCCCGTCGTCCGCGACACCGGCGCCGCCTTCCACGCCGCCTACCGGCCCGGCGACGGCGAGGCCGTCCTCATCCGCCCCGACGGCTACCTCGCCGCCCGCCTGCCCGCCGCCGACCCGGCCCGTCTGGTGGCCCACCTGCGTCGCACCTTCGCCCCGGCCTGACCGCCCGGCCTGCGCCGAGGGCTTCCCGGGCGTGCCCTGCGGCGGGCGGGCGGCTGCCTAGAGTGGGCGCCATGAGCGACCCGCGCCCCACCTCGGCCTTCCACGCGGCCAACGCCGACCCCGCGGCCACCGACCGGCTGACCGCCGCCCTGGACGTCCAGGGCGCCAACGCCGGTGTGCGGCGGCTGCGCGAGTGGGCGCACGCGCGCCTGGCCGCGCACCCCGGCGAGCGGGCGCTGGACGTCGGCTGCGGGACCGGCTCGGAGACCCGGGTGCTGGCGGCGGCGGTCGCGCCGGGCGGCGACGCGACCGGCCTCGAGCCCAACCCCGGCCTGCGGGCCGTCGCCGAGCGGCGCGCCGCCGACGCGGGCAGCCCGGCCCGGTTCGTGGACGGCGACGCGCTCGCGCTGCCGCTGCCCGACGCCGACGTGGACGTCGTCTGGTGCGAGCGCGTCCTGCAGCACCTGGACGACCCGGCGCGGGCCGTCGCCGAGATCGCCCGGGTGCTGCGCCCCGGCGGCCGGGTCGCCCTGCTCGACACCGACTGGGCCACCTTCGTCCTGCACCCGGCCGACCCGGAGATCCGCCCCGCGCTGGCCACCGTCACCCAGGCCACCGCCGCCACCCCGGACGCCGGACGCCGCCTGGCCGGCTGGCTGACCGCGGCGGGCCTGACCGTCGACGGGCTCGGCTCCGACGTCCTCCTGCACGACCCGCGCACCGTCAGCCGGCCGATCGTCCGCGGGCTCGCCACGGCGGCCCTCGGGCGGGACCTGATCACCGAGGAGCAGCGCGACCGGCTCTACGCCGGCCTCGAGGCCGCCGCCGGGCAGGGCGCCTTCCACCTGTCGGTGACGATGTTCGCCGCCGTCGCCCACCGCCCCCGCTGACCGTACGGGCGCGGCGGGCGCGGCGGGCACGGCCGGGCCGTTGGCGGTCAGCCGGAGTCGTCCCAGGCCGCGCATTCACTCGAACGGAGTAACTTGGTCGTGTTCCACCCGTCATGGTCCGGCCGTCGGAACGACCATCGAAGGACCGTGCGTACGGGCCACCAGGCGATGAGGTGATGGACATGCGGGAATCGATGAACGAGGGCGTGCCGGAGTCGGCGTCCGGAATGCAGCGGCAGCTCTACACCGGATCGGAGCGTCCCTTCGATCCCGAGGACCTCGTGATGGTGTCGGGCCGCGACGTCACCCCCGGCCGCCTCGAGTGGGCGCGGCAGGAGATCGAGCGCAAGGGCGCCGCTGCACTGGAGCGCTACCTCCCCTGAGCGCAGGCGGGGCCGGCGGACGCGGCGCGGTGGTGCGCCCGTTCGCCGGTGGCACCGCCCTCTGCCCGCCGTGACCGGACGGGCTCCCATGACCGGACGGGCCGGCCGCAAGGGCGGGGCCGGGACGGCCGGGGACGCGGCGGCGGGAGCGGGGCGCGGCCGGTCGCGCCGGTGGTACGGCCCGCCGCCGTCGAATGTCAGTGCCAGTGGCGATGATGCTGCCCATGAACGACGCCGCTCTGCTCACCCCCGGCGACTACGCCGATGCCGTTGCCACCGCCGTCCGGGCGGCCGCCGCCTACTACACCGACGGCGGTACGCCGCTCGGTGACGACGAGTACGACGCCCTGCTGCGTGCCGTCGCGGCCTACGAGCAGGCGCACCCGGGCGAGGTGCTGCCGGACTCGCCCACCGGGAAGGTCGCGGGCGGTGCGGTCGGGGGCGACGTGCCGCACAGCGTGCCGATGCTGTCGCTGGACAACGTCTTCTCGGCCGAGGAGCTCGCGGACTGGGCGGGCGGGCTGGAGCGGCGCCTGGGCCGGCCGGTGGCCGCCTGGTGCGTGGAGCCCAAGCTGGACGGTCTGGCGGTGGCCGCCCGCTACCGTGCCGGGCGCCTGCACCGGCTGATCACCCGCGGCGACGGCCTGGCGGGCGAGGACATCAGCCACGCCGCCGACGCCGTGCTGGGCCTGCCCGCCGTGCTCGCCGAGCCCGTCGACGTCGAGCTGCGCGGTGAAGTCCTGCTCACCCGTGAGCAGTTCGAGCACGCCAACGAGGTGCGCACCGCCCACGGCGCGGTCCCCTTCGCCAACCCGCGCAACGGCGCCGCCGGCACCCTGCGGGCCAAGGACCGGCCCTACCGCGTCGAGCTGACGTTCTTCGGCTACGGCGCGGTCGGCCTCGACGACGACCTCACCCACAGCGCCCTGCTGGAGCGCCTGGCCGCCCTGGGCGCCAACACCGCAGCCACCACCGCCGCCCACCCGCAGCGCTGCGCCACGCTGGAGGAGGCCCAGCAGCGGGTCGGCGAGATCGCCGCGCTCCGCTCCGAGCTGCCGTTCGGCATCGACGGCGTCGTGGTCAAGGCCGACTCCTCGGTGGACCAGCAGGACGCCGGCTCCGGCTCGCGCGCGCCGCGATGGGCCGTCGCCCGCAAGCTCGCCGCCGAGCACAAGGTCACCCGGCTGCTCGACGTGGAGTGGAACGTCGGCCGCACCGGCATCATCGCCCCGCGCGCCGTCCTCGAACCGGTCGTCATCGACGGCGTCACCGTCACCTACGCGACGCTCCACAACCCCGCCGACATCACCCGGCGCGGCCTCATGCTCGGCGACCGGGTCTTCGTCTACCGCGCCGGGGACGTCATCCCGCGCGTCGAGGCGCCGCTGGTCGACGAGCGCACCGGCGACGAGAAGCCGATCGCCTTCCCCGAGGCCTGCCCCCGCTGCGGCGACACCATCGACACCACCGAGCAGCGCTGGCGCTGCGCCCGCGGGCGCAACTGCCAGGCCGTCGCCTCGGTGATCTACGCGGCCGGCCGCGGCCAGCTCGACATCGAGGGCCTGGGCGGCACCCGCGCCGTCCAGCTCGTCGAAGCCGGCCTGGTCACCGACCTCGCCGACCTGTTCTCCCTCACCCGCGAGCAGCTCCTCGGCCTGGAGCGGATGGGCGAGACCAGCACCGACAACCTGCTCGCCGCGATCGAGACCGCCCGGTCGCAGCCGCTCAACCGGGTGTTCTGCGCGCTCGGCGTGCGCGGCACCGGGCGCACCATGTCCCGGCGCATCGCCGCCCACTTCGGCTCCATGGCCGCGATCCGCGCCGCCGACGCCGACACCCTGGCGGCGGTGGACGGCATCGGGGCGGAGAAGGCCCGGGTCATCGTCGCCGAACTCGCCGAGCTCGCACCGCTGCTGGACCGCCTCGCGGCCCGGGGCGTGGGCACCGCCGTCACCGTGCCGCAGGCGCCCGCAGCGGCGTCCGACGCGGCGGACGCCGATGGCCCGGTGGGGCAGGACGCGGCCTCGGGCCCGCTCACCGGCGAGGCCGTCGTCGTCACCGGCTCCATGACCGGCCCGCTCGCCGCGCTGTCCCGCAACGAGATGAACGAGCTCATCGAACGCGCCGGCGGCAAGGCCTCCTCGTCCGTCTCCAAGCGCACCACCCTGCTCGTCGCCGGCGAGAAGGCCGGATCCAAGCGCGCCAAGGCCGAGGAGCTCGGCATCCGCGTCGTCACCCCCGACGACTTCGCCGTCCTGGTCGCCGACCACCTGCCCCAGGGCTGACGGACGGACGGGCCGGCGCCCGGCGGGTCACGGCGGCCGGGGCGCTCGGCTGGGCGGGTCACGGCGGGCCGTCGGCCGTTTCCGCCGGGCGTCGGCGGGTGATCCCTTGCGGCCGGGGCGGCGGTGCACCCCCGCCGCCGAGCCACCCCGATCCACCCGAGCCGTCCGGAAGGCCCCGCCGTGTCCCTGCGCTCCCGCCGTTCGCCGCTGTCCCGCCGCCCCGGGCGCGCGGTCGCCGCCCTGCTCACCGCCGCGCTGGCGCTGGCGCCCGCCGGGGCCGCCGCGGCCGCGCCCCGCGACGACGACGACCTCGCACTGCGGGCCCGGCTGCAGGAACTGGTCGACCGCCCGGACGGCCCGCCCGGCGCCATCGCGGTGCTCCGCGACGGCGAGCGGGTGCGGGTGTTCCGGGCCGGGGTGGCCGAGGTCGGCACCGGCCGGCCGCCCCGGCCCGACGACCACATGCGCCTGGCCAGCGCCGCGAAGGCGTTCAGCGGCGCGGTCGCGCTGCGCCTGGTCGACTGCGGGCTGCTCGGGCTGGACGACACGCTCGCCCAGCGGCTGCCCGCGCTGCCCGCCGCCTGGGGCGCGGTGACGCTGCGCCAGCTGCTGAACCACACCAGCGGGCTGCCGGACTACAGCGCGGCACCGGAGTTCGTCGACCTGATCCGCGCCGACCCGCACCACCGGTTCGACTCCCGGCACCTGCTGGACTTCGTCGCCGGCCAGGACCTGGAGTTCGCCCCCGGCTCCCGCTACCACTACTCCAACTCCGACAACATCGCCGTGGCCCTGATGGCCGAGGCCGCGACCGGGCAGCGCTACGAGGGCCTGCTGGACTCCCAGGTCTACCGGCCGCTGGGGCTCACACAGACCAGCCTCCCCTCCGGCTACCGGCTGCCCGAGCCGTACCTGCACGGCTACGCCGTCCAGCCGCCCGAGCCTGCGCAGGACGTCAGCACCCTGTTCGGCGCCTCGGGCGCCTGGGCGTCGGGCGGCCTGGTGTCCACCCCGAAGGACTTCAGCGCGTTCGCGGCCGGGTACGCGGGCGGCCCGCTGATCAGCGACGCGACCCGCCGCCGGCAGCGGGTGTTCGTCGCGGGTGCCTCCGAGCCGGCCGGCCCGGGGGCCAACCGCGCCGGGCTGGCGATCTTCGAGTACACCACCCGGTGCGGCGTGGTGTACGGGCACACGGGCAACACCGCGGGCTACACGCAGTTCGGCGCGGGCACCCCGGACGGCCGCCGCAGCGTCACCGTCTCCGTCACCGAGCAGGTCAACCAGACCGGCAACCCGGACCTGCTGGCACAGCTGCGCGCGGTCGAGGAGGACTTCGTCTGCGCGCTGCTGGCCGGCTAGGGCCCGGAGCCGCCGGCCGGCCCGGGGGCGCGGAGGAACGCAGCAGGGGCGGAAGTCGCATGCGACTTCCGCCCCTACCGATGGGAGCGCCGGGCTCGGATCGAACGAACCCCTCCCGCTGAAAGCGGGCGTGCTACCACTGCACCACCGACGCCTGTCCGGCGGTTCCCCGACCGCTTCCGCGATCTTGTCCCGCCGACAGGGAAGAAGCTACCAGCCCATGATCGGAAGAGGAAAATCGGCGGCCGCCCACCTCCCGACCGCCACCCGCCCACCTCCCGACCGCCACCCCCGCACTCGTCGTACCGTCACCGTCCCCTTACGCTCTGGCAAGTCGCCGCAGGGTTTGGCGCCGTCAGCGGCAGGCCTCGTCGGCGGGCCGCAGGACGAGCACGGAGGAGGGAACGGGAGCGTGAGCGCGAGGACGGCGAGTGTGTTCCGGGGCGAGGACGTGCCCGCGAAGGAACGGTTCGACTGCTGGCGGGAGCTGATCGGACGGACCCGGGACAGCGAGATGACCAGCGCTCACGCCGACGACTTCACGGCGGAGATGCGGCGCCTGGAGCTGGGGCCGGTGACCCTCCTCAGATCGTCGTTCCCGCCCGCGCGGTTCCGGCGCACCGCCGGCAGGGTGCGGCGCTCGGACCCCGGGGTGTACCACCTGACCATGGTCCTCGACGGGGGCCTGTCGCTGACGCACGGCGACCGCGACCGGACAGCCGTGTTCGGCCCGGGCGAGCTGTACGTGCTCGACAGCTCGCAGCCGTACGACGTGCGGGGCCTCGGCGCACGCGCCACCGACCGGGGCCCCCGCCGGGTCGAAGCGGTGGGCGTCGACTTCCCCGTGTCCGCGCTGCCGCTGCCGCCCCACCGCCTGCGCACCCTGATGGGGCGGGCGTTCTCCGGACGGGAGGGCACCAGCGCGCTGCTCACCGAGTTCATCGTCGGCCTCGACCGGCAGGCCGCCGCCCTGGGACCGGCCGAGGCGCCCCGGCTGGGCACGGTCGTGGTCGACCTGGTGGCCGCCTGGCTGGCCCGGGAACTCGACGCCGAGGCGGCCGTGCCGGACGACACCCGGCAGCGGGCCCTGCTGGAGAGCGTACGGACGTTCATCCTGCGCAACCTGCACGACCCCGAGCTGTCCCCGCCCGTGATCGCCGCCGCGCACCACATCTCCGTCAGCTACCTGCACCGCCTCTTCACCCAGCAGTCGCAGGGCGAGACGGTCGCCGCCTGGATCCGCCGCCAGCGGCTGGACAAGGCCCGCCGCGACCTGACGGACCCGGCCCTGCGCGCCGTGCCCGTCCACGCCCTCGCCGCCCGCTGGGGCATCCCCCGCGCCTCCGACTTCAGCCGCGCCTTCCGGGCCGCGTACGGACTCCCGCCCGGCGAGCACCGCCGCCAGGCGCTGTCCGAGCACACCGGCGGCGGAGGCGCCGGAGAGTAGACGCAGCGCCAAGGGACTGTCGACGCAGCGCCAACTCGGCCGGGCCGCGCCCTGGCATCCTCCACGAGGAGACGAACCGGCGACCCGGCACGCCACGGGGGAGCGTGCCGGGCCGCCGGTCGTGCCGTGCTGTGCCGGGCTGTGTCGTGTTGGGCCGGGCCGTGCCGTGGTGCGCCGTGCCGGGGGGCTGCGGGCGGGGTCAGCCGCCCTGGGCCGGCGGCCGGGTGGCGGGCGGCTTCGCTCCGGCGTCCTCCCTGGCCCAGGCGCCGACGCCGAGGCGGCCGGTGGTGCCCAGGTCGAGTTCCGGGGTGACCATCACGGGGGCCGCGTCCGGGGTGGCGCGGACCCGGACGTAGGGGATGTTCACCGGGGCGCCGTCCCCGGTGGTGTTGCGCCACACCAGGGTGGCGCGGGCGCCCTCGCCCGGGCGCAGCGCGATCTTCTGCGGCGGGTTGTCGGCGCCGGTGCCGGTGGCGATCTCGGCGCCGCCGGAGAGCAGCCGGACCCCGTCGACGGGGTGGTGCTCGGGGTCGAGCAGTTGCAGCGTGGGGTAGCCGTCGAGGGCCAGCGTGGCGGTGCCGCAGTTGCGCAGGTGCAGGCCGGCGACGCGCAGGCCCATCGCGGCGTCGCCCTCGTCCGCGTACAGGCGCAGGCCGGAGGCCGGGCAGGGGCCGTCGGGCTGCGGGGCTTCGGCGCTGGGCACGCTGCGGACCTTGACGATCTTCACCTGGGACGCGGCTGCGCCCGGCAGGGCCGGGCCCGGGCCGGACAGGTCGATCCGCCTCTTCTCGGTGGTTCCGGGGGCGAGCGCGGCGACGGTGTGGGTCACGGTGTCCAGGGCGGCTCCGGCGGCCGAGAGCCGGTTGAACACCACGGTGACGTCGGACGGTTCACCGTTCGGGTTGGCCACCTCGTACTCGGCGCAGGCCGGGCTCGCGGCGGTGATCCGCACGCCGTCCCGCGCGAGTCCGGACGGCGCTTGGGCGCCGCCGGCGGGCGCGGGCAGCGGCGCCCCGCAGGGTGTGGCGCCGGCGGAGGCCGCCGGGGTGGCGAACGCCCCGGCCGCGCCGCTCGCTCCGGTCGTCCGGGTGCCGCAGGCGGTGAGCAGGGCGGCGGCGACCACGGCGAGGGTGACGGCCGCGGCGGGCCGACGGGCCGACGGCGGCGGGGTGGGCTTCTCGGACTCGCGCATCGGCCGAGTCGATCACGCTTCGCCCTCGAACGGCTGTGAGCCGGGCCACTCCCCGTGCAACAGGTCGGCAATGGTCCGGGGTGCCGGGTGTGCGGCGCGGCGGCCGGCCGTATCGGACGGTTCGTCAGCCCAGGTGCCTGGCAGGGCAGTTCACACGCGGGCGGCCCCGGCTCCCCCTCAGGAGTGTTCCGGGGGGCCGGGGCCGGGGCCGTCGGGCGTCAGGCGTCAGGCGTGCAGGCGTGCAGGCGTCAGGAGCGGGCGTCGATCTTGCCCTGGAGGGCGATGAGCAGGTCCTTGAGGATGCCGATGGTGACCTCGTCGGTCAGCTCGCCCTGGTCGTCGAAGCGCTCGTGGGAGCGGAAGGCGACCAGCTCGGGCTTGACCACCACGTCGCTGTCGGTCCAGACGAAGACCTGACGGAGCGCGAGCTGGGCGCGGACCGAGCCGAAGTTGGTCGGCGCGGCGCCCATGATCGCGGTGGGCTTGCGGTGCAGCGGCAGGCCCTCGGTCTTGGTCCAGTCGGTGCTCAGCCAGTCCAGGGCGTTCTTCAGGACGCCGGGGATGGAGTAGTTGAACTCCGGGGTGGCGATGAGCAGGCCGTCGGCCTCGGTGACCTTGCGGCGCAGCTCCTCGACGACGGCCGGGCGCTTGCCGGGGTGGTCGAGGTCGTAGTCGTACGGCGGGATCTCGCGCAGGCCGTCGTAGATCTCGATCTCCATGCCGGCCGGGTTGAACGTGCGGGCGGCGCGCAGCAGCTGGGTGTTGTGCGAGTCGGCGCGCAGCGAGCCGGAGATGGCGAAGACCTTGGACGCGCTCATGACGTGCTCCTTGCAATGGGTACGGGTGTGACCGGCAGGCCGAACTCGTCGGCGTTCGCTGGTGGGCGGCTGCCGCTCGTCGTCGTCCCGACGCCGAGAAATCTAAACGGTTCAGTTCAGTGCGTCAACCATACGGTTCAGTCTTTTGCGGTGAACTGAATCGTATGGTTCAGTCCGGGCGGCGCGTCGCGCGCATGGACTTGTACCGGACAGTTCAGTTCTTATACTGATCAGTACCGTTTCCCCCGCCCTCCGCAGACCCCCTCCGAGGAGCACCCGATGGCCGCCGACACCGCAGGGCCCACCGACGAGTTCGGCCTGCCGATCATCCCGGGCCCCGCCGACGCCGCCCAGCGGCGCCGGCGGGCGATCATCGACGCCGCCCTGGCCGAGTTCCTCAAGGAGGGCTACTCCGCCGCCTCGATGGACGCCATCACCGCACGCTCCGGCGTCTCCAAGGCCACCATCTACAAGCACTTCGGCAACAAGGAACGGCTCTTCCTCGCGGTAATCGGCGGCTTCCTGCCCACCACCTACGAGGGCCTCAAGCCCCACAACTCCACCATCGCCGAAGCCGCCGACCTGCGCTCCGCACTGATCACGCTCACCCACGACTGGGCCCGCATCGTGCTGCGCCCCGACATCATGTCCCTGCGCCGCCTGGTGATCGGCGAGATCGACCGCTTCCCGCAGCTGGGCCGGCTCTGGTACCAGGTCAGCTACGAGATGAACAACGCCCCGCTGGTCGAGGCCCTCACCGAACTGGACCGCCGCGGCCTGCTCGCCGTCCCGGACCCGAAGCTCGCGGTGCAGCAACTGGTGGCCTGCACCGTGGGCGTGCTGCAGCTGGTGCACACCTTCAGCCCCGGGGCCGGGCCGGACGAGGCGGAGACGTGGCGGACGATCAGCTCCGGCGTCGACCTGTTCCTGGCCGAGTACGCGAAGCGCTGACCCGGCGGCCGCCCGGCGACGCGTCACAGGCGGCCGGCGTCACAGGCGGTCGGCGTCCAGGACCGCCCGGGCGAAGGCGTCGGGCGCCTCCTGGGGCAGGTTGTGGCCGACGTCCGCGAGGGTGCGGTGCAGGTAGGGGCCGGTGAAGTACGGGCGGTAGCCGGAGCCGTCGCCGGGGGCGGTGAAGGGGTCCCGCCCGGGGTCGAGGGTGACGGTGGGGACGGCGATGCGCGGCCGCGCGGCGAGCCGCTGCTCCACGCGGTCGTAGCGGTGCTCGCCGTCGGCCAGGCCCAGGCGCCAGCGGTAGTTGTGGATGACGATCGCCGGGTAGTCGGGATTGTCGAAGGCGGCGGCGGTGCGGGCGAAGACGGCGTCGTCGAAGGCCCAGGTCGGGGAGACGCTCTCCCAGACCAGGCGGCACAGGTCGCGCCGCTTGTCCCGGTCCTCCATGGCCTGGCGCCCGCGCTCGGTGGCGAAGTAGAACTGGTACCACCAGGTGTGCTCGGCGGCGGCCGCCAGCGGCTCCTTCTGCTTCTCCACGTCGGTGATCAGGTACCCGCTGACCGACACCAGCGCCTTGACCCGCTCGGGCCACAGCGCGGCGATGATGTCGGCGGTGCGCGAGCCCCAGTCGAAACCGGCCAGCACCGCCCGGCCGATCCCCAGCGCGTCCATCAGGGCGACGATGTCCAGCGCGACCGCCGCCTGCTGCGCGTTGCGCGGCGTACGGGCGGACAGGAACCGCGTCGAGCCGTGCCCGCGCAGGTAGGGGACGATGACGCGGTAGCCCTGCGCGGCGAGCAGCGGGGCGACGTCGACGTAGCTGTGGATGTCGTACGGCCAGCCGTGCAGGCAGATGACCACGGGGCCGTCCGCCGGGCCGTCCTCGGCGTAGCCGATGTCCAGCACTCCGGCGCGGACCTGCGCCAGCCGGGCGAACCCGGTCCGCCCGGCGGCGGCGCCGCCCGGCACGGCCTCCAGGACGGGGGCCGCCGGTGCGGCCTCCGCGGCCTGGGACAGGGCGGCCAGGGACAGGGCGCTCGCGCCCGCCCCCAGCCCGACGGCCCTGGTGAAGGTGCGCCTGTCGATCATGCTCGTTTCCTCCGTCGCGCGGTGGCGTCAGCCGATGCCACCGCGGACCGGCGGCCGGCACCACCCACTGTGGCCCGCGAAACGGTCAAGCACATCAGTCACTTGACTCTCAGTCACCGACCGACGCCACCGTCACCGGCCGCGGTCACCGACCTGAGCCGCCGGCCGCAGCCACCGGCTATGACCGGTAGCGGTAGCGGATGCGGCCGCGGGTGAGGTCGTAGGGGCTGAGCTCCACGAGGACCCGGTCGTGCGGGAGGATCTTGATGTGGTTCTTGCGGACCTTGCCGCTGATGTGGGCGAGCACGATGTGCCCGTTGGGCAGTTCCACCCTGAAGGTGGCGTTGCGCAGGCACTCGGTGACGGTGCCTTCGACTTCGATGCCGTCTGCGGTCTTGCTCATGGCTCTCACCTCTCCGTTCGGTGTTGGGGTGTCAATGGCTTCGG
Organism: Kitasatospora sp. NPDC033851; assembly: GCF_055576085.1. Taxonomy (NCBI): domain Bacteria; kingdom Bacillati; phylum Actinomycetota; class Actinomycetes; order Kitasatosporales; family Streptomycetaceae; genus Kitasatospora; species Kitasatospora sp. NPDC033851. Next base: position 151,174 of record NZ_JBVIRL010000015.1, on the reverse strand, counting down.
TGGCGGGCGAGTTCGAGGGTGCTGCCGGCGCGGCGGGCGCCGATGCCCTCGAAGAGGGCGGTGGCGGCCGTGTTGGACTCCGTCACCTCGGCCCAGGCCGAGGTGACGCCGTCGCGGTGCAGCGATTCCAGTGCGTGGGCCAGCAGCGCCCGGGCGATGCCGCGGCGCTGGTGGTCGGCGCGGACGGCGAGCAGCCCGATCCGCGGCCGGCGCAGCGGCGCGATCCGGAGCAGCCCGACGTAGCGGCCGTCCTGCCGTGCCACCGCGTACTTGGCGGGGTCGACCACGGTGCTGCACGCCGGCCGGGGCAGCACCTGGGCCGGCATCGCCGGCCAGCCGATGCCGGCCTCGACCTCCTCGTGGATGACGCGGTCCAGGGCGCGCAGCGGATCCTCCTGCGCCTCGCCGGCGGGCACGATCGTCACGCCCGCCGGGGGCCGGACCGGGCCGAGCCCGGTGGCCTGCGGGTCGGTGGGCAGGAGGTAGCACCACTCGCGGCGTACGGTCGTGAAGCCGGCCCGCTGCCAGGCGGCCGTGGTGTCGTGGTCGGCCTCGTCGGTGACGGTGTGCAGCGGTTCCGGCAGGTCGGCCGACATCGCGGCGGCGATGCGGTCGAAGACCGCGCCCTGCCATGCGTCGACGCTGACGAAGAGCCGGCCGTCGGGCCGGCGTGAGGCGTCGCCGTGGCCGACCACGCGGTCGTCCTCCACGGCGTGCCACTGGGTGTCCGAGATCCGCGTGACCGCGAGCGCGTGGTCGTCGGCGGCGGGGATGTCGGGGGTGGGGTGCGAAGTGTTCATGGTGTTGCCCTTCGGGAGTGCCTGGTCTGAGGCGCTCCCGGGCGACACCTGTGTCAATCGCCCGCCGTGGCGGAAAGGGGGAGCACCCACACGGATACAGCCTTCATGGGTGACACCTCCTCGCGTTTTTCTCACGGCTGCGCAGACCGTAGCAGTCGGCGGTGTGCCCGGCCAACCGGTTTACGGGCGGCGGCGGTGCGGCGGCGGTACGGCGGCCCGCGCGGGGACGCCGACCGGGTGCCACGTCCGGGCCGCGGGCCTTGCGCCGCCGGGTCACCGCGGCCGTCCCGCAGGGTGAGACGCCTTGTCCCACCCCGGCGGGTTTCTGCCAGCATGCGGGGCATGCAGCAGCAGCTGATTACCAGCGGCAGCGTGCCGGCACCGCGCCGGGAGGAGTGACCCTCCCCCGGCCCACCGCCCGCACGCAGACCTCTCGCACTCCGCGAGGGGTCTTTCTGCTTTTCCGGCCCGCCCGTCCCATCCACCGACAGGACCGCCGCCATGGAACACACCCGGATCACCGTCACGCTGCGCCCCACCACCGGGACGCTCGCACGGCTCGCCTCCACCCTCAACAACCACCGGGTCCTGGACCTCGCCTTCAGCACCGTGGCGCCGGCCTCGGCCCGGGCGGTCGTCCGTGTCCCGCGGCGCGAGGCCGTACGGGTGCAGCAGAAGCTGCGCAGGATGGTCGACGTGCTCGACGTGGCCCTGGAGCCGGCCGGCCCCGACAGCGGCGCGGCCTCCCGGGTCCCGGCCCCTCAGGTCCCCGCCGCAGCGGCCGCCGGGTAGCCGACCCCGCCGCCGGTGTCGCGTATCCGCTCTCCTGGCAAGCCGGTTGGGACCGGCACGCCCGGCACGCCCGTCGGGACCGGCACGCCCGGCACGCGCGTGGGGCCCGACGCGCGGAAGGCGGGTCAGTAGCGCAGGGCGGCGGCGATCCGGTCGCTGTCGGCGAGGGTGCCGTCGGGGACGAAGCTGACCCGGGCGCCGGTGTCGAGGCCGCGCTCGATGACCTCGTCGACGATGTCCTCGCGGACGCCGGCCTGGCCGGCCTCGGCGGGGACGAGGTGCTCGCCGTCGTCGCGGACGGTGGCGCGGTAGTTCTCCTCGACCACCAGCAGGTCGATCCGGCCCTCGCCGGCGGCCCGCCAGACCTCGTCCAGGCCGGCGGCGAAGCCCTGGCGGCCGCGGGCCTTGTCGAGCAGGGCGAGGGCGTCGGCGACCTCGCGCTCGGCGCGGGCGCGCACGGCGGGCTCGACCACCCGGCGGACGGTCTCGGCGTCGGCCTGGGCGAGGCCGCCGTGCGGGATCTGCGCGGTGGCCTGCTGGGCGATGGGGCCGACGGTGTCCAGCAGGGCGAGCGCGGCGGCCTCGCCGACCACGTACAGCGGGCGGGGGTCGGCGGCGAGCAGTTTGCCGATCCCGGCGTCGGCCTGGCGCAGGAAGGTCTTGGTCTCCTCGTCGCGGAAGGTGCTGGGCGTGTCGCCGATCTGCTCCTGCCGTTCGGGGTCGGGGTTGTCGTGGACGCGCACCAGCGGGAAGCCGTTGCCGGTCTCCTCGGCGACCCGCTCCTGGGTGCCGCCCCACAGCGCCACCCGGTCGGCGGCGATCGCGACCACCCAGTGGGGGCGTTCGGCAGCGTGCGCGGCGACCAGGTTGCGGGTGAGGAAGGTGTCGGACAGGACCACCCGGGCGGGGGCGGTGCGCCCGAGTGACCAGATCCGGTGCTCGCCGGGCGCGGCGAGGATCGCCAGGCCGTCCTCGGCGTGCACCAGGTCGACTTCGCTCAGGGCCCGGTCGAGCTGCTCCAGGACGTCGATCCGCTCGGCGCGGGAGACCGCGGGGTCGGCCTGGACCTTCTCCTTCGCTTCGGCCAGCAGGTTGCGCAGCCGGACCGGGTCCTGCGTCTTGTCCGGTTCCCGGCGGTGGGTGGGCATCAGGATCGACACCGCCGGGTAGGGCCGGGGCCGGCGCAGCTCGGCGAGGACGGCGGGGCTGAGGGCGGGGTGCATGGAGACCCTTTCCGAAGGCGGTTCGGCCTTCTGTGCGTGGACGCGCGAAGCCTGGCGCTGCTCCCGATCGCCCTCAATGTACCGATGTGCGGCTTTTACGGCGCGCGTCAGTGGTCTGGACCACTGGCCGGACGGTCACGGCGCGTGCGCCCTACTCGCGATTGCACTTATTGCGCGCGTGCAACTATTGTCGAAGCACGCTAGCCGCTCACTCAAGCAATCACAGAAGGGTTCGGGCCTTTGCCTCTCGCTCTCCTCGCCCTGGCCATCGGCGCATTCGGGATCGGGACCACCGAGTTCGTGATCATGGGCCTGCTGCCCCGGATCGCCGGCGACTACGGCGTCTCCATCCCCCACGCGGGCCTGCTGGTCACCGGCTACGCCCTCGGCGTCGTCATCGGCGCGCCGCTGATGACCGCCCTCGGTACCAGGATCAACCGCAAGACGATGCTGATGCTGCTGATGGGCCTGTTCGTGGTCGGCAACCTGCTCTCCGCGTTCGCGCCGAGCTTCCCGCTGATGCTGGCCGGCCGCATCGTGACCTCGCTGGCCCACGGCGCCTTCTTCGGCATCGGCTCCGTCGTCGCCGCCGACCTGGTCGCCCCCGAGAAGAAGGCCGGCGCCATCGCCACCATGTTCACCGGGCTGACCGTCGCCAACATCGTCGGCGTGCCGCTGGGCACCTTCATCGGCCAGGCCGTCGGCTGGCGCACCACCTTCGGCGTCGTCGCCGCGCTCGGCGTGGTCGGCCTGCTCGGCATCGCCAGACTGGTGCCCGCGATGCCGCGCCTCGAGGGCGCCCACCTGCGCCGCGAGCTGACCGCCTTCCGCAACCCGCAGGTGCTGCTCGCGATGGCGATGACCGTGCTCGGCTTCGGCGGGGTCTTCGCCGCGATCACCTACATCGCCCCGATGATGACCCAGGTCGCCGGCTACTCCGACGGCGCGGTCACCTGGCTGCTGGTGCTGCTCGGCGTCGGCATGTTCCTCGGCAACCTGCTCGGCGGCAGGTTCGCCGACCGCCGGCTGATGCCGATGCTGTACACCGCCCTCGGCGGCCTGGCCGTCGTCCTGGCGCTGTTCACCCTGACCGCGCACAGCAGGATCCTCGCCGCCGTCACCCTCCTGCTCGTCGGCGCCCTCGGCTTCGCCACCGTCCCCCCGCTGCAGAAGCGGGTGCTGGACCAGGCCCACGGCGCGCCCACCCTGGCCTCGGCCGTCAACATCGGGGCCTTCAACCTCGGCAACGCGCTGGCCGCCTGGCTCGGCGGGATCGTCATCACCGCCGGCCTCGGCTACACCGCCCCGAACTGGGTCGGCGCCGCCCTCGCCGCCGCCGCGCTCGTCCTCGCCCTCTGGTCCGCCGCCCTGGAACGCCGCGACCAGGCCCGCGCCGCCACGGCCACCGCCCCCGAGCAGGACCGCTCCTTCGCCGGCGCCGCCCCGGCGCAGCTCGGCTGACGCCCCGTCCACCGGGGCCGCCCGCGCCGCCGCCTCGCCCGTACCGGGCAATTTCCGCCGCGTCCCGCGGCCGGTCGCGCGCGGGCGGCCCCCGGATGTGGCAGGCAGGAGGGCGGCGGCCCCGCCCGTGACGGGCGCACGGGCCGCCGTTGCCCTGCGACCGAACGGAGCCCCCCATGCGCCGACGCCGCGGCGTCCTGCTGACCGCCGCCCTCCTGGCCCAGCTCGCCGCCGGACCCTCCCACGCGGCGGCCGCCGCCCCCGCCGGGTGGGAGACCGTCGACCGGTGCGGGGTGGTCCGCAGCGGCGACACCCCGCTCGGCGGCGCCGAGGTGACGCTCTACCAGGCCGGGGACGGCGAGGGCGCCGCGCCACGGGTGCTGGCCCGCACCCGCAGCGCCGAGGACGGGCGCTTCACCCTCGACTACCGCCGCCCGCACGACCCGCGCGCCGTGCTGTACGTGCTCGCCGGCCTCGGGCACCCGGGGGAACGCACCGCGCAGGACGGGGCCGCGCTGGAGGGGGCGCCGCAGGACGGGCCGGCCGTGCTCGCCGCCGTGCTCAGCGGGGCCGACGCCCCACCCGAACTCGTCGTCAACGAGCGCACCACCGTCGCCGTCGCCTACGCCCTGGCCCGCTTCACCGGCCCGGCCGGCGTCTCCGGCCCCCGCCCCGGGCTGCCGAACGCCGCCGCCGTCGCCCACAATCTGGCCGACACCGGCACCGGCGACATCGCCGCCCCCCTCGCCACCGCGCCCAACGGCGCCCTCACCTCGACCATGGCCGAGTTCAACACCCTGGCCAACCTGCTCGCCGCGTGCGTCACCGGCGACGCCTGCGAGCAGCTGTTCGACCTGGCCCGCCGCCCCGGCCACGACCGGCCGCGCGACACCCTGCGGGCCGCCGTGGACATCGCCCACGACCCCGGCCACAACGCCGCCGCCCTCTTCGCCCTCGCCGACACCACCCCCCGCTACCGGCCCGCCCTGCCCGCCGCCCCCGACGCCTGGACCCTCGCCCTGCGCTACGACGGCAACGGCCACGAGCTCGACGGCCCCGGCAACCTCGCCTTCGACGCCGACGGCAACGCCTGGGTCACCAACAACTACCGCTACGGCGCCGACCCCGCCGTCCCGGTCTGCGGCGGCCGCACCGTCCTCACGTTCACCCCCACCGGCCGGGACGCCCCCGGCGCGCCCCACCGCGGCGGCGGCCTGTACGGCGCCGGCTTCGGCATCACCGTCGACGCCAGGGGCAGCGCCTGGGTCGGCAACTTCGGCTTCCAGGGCCGCGGCTGCCCCGTCGACCCGACCCCGCTGGAGCGCAGCGTCTCCCAGTTCGCCCCCGACGGCGCCCCGCTCTCCCCGCCCGAAGGATGGCGCACCGGCGGCATCGCCCAGCCGCAGGGCATGGCCGCCGACCGGGCCGGCACCGTCTGGGTCGCCAACTGCGGCGGCGACAGCGTGACCCGGATCCCGGACGGTGACGCCACCCGCGCCCGGGAGGTGCCCACCCCCGCGCTGAGCAAGCCCTTCGGCGCCGCCGTCGACCCCGCCGGGCGGCTGTGGGTCAGCGGCAACGGCAACGACAGCGTCCAGGTCCTGGCCCCCGACGGCACCCCGGAGCGGACCGTCACCGGCGGCGGCCTGCGCCGCCCGCTCGCCGTCGCCACCGACAGCAAGGGCTACGCCTGGGTCAGCAACAGCGGCATCCTGCCGGTCCCCTGCGCGGACACCACCGCGGACGACTTCGCCGACGCCGTTGCCGCCGAGGCCGGACCGCGCCCGGGCGCCTCGGTCACCCTGATCGGGCCCGACGGCACCCCGGCCCCCGAACCCTTCACCGACGGCGGACTGTTCCTGCCCTGGGGCATCGCCGTCGACGGGGACGACACCGTCTGGGTCGCCAACTTCGGCGGCCACCGCGTCGCCCGCCTGTGCGGCACCGACCTCACCGCCTGCCCGCCCGGCTACCGCACCGGACAGCCCCTCTCCCCGCCCGACACCGGCTACCCGAGCGACGGGCTGGAGCGCAACACCGGCCTGCAGATCGATCCCTCGGGCAACGTCTGGCTGGCCAACAACTGGCGCACCGTCCCCGTCCGGACCAACCCCGGCGGCCACGAACTGGTCGTCCTGATCGGCGCCGCCGCCCCCGTCACCACCCCCGGGCTCGGCGGCCCCGCCCGGCCCTGACCCCCCAGCCCACCAGCCCGCCGTTCCCGACGGCCCCGGACGCCACGCCGGGGCCGTCGGGACGACTACCCGCCGGTACCCGGGGGCGGTCCGGCCCCGCCGGGAACACTGCGCCGATCCGGCGCACCAGCGCGCAGCAGACCCGGGAGCCGTCCATGCCGCTGTCCGCCCGCCCCGTCCCCTCGGCCGCCGAGCGCCCGACCAGGCGGGCGGCGCTGCGCCGCCTGGGCGAGTGGTGCGCGCGCCACTCACTGATCGTCATCGTCCTGTGGATCGTCGCCCTGGCCGGCATCCAGGCCGCCAACAAGACGGTCGGCGGCACCTACTCGGACGACTTCTCGCTGCCCGGCACCCAGGCGCAGCAGGGCCGCGACGTCCTGCAGGCGCACGAGCCGGCCGCCGCGGGCACCAGCTCCCAGGTGGTGCTGCACGACGCCGCGCCGCTGACCGGCTTCCAGCCGCAGATCGCCCAGGCGGTCGCCTCGCTGCAGCAGCTGCCGCACGTGATCGCGGTGCAGAGCCCGCTGCCGCCGCCGGGGCAGCCGGTGGCGCCGGGCGGTCCGCTGGCCGCCGACGGGCTGACCGGGTACATCACCGTCCGGTTCGACACCACGCCGACGCTGCTGGGCACCGACTACCTGACCGGGGTGGACGAGGCGGTGGCGCCGCTGCGCCAGGCCGGGGTGCAGGTGGAGTACGGCGGTCCGCTGGGCGAGCTGGCCCGGCCGGCGCCGGACGACCGCTCCAGCGAGGCGATCGGCTTCGCGGTGGCGATCGTGGTGCTGCTGGTGGGGTTCGGGAGCGCGATCGCGGCCGGGCTGCCGCTGGTGACGGCGCTGTTCGCGGCGGTGGTCGGGCTGGGGGCGCTGGGGCTGATCGCGGCGCTGTCCACCTTCGCGACGGTCGCGCCGACCCTGGCGACGATGATCGGCATCGGGGTGGGCATCGACTACGCGCTGTTCCTGCTGACCCGTCACCGGCAGAACCTGATGGACGGCGTGGACCCGGTGGCCTCGGCCGGGCAGGCGGTGGCCACCAGCGGGCGCGCGGTGCTGGTCTCCGGCTGCACGGTGATCATCGCGCTGTCCGGGCTGTCGGTGTCGGGGATCTCCTTCATCGCCAAGCTGGGTGCCGCGGCGGCCGTCACCGTGGTGTCGGCGGTGCTCGGCGCGCTGACCCTGCTGCCGGCGCTGATGGGGCTGATCGGGCGGCGGATGGACCGCTTCGCCGTGCGCCGTCCGATCGCCGAGTCCGGCGGCGCCGAGGGCGCGGAGGGCGGGAGCTGGCACCGCTACGCCCGGCGGGTGGAGGCGCGCCCCTGGCGGTACCTGGTGGCCGGGGTGGTGGTGCTGGGGGTGCTGTCGATCCCGCTGTTCTCCATCCAGCTGGGCCACATCGGCGACGGCGCCGACTCCACCGACTTCACCGACCGGCGCGCCTACGACCTGATGTCCCAGGCCTTCGGTCCGGGCTCGAACGCGCCGCTGACGGTGGTGGTGGACCAGAGCGCCGTGCCCGCCGAGACGCGGCCGGCCGTGTCGGCCTCGGTGCAGCAGGCCCTCACCGGCCTGCCCGGCGCCGCCAGCAGCACCCCGCTGCAGACCAGCCCGGACGGCGCGGTGCTGTTCGGCACCGTCATCCCGGCGAGCGCGCCGCAGGACCGCGCCACCACCGACCTGGTCAACCACCTGTCGGACACCGTGCTGCCCGACGCGGTGGCCGGCACCGGCGCGAAGACCTACGTCACCGGCAACACCGCGGCCCAGGTCGACTTCCTGGACATCGTGTCGAGCCGGCTGGTCCTGATCATCGCGGTGGTGGTCGGGCTGGCCTTCCTGATCATCCTGGCGGTCTTCCGCGGCCCGCTCGTCGCGGTCAAGGCCGCGGTGCTCAACCTGCTGTCGATCGCGGCCTCGTACGGGGTGGTGGTGGCGGTCTTCCAGTGGGGCTGGGGCGGGCCGGCGCTCGGGGTGGCGGGGAAGGTCCCGATCGAGAGCTACGTGCCGATGATGATGTTCGCGATCGTCTTCGGGCTGAGCATGGACTACGAGATCTTCCTGCTCTCGCGGGTGCACGAGGCCTGGCTGCGCACCGGGCGCAGCCAGGACGCGGTGGCGCACGCGTTGGAGATCACGGCCCGGGTGATCTCCTGCGCCGCGCTGATCATGGTCAGCGTGTTCGCGGCGTTCATCGTCAGCGACAACGTGGTGATCAAGATGATGGGGCTGGGCCTGGCGGTGAGCGTGCTGGTGGACGCCACGATCGTGCGGCTGCTGCTGGTCCCGGCGGTGATGACGCTGCTGGGCGCGTCGGCCTGGTGGACGCCGCGCTTCCTGGACCGGATCCTGCCGCACATCGACGCCGAGGGCGAGGGCGAGCAGGCGTAGGGCGCCCGGGGCGGTCAGGGGCGGGTGGCGGTGACCAGCCAGGCGGCGGTGCGCAGCCGTACGCCGTCGGGTCGTTCGTAGGGGGCGAGGGCGGTGGTGAGGGCGGCGCGGAGGCGGTCGGTGCCGGTGGGGGTGTCGGTGTCGCCCGGGTGGGTCCGGTCGAGTTGTTCGGCCAGGTCGCGGGCGGGGCCGGAGCCGAGGAGGTGGTCGGCGGCGTCGGCGGTGTCGCGGCCGAAGTGTCCGTGGGCCTCGGCGGGTTCGGTGCGGATGTCGGTGAGGGCGGCGGAGCCGAGGACGCGGTGGATCTCGGCGGGGTCGGCGAGGGAGAACATGCCGGGGCCGGCGGGCGGGGCGTCCTGCTGCTTCGGGAGAGGGAGGGCGGCGCGCGTCTCGTCGAGGACCCGGACCCATTCGGTGCGGGCGGGGTCGGCCACGCAGACGAAGGCGAGGCGGCCGCCGGGGCGCAGGGCGCGGGCGATGTTGGCGAAGGCGGCGACGGGGTCTTCGAAGAACATGATCCCGAAGCGGCTGATCGCGACGTCGAAGGCGGCGGTGGGCAGGGGATGGATCTGGGCGTCGCCCTGTTCGAAGGCGATCCGGCCGGAGGGGGTGTGGTCCGGGTCCTGGTCGGCGGTCAGGGCGCGGGCCCGGGCCAGCATCGGGGCGGAGAGGTCGAGGCCGAGGACGGAGCCGTGGGTGGCGGCTCGGGCGGCGCGGCGGGTGGTGTGGCCGGCGCCGCAGCCGATGTCGAGGACGCGGTCGGCGGGGGTGATCGCGGCGGCGGCCAGGAGCAGCGGGTCGAAGCCTTCGTTGACGGCGTCCCAGCGGTCGTGGTGGTCGCTCCAGTGCTGGCCTTCGTCGCCGTTCCAGGCGTGGGACTGGGCGGTGTTGACGGGTGTGCGCATGGGTTCGCTCCTGTCGGACACTAGTATGGGCGATCGCCCATAGCAAGGTATGGGCACTCGCCCATACTGTGCAAGACCCGTTCCGGAGGACCTGGATGTCACCACGCGGCGTAGCGATCCCCGACGTGCGGGAACGGCTGTTCACGGCGGCCGAGCGCGTGCTCGCCCGCGAGGGGCCGGCCGGGCTGACCAACCGGTCCGTCACCGAGGAGGCCGACTGCGCGAAGGGGCTGCTGTACAACCACTTCGCCGACCTGGACGACTTCATGGCCCAGCTCGTCCTGGACCGCTTCGCGCGGATCGCCGCCGAGGTCGCCCCGCTGCCCGGGCGGGCGGGCAGCGGGGAGGTGCGGGAGAACCTGACCGGCGCCGCGCTCGTCCTGCTCGGCACCACCGGGCCGGTGATCGCGGCGGCCGCGCTCGCCCGGCAGGGCGCCACGCAGCGGGTGCGGCTGGCCTGGGAGGCCGGCGCGCCCGGACCGGACGCGGTCGAGGGCGCGGTCGTCCGCTACCTGGAGGCCGAGCAGCGCCTGGGCCGGGTCCGCGCGGACGCCGACTGCGCGATGCTCGCGCTCGCCCTCGTGGGCACGGTCCACCACCTGCTGATGTACGGGGACCGGTCGGCCGACGGCGCGCAGCTGGTCCGGCGACTGGTCGCCGCGCTGGTCACCGAGGCCTGACCCGACGGCCCCGGCCGCCCTCCCGCCCGGGCCCTTCCGCCCGGGACGGCCGGGCCGGTCAGGCCGTCAGGTGCAGCTCCACGGCGGCCTGGACGATGTTGGCCTGGTGCTCGGCCTGGCGGGCCACCGGCAGCCAGGCGGGCCGGAAGCGCCGCTGGTAGCGGGCGCACCAGTCCTGTAGGAGGGCGTCGAGGCGGGCGGTGTCGGGGGCCAGGCGGGCCCCGGCCGGGTCGACGACGCGCCGCAGCAGGGCGGCGGCGCGCACCGGGATGCGGTGCGCCCACAGGTCGATGCCGGCCAGTTTCGCCCGGGTCATCAGCCCCGGGCCCAGCAGACGCCGGCCGAGCGCCCGCGGGTCCCATTCGTCGGCGAGCTGCCGGGAGGCGGTCAGCGGGCTGCGGACGGCGCGGAGCAGGGCGGTGTCCCGGTCGGGCAGGTGGGGCAGGGCGGCGTCCAGCAGGTCGGCGAGCAGGGCGGTGCGGGTGCGCAGCCGGTCGGCGCTGGCGGTCAGGCGCTCGGGGGCGTCGTCGGCCGGGCGGGTGTCGCCGAGGCGGTCGCTGGTCCAGGCGGGTACTTCGACGATGACGGTCTCGCCGCCGTGGCGCTGCGGGGCGAACCAGGTGGAGGCCCGGACGCCGCCGGTGTCACCGGCCCTCTCGGCGCGGTGCGGTGTCAGCATGCCGGTGCTGCTCTCCTGGCGGTCGATGTGGTGGGGCTCCATCAGGAAGACGCCGGGGCCGGACTCGCGCAGCCAGAAGGTGTCGTAGGTGCCGGTCTCGACCGGGATGCCGAGGGCGGCGGCGGAGGTGGCGAACGGGGCGGCGAGGTCGGCCGGGTCGCGGGTGGCCTGGAGGAAGGTGCCGCCCACGTCCATGCTGTGCAGGGTGAACTGGAGGGTGGGCCGCAGTTCGTCGATCAGGTCGAGCAGGGCCCGGCTCTCCGGGAGGCGGCCGCCGACCGCCGGGGCCCATTCGGGTTGTTCCTCGGCGGCGGGGCGGAAGTAGCCGGCGAAGTACTCGGGCAGGGTGCGGGCGGTGAGGGCGCCGCGTGCGAGGTGCGCGCCGTCGGGGTCGAGGCAGAGCAGGAAGTTCCAGGTCGCGGCGGTGCGCAGGGCGGGGCGGGCGAGGACCCGGTGGGCGAGTTCCACGGTGCTGGCGCGGCCGGCGAACTCGTCGGCGTGCGCGCCCGCCACGACCAGGACGTTGCGCTCGGCGCGGCCGACCGACAGGAGCGTGAGCGGGCGGCCGGCCCGGGAGGTGCCGACGGTGCGCACCCGGCAGAGGTCGGGTCGCAGGGCGGCCAACCGGTGGGCGGTGTCGGCGAGTTCGGCGAGCGTGGGACAGCGGTCGTGGAGCAGTACCGCCTTGCCCGCGCCGGTCGATGTGTCGGTCAGCATCCGGCCCCCTGTGGTCGTCTCCCCGGGCTCGGAGCGTACGACGGACGGGGGCGCGGCGGGAGTTGTCCGCACGACCCTTGAGTTGACATATCATCCGATGATCTTGGAAGCCAGGGACGGGGAGTACGGCATGGCCGCGCACATCGGCACCACCGCACGGGGGTTGGGCATCGGCATCGCATCGGTCGTACTGGGCGGCGCGCTGACCGCCTGCGGCTCCGGCCCGGTCTCCGGCGAACTGGCCGCCGGTGCGCAGAAGTGGCCGGACTTCCAGACCGTGCTCTCCGACAAGGTCGCGCTGAAGCAGACCCTGCCGGGCCGTGCGGCCATGCCCGGCTGGGAGGTCCACAACAACCGGGTCTCCGTCGAGGACGGCACCGACAAGGACTGCCCGGGCTGCAAGCTCGACGGGACCGCCGACTTCGAGGACGGTCCCGTCACGGCCACGTTCAAGATCACCACCTTCGCCACCAAGGACCAGGCCGACGCCTACCTCGCGATGACCGCGAAGGAGTTCGAGACGAAAGCCGGCAAGACGGCCTCCAAGCTGTCGGTGCCGACCATCGGCAACGAGACCGTCGCCTTCAGCGGCACGCACGGCAGCAGCGCGCGCAACGTCATCCTGATGCGGGTGGGCACCACCTTCGCGGGCGCCATGCTGGAGGACTCGGCGGACGTGCCGAAGCTGCGGAAGCTGGCGACGATGCTCGCCCGGCGCGTCGAGCAGGCCGCCGCCGGGCAGGCCGTCGACGCCGCGCTGGAGGCGGCGGACTCCGACTGAGCAGCGAGGCGGGACCGGCGGCGGGCGCGGGCACGGGGGGCTCACGCCCCGGTTGCGGCCGCCGCGGGGACGGTGTGCGGTGCGGCGGGGTGCTCCCGGTGGCCGTCGCCCTCGATGTCGACGTGCGGCAGGAGGCGGTCGAGCCATCGGGGCAGCCACCAGTTCCCGTCGCCGAGCAGGACCATGGTGGAGGGGACCAGCAGGCCGCGGACGACGGTCGCGTCCAGGGCGACGGCGGTCGCCAGGCCGATGCCGAACATCTTGACGACCGGATCGTCGGAGAGCAGGTAGCCGAGGAAGACGGCGACCATGATCAGGGCGGCCGAGCTGATGATCCGTCCGGTGCCGGCGAGGCCGGCCACCACGGCGCGCCGGTTGTCCCGCTCCCGCAGGTAGCCCTCCCGCACGGCGCCGAGCAGGAAGACCTCGTAGTCCATCGACAGCCCGAAGAGCACGGCGAACATCAGCAGGGGCACGTAGCCGGGGATCGGCACGGCGCCGTCCAGGCCGATCAGCCGGGCACCGTGGCCCTGCTGGAAGACGGCGGTGAGCACACCGTAGGCGGCGGCGACCGAGACCAGGTTCATCACGGCCGCCTTCGCCGCGACGACCGGCGAGCGGAAGGCCAGCAGCAGGAGCAGGCCCGCAACGGTCAGGACGAAGCCGACGACCAGCGGCATGCGCTGCGCGATCCGCGCGTTGAGGTCCGCCTGGGCGGCGGGGGTGCCGCCGACGTGGAGGACCTGGCCGCTCCCGGTGGCGGCGGGCAGCACGTCCGAACGCAGCCGGTGGACGAGGGCGGTGGTGGCGGGGTCGGAGGGGGCGGTGGCCGGAGTGACCTGCCAGCGGACGGTGCGGCCGTCGGCGGCGAGCGCGGAGGGCGAGGAGCCCACGTGAAACGGTCCGAAGCCGCCGCGCCCGTCCCCGACGGGCGCACGGAACGCGGGCGGCAGACCCGCGAGAAGATCGCCGACGCCGTGCTGTCACTGCTCGACGAGAACCAGGCCCACTTCCCCGCCGACAAGGTGGCCGAACGGGCAGGCGTCTCGCGCCGCCTGGTGTTCCACCACTTCGCGGACATGGCCGAGCTCGCCGAAGTGGCCGTCGACCGGCGCCTGGAACAGCTCGCGGCCCAGATCAGGCCGCTTCCCACCGAGGGGCCGCGCGAGCTGCGCGTGGCAGCCCTCACCGAACAGCGCGCCCGCATCCTGGAGGGCGTCACCCCGGCCAGACTGGCCGTCATGCGGCTGGAGAACCCCTCCTCGCGGATCCAGGAGGCCGTCCGGCAGATGCTGGACTTCGCGCGCCTGCGCCTCACCCAGGTCTTCGCCGCGGAACTCGACCCGCTCCCCGAGCCCGCCCGCACCGACCTGCTCAACGGCCTGGACGCGGTGACCACGTGGAGCACCTGGCACCACTGGCGCGGCTGCGGCCTGGACGTCGAACAGGCGCGCCACACCATGGCCGCCACCGTGCACGCGCTCCTCGCCGCCGCCGGGGCGCCCGCGCGGGGATGAACCGCCGCCCCGTCCGGGCCGCCCGGCCCGGTGCCGGTCACGGCCGGGGCGGGCCCTGGGGAGGGCGGGGCGCCTCGTCGGCGGCCCGGGGGTCCGGGACCTGCGGGCGCGGGCCGGGGGCCTGCGCCACGGACAGGCGGGGCAGGGCGTACGGGTGGTGGTCGCGCAGGAAGCCGACCAGGTGCTCGCGCAGCTCGCAGCGCAGTTCGAACGCGTCGGCGCCGTTCGCGGCGGTGGCCAGCACCCTGACCACGATGGTGGTCGGGGTGGTGTCGACCACCTGTAGGGCGCTGCCCTCGCCGTCCCACAGCGCGTTCTTCGCCAGGAACGCGTCGAACTCCTCCCGCAGCTGGGCGACCGGGGCGTGGTGGTCGAGGTGGAGCAGCGCGGTGCCGGTGATCCGGCTGGAGCGGCGGGACCAGTTCTCGAAGGGGCGGCCGACGAAGTAGGACATCGGCATCACCAGTCGCCGCTGGTCCCAGGTCTCGATCACCACGGCCGTCAGGGTGGTCTCCTCCACCGTCCCCCATTCGCCGCCCACCACGACCACGTCCCCGATCCGGGCGAGGTCGCCGAAGGCCAGCTGGACGCCGGCGAAGACGTTGGCCAGCGTGCTCTGGGCCGCCACACCGGCCACCACGCCGACCAGGCCGGCGGAGGCGAGCAGGCTCGTGCCGATGCCGCGCACCGCCGGAAAGGTCATCAGGACCGCGCCCAGCGTCACCAGGGCGACGATCGCCTGGCCGATCCTGCCGAGCAGGTCGGCCTGGGTGCGGGCGCGGCCGGCCCACGCCGGGTCGCGGCGGTGCACGGCGAGCCTGAGGGTGCTGTCCACGAGCAGCGCCACCACCCGGGCGCACAGCCACCCGCCGGCGGCGATGGCCAGGATCACCGCCAGGTGGCGCAGCCCCTCGCGGGCGGCGGCCGGCGCGGCGACCCACGGGAGGGCGCCGAGCAGGAGCAGGCACGCTGTCAGAGCCAGGATCGGCAGCCGGCACCTGCGCACCAGCTTCGGCACGCCGGTGGTGCCCCCGCGGGCGGCCAGCCGCCGTACCGCGAACTGCGCGATCCGGTCCAGACCGTACGCGGCGAGGACCGCCGCGGCGCCCGCGAGTGCCAGGCGTACCAGACTCCACCACATCGTCCGTTCTTCCCTTCCGCCCCGGGCCCCGACGGCTGGGCGGTCCACGCCGCCCGGCCCGGTGCCGCCTGCTCGTTTTTCCCGGCGCGGCCCAACCATTCCTGCCGGCGCGACGACAGGGGGCGGACCCGGGCGGGCCCGGGCGCGGGCGCGGCATGGAAGCGGCGCTGCGGGGCACGCGGTCATCGCGCGTACGCGCGGGGCCGGGCACCCGTCCGGCCCGCACCACGGCACGAAAGGGAAGGGAACGGGACATGAGTGGGGACGTCGACATCTGGGAGTTCCGCAGCGCCAGCGGCCACACCGCCGGCACCGACCTCATCGGGTTCCACGTGGAGGCCGAGGACGGCCCGATCGGCAAGGTGGACAAGCTGTCCGAGGAGGTGGGCGCCCAGTACCTGGTGGTCGACACCGGCCCCTGGATCTTCGGCAAGCGGGTGCTCCTGCCGGCCGGCACCGTCGCCCGCATCGAGGTCGGGGAGCAGAAGGTGTACGTCGACCGGACCAAGGCGGAGATCCGTAACAGCCCCGACCTCGGCGACGAGACGGCCGAGGCGGAACTCGACGCCCGCGACCGGTACGGGCTCTACTACGGCCCGTTCTACAGCGGTCGCATCCTCTGAGGCGCATCCTCTGAAACGCGCCCGCGTCCGCTGACCGCCGGCCGCCCGCCCGCCGTGCGCGGGAGGGGCGGCCGGGTCAGGCGCGGGTCAGGCGCCGGGCGTCGAACTCGGCCCAGATCGTCTTGCCCTGGCTGTGCGCTTCGGCGCCCCAGCGGTCGGCGATGCGCTGCACGATGACCAGGCCGTGGCCGCCGGGCAGGGCCGGCACGTGGGGCAGACACGGGACGGGCATGGCCGGGCTGCGGTCGCTGACCTCGACCCGCAGCCGGGCCCCGGTGGCGTCCAGGACCAGCTCCAGCGGGCCGCCTCCGTGCAGCATGGCGTTGGCCACAAGTTCCGCCACCAGCAGGACGACGTCCGCGGCGGCGCCCTCGCCGGTGCACGCGTACCAGTCGGCCAAGGCGCCGGCGGTGAAGGTCCTGGCGTGGGCGACCGGCTTGGGGAGCCCGGCCAGGGTCAGCCGTCTGCGCTGGCCGCCGACGGGCAGCGCGGTCCCGGCCCGGTGCGGATCACCATCGAGGGTTCCCCGGCTCATCTGATATCTCCGTGGATACTCCCGGCTTCAGCCAGGGAAGGAAATGGATCGCCCGCGTAGCGGGTCATGGACAGCCGTTTCGCCGCCAGGGCGGAACAGCATGTTGATATGTGATCATCCGTCAGGTAGTCACACGGATTGCTGTGAGGGCACCCTTTCGGATCGACGGCGGTTCGCATGGTCGGATTCCCGGTGCTTTCCGGATTATGCACCGCCACGGCCCCGGGCCGTGGCGCGAACGGCACACCCGGGCCGCGGCCCGGACGGCGCGCCCGGTGCGCCGCCCGCGCCGGGAGGACCGACCGCCCCGGCTCAGGCCTCCAGGGCCGCTGCGACCGACTCGTGAAGGGAGAACACGGCCTGCGCGCCGGTCAGTTCGAGGACCCGCATGACGGTGGGTGACACGGCGGCCAGGTACAGGGCCACCCGCTCCTCCCCCGCCGCGAGGCGCGTCTTGAGCAGCAGGTTCAGGCCGGAGGAGTCGCAGAAGCCCACGCCGGCGAGGTCGATCACCACCGCGCGGGGGCGCTGCGCGACCAGGGCGGTGAGCGCGTCGGCGGCCGGTGCGAGCGTCTCGATGTCGAGGTCGCCCACCAGGACGCACACCACCGCGCCGCAGGCCTCGTGACGGGTCCGCACCGCCAGCTCAGGCCGGGGCGGGGAGGCCGCCAGCACGATCTCCCTCTGGTCGTCGGATGGCGTCATCGTCGTCCCCTCCCTGTCCGTGCCCTTCGACCATACGGAGGTCGCGCCCGTCGGCCAAGCAGGGGGTCGTGGATCGGTGCCGCCCCGGGCGGGTTGCCCGCCCGGGGCGGGTTCGCCGCGGCGCACGGTCAGGCGTCCTCCAGTCCCTCGCGCAGCTGCCGCAGGGTGCGGCTGAGCAGCCGGGAGACGTGCATCTGGGACAGCCCGAGGCGGGCGCCGATCTGGGACTGCGTCAGGTCCTCGCAGAAGCGCATCGAGAGGATGAGGCGCTCGCGCTCGGGCAGGGCGGCGACCAGCGGCTTGAGCGCCACCAGGTCCTCGACGAGGGAGAGGTCCGGGTCGTCCTCGCCGAGGCGCTCGCCCAGCGGGCCGGGGCCCTCGTCGTCCTCCGTGCCGGTGTCCAGGGAGCCGGCGGTGTGCCCGTTGGCGGCGGTCAGGCCCTCGACCACCTCCTCCGCGGAGAGGTCGAGGTGGCGGGCGAGTTCGGCGACCGTGGGGGCCCGGTCCAGCTCCTGTGCCAGGCTCTCCTGGGCCCGGGCCAGGACGATGCGCAGCTCCTGGAGGCGGCGCGGCACGTGGACGGCCCAGGTGGTGTCGCGGAAGTGGCGCCGGATCTCGCCGAGGACGGTCGGCATGGCGAAGGTGGTGAACTCGACGCCGAGGCCGGGGTCGAAGCGGTCGATGGCCTTGATCAGGCCGACCGCGCCGACCTGCAGCAGGTCCTCCTGGGGCTCGCGGTGCGCGGTGAAGCGGCGGATCGCGAACCGCACCAGGGACAGGTTCATCTCCACCAGGGTGGCGCGGACGTAGGAGTACTCCCGCGTCCCCTCCTCCAGGGTGGCGAGCCGGCGCAGCAGCACCCGGGTGAGCTGCCGTGCGTCGGCCGGGGCGATCTCGCGCGGATCGTCGGCCGCGGCGAGCTGCGGTGGGAGCAGGTCCCGCAGCCCCCCGTCGGGCACGGCCGCGGGGGCCGACGGCTCACCCGTCGACGGCTCGGCGGAAACGGGCAGTTCACCAGTGGGCACGGCCATCGGATTCCCTTCCTCGTGTCGGCACGGTCGAACCGCCCGGTTACCCGGTGACAGCCGGTCGATGCGGCCATCCGGGGTGGAGGTTTCGTGAAACCCGGCGGCGGCTGCCCGGCGTGACCGGCGGCCCGGGCCCGCGGCGGCGGCACTGCCCCGTCCGCGGGCCCCGGTCCTCAGCGGGCCGTGGGGTGGTGGAGTTTGCGGGCGGCGGTGCGGATGGCCAGCGTGTAGGGGGTGTCCAGGGCGCGGGTGGGGGCGTCGAGTTCGTCGAAGGGCACCAGGGCCTGGTGGGTGTCGTCGGTCGACTGGGTCCAGGCGGTCCAGGCGTTGTGGACGTCCTCGTCGGTGACCTGGTCGCCCTTGGCCTGGAGCAGGACGGCGTAGAGGCGGAAGAGGTCGTCGGAGCCGGCGGGAGGTCTCGCCTCCGAGGGCAGGCAGGCGCGGATGAGATCGGCGATGGGATCGAGGTGGCTCATCAGGCCAGTGTGCCGGTGACCAGGGTGCCGGTGAGCAGGATCAGGTGGGCCGCCGCGAAGACGACCGGCACGGCCCGCTCGGTGGTACCGAGTTCGGTGTAGTGCTTGTGCCACCGGCCGCTGCGGGTCGCGTTCCTGAGGGTGTCCCACTCGTCGGTGTAGATCCGCGTCGCGAGTTGCTCCTCCAGGGCGTTGATGATCTTGAACTTGGCGGCGTTGAGGTCCCGGTAGCTGCGCAGCTGCATCCACCAGGCGACGGAGAGGGTGATGCCGGCCAGGGCGACGGCGGTGGGCACCCACCACGGGGACTCGGAGAGCCTGGGTATGCCGAAGCCGATGAGGGTGACCAGGGCGGTCTGCACGGACAGGAAGAAGGTGTTGGCGGTGCCCCGGCGGGCCGAGACGCGGTCGGCCATCTCCACGGCGAGTTTGTACAGCTCCAGCAGTTCGGTCTGGCGGTTCCACTCCGGCGGCACGGTCATCGCGCTTCCCTCGGTCGGGCGGGCGGCGAGGACGAACCGTTCGGGCACGGTGCCGCCCCCGCCGACACTGATGCGACGTCACTTTCCCTGTGGCGGACGGTTCTACCGGTGGCGGAGGGTTTTACCGGCCTCGGGTCAGCGCGCGGGGGCGGGCCGCAGGCGGTAGGCGTCGCCGCGGTCAGCGGCCGCCCGGGGCGGGCGCCCCGGCGGTGGCCCTCGCCGTCGCGGTGGCCGTCGCGGGAGCCGGCACCGTCGCGGTGACCGTCGCGAGGGCCGTGGCCGCCGCGGCCGGGAGGGCGTGCAGGGCTGCCAGGGCGCCCGCCTCCCCCTCCCCGAACCGGTGGGCGCGGGCCTCGCGGACGGCGGCGTCGAGGTGGTGGGCGGCTTCCTCCGGGTGGCCGGTGGCGGCGAGGGCGCGGCCGTAGAGGGTCAGCAGCAGGACCCGGCGGGCGGCGGGGAAGGGGGGTTCGGCGACGGCCAGGCCGCGGGCGGCGTGGTGGGCGGCCTCCTCGGGGGCGCCGGCGGTCAGGCATTCCTGGGCGAGGTGCTGGCGGGCGAGGGCGACCAGGTCGGCGCGGGCGGCCCGCTCGGACAGCGAGAGGGCGCGGACCAGCAGGCCGCGCACCCGCGCGTTCCTGCCGTAGCGGCCGAGGGCGACGGCCAGGTTCATCAGGGCGACGGCCTGCGCGGTGCCGTCGCCGGCCTGGGCGGCGAGGTCGGGGGCGCGTTCCAGGTGGACGAGGGCCTGCTCGTGGCGGCCCTCCTCCAGCAGGACCCACCCGAGCAGGGCGCGGGCGCGGGACTGGGCGGCTGGGTCGTGGTCGGCCTCGGCGGCGGCCAGGCCGTGTTCGAGCAGCGGCACCCAGCCGTCCCGGACCTGCCACACGATCAGCGGCCACTGCAGCAGGACCAGGCGCCAGGCCCGGTCGTGCAGTCCGGCCGCGACCGCCGCCTCGACCGCGCCGCGCAGGGTGTCGCGCTCGGCGGCGTACCAGGCGAGTGCGCTCTCCCGGTCCGGGAACGGGCGCACGTCGGCGGGGCGCCGGCTGCCGGCCGGCGGGGTGCAGCAGGGCTCGCTGCCGGGTTCGGCGGCGTCGCAGGCGACGAGCAGGGTGTTCAGCAGGTGGTCGAGCAGACGCGGCAGCACCTCGTCGTCGACCTCGCCGGGCAGGCTGCGGGCGTAGAGGCGGACGAGGTCGTGCAGGGTGTAGGCGTCCCGGCCGATCTCGACGATGAGGTGGGCGGTGGCGAGCTGGCCGAGCGCGCCGGAGGCCTCGCCGGGGCGGCAGTCGGCGAGCGCGGCGGCCGTACGGCTGTCGAGGGTGGTGCCGGTGTGCGCGCCGAGGCGGTGGAACATCCGGCGGGCGGGATCGGACAGGTGCTGGACGGTGAGGGCGAGGGCGGCGGCGACGCTGGTGTCCTCGATGTCGAGGATGCCCAGCCGGCCCTGTTCGTCGGCCAGTTCGTCGGCGAGGACGGCGAGGTCGCGGGCCGGGCCGGTGGCGACGCGGGCGGAGGCCAGGCGCAGCGCGAGCGGCAGGCCGTCGCACAGGCCGGCCAGCCGGGCGGCGGCTTCGGGTTCGGCGGCGACCAGGTCGGCGCCGAGGGTGGCGGCGAGCAGGGTGACGGCCTGCGGGGGCGACAGTTCGGCGAGCGGGACGGGGCGGGCGGCGTCGGAGGTGACCAGGCCGCCGAGCCGGTCGCGGCTGGTGACCAGGGTGACGCAGTCCTCGCCGTCGGGCAGCAGCGGACGGACCTGGTCGGAGCGGCGGGCGTTGTCCAGGACGATGAGCATCCGGCGGTCGGCGGTCAGCTCCCGGTAGCGGGCGGCCATGGCCTCCGGGGTCGCGGGCATCTGCTCGGCGGGCAGGCCCAGGCCGAGCAGCAGTTCGCGCAGGACGGCGGGGGTGGAGCGTTCGGGCAGCGGGCTGTGGCCGCAGAGGTCGACGAACAGCCGGCCGTCGGGGAAGTCGTCCTGGCGGCGGTGGGCCCAGTACAGGGCGAGGGTGGTCTTGCCGATCCCGGCGCCGCCGGTGACGACGGCGATCGCGCCGGGGCCGGTGGTGGCCCGGTCGAGCGCGGCCAGTTCGTCCTCCCGGCCGGAGAAGCCGCGCGGGCGGCGGGGGAAGGGCCAGGGTGTGGCGCGCGGCGGGCGCGCGGCGCCGGCCGGGGCGGTGGCGGTCGCGGGTCCGGCGGTGGCGGCGGCTCCGGCGGCCGGGGTGGGCATGGGGGCGGGGACGGGCGCCGCGGCCGGTGCGGCAGGGGCGGGGGCGTGTGCGGGGACCGGGTCGGGGACGGAGGCCAGGCCGCCGACGGTGGCCACCCGCGGGGGCGGGACCCGGTCGGGCCGCAGGGAGGCGGCGTCCGTGCGCAGCAGGGAGTCGTAGGCCTCGACGAGTTCGGGACCGGGGTCGATGCCCAGTTCCTCGGCCAGCGCCCGGCGGGTGCGGTGGAACCAGTCCAGCGCCTCCGAGCGCCGCCCGGCCCGGCCGAGCGCCAGGATGAGCGCCGCGACCAGCGACTCGCGCAGCGGGTTCATGGTGGCCTCGGTGGACAGCACGCCCGCCGCCGCGCCGTGGTCGCCGAGCCGGCCGTGGGCGCGCGCCAGCTCCTCCACGGCCGCGAGCCGCAGCTCCTCCAGGGCGTGCGCGGCGCACTGCAGCGGGACGCTGGGCGCGGTGCCGGCCAGTGCGGGGCCGCGCCACAGCGCGAGCGCCTCCCGGAGCGCCGCGACCGTCTCGGCGGTGTCGGGTGTCGAGCGGGCGGAGCGCAGGAGGTGTTCGAAGCGGGCGGTGTCCACCGCGAGGTCGGGCACCCGCAGCAGGTAGGCGCCGCCGTCGGTGACCAGCTCGACGCCGCCGGCGGGCGCGTCGTGCGCGGCGAGCAGCGCGCGCAGGCCCGAGACGTGGTTGTGGATGACGGTGCGCGAGTGCCGGGGCGGTTCCTCGTCCCACAGCGTCTCGGTGAGCCGGTCCACGGCGACCGGCGCGCCGGGGTTCAGCAGCAGCATGGCCAGCAGGCTGCGGCGCTTGGCGGACCCGACCGGCAGCTCCCGGCCGTCCGCGGCCACCGCGGCCACCGAGCCCAGCAATCGGAAATCCAAAACCCGCTCCCCATTCAATGTGACAAGCATATGACAGTAGGCGATCCGCTGATCACAGGGTGTCGCCCAGGCGACACCCAGGTGACCGCACAATGACGACTGGGCGTCACGGGCCCCTGGGCGCAGGACCGTTGCCGGTGCGTGACGGGGTCCGCGGCCTCGGGTGAGAGCTTGCGCGGTGATCCCTCCCGGCCGCCAGGGATCACCGGCAGTTCGGGACGGCGGAACGCCCGGGCAGGCGCTGACCAGGGCGGATGCCGGGCCCCTGGAACGCGGGGCCGAGACGAGGGGGGATTCGGCGCAACCCGCGGCGGCCACCAGAATGGTGCGGACGGATCTTCGGAAGTACAGAAAGCGAAACCCCATCATGGATCTCGGCGTCCGCTGGAAGCTGCACGGCGACGGGCGCACACCCGCGCCGGGGGCGGTCGTCCGCCCCGACGAACGGCTCTCCTGGCCCCGCACGGCAGGGCTCGGCGCCCAGCACGTGGTGGCGATGTTCGGAGCGAGCTTCGTGGCGCCCGTCCTGATGGGGCTCGACCCGAACCTCGCGATCATGATGTCCGGCGTGGCGACCGTCATCTTCCTGCTGTCCACCCGCGGCCGGGTGCCCAGCTACCGGGATTAATCGCAGTGCGCCGGGCCTCAGCCCGGTGGCGAAGCGATTCCGAACCCTGCTCTCCGCTGAATCCGGCGGTCTCCCGCGCTGTTGGCCTCGGCTCAGACGGGTCGGTTCTGCTGCTCGACGTCCGATCCGGCGACATACGACCCGGACCAGAGGCACTGTGCGCGCCAGTAGTGCTTGAACAGCGCGGGATACTCCTGGCGTAGACGGCGGGAGCCGACGCCCTTGAGGCTGTTGACCACCTTGGAGATCGCCACCTGGGCGGGAATTTCACCAGCGGGTGGACGTGGTTGGCCTTGCCGTTGAATTCCACCGGCTCGGTTTCGAAGTCCGCACAGGCCGCGGGCATGATCTCTTCCGTGCGCTTGAGGTGGGCGTCGGTGAACGCGCGACGCCGGTGCTTCATCACAAGAACCGAGTGGGCATGAGGAAAGCGAAGTGATGTTCTGATACCCGGCCATAAAGGAACTTTAGTTAGTACAGTGTTTTTCGTGCAGCTTCGGTACAGCTTCCGCTTGTACCCGAACGGGCCTCAGCGTGCTGCGCTGGCACGGGCGTTCGGGTGCGCGCGGGTGGTGTTCAACGACGCCCTTCGGGCTCGTGAGACAGCCCGTGCGGACGGGTTGCCATACCCGACGATCGGCGACCTGTCGAAGCTGCTGATCACCGAAGCGAAGAGGACCCCCGAGCGCGCATGGCTCGGCGGGGTGTCGGCGGTCGTCCTGCAACAGTCCCTCCGGGACCTGGAGACCGCGTACTCCAACTTCTTCGCCGGCCTCAAAGGCACCCGCAAGGGCCCGAAGCCCGGCGCGCCCCGCTTCAAGGCCAAGCGGGACACACGTCAGTCGGTCCGGTTCACCGCGAACGCCCGGTGGAAGATCACGCCGGGCGGTGACCTGTCCTTGCCGAAGATCGGCGATGTGCGGGTGAAGTGGTCCCGCGCACTGCCGTCGATGCCGTCCACGGTGACCGTGGTCAGGGACAGCGCGGGCCGGTACTTCGCGTCCTTCGTCATCGAGACCGATCCGGCCTCCGACCTCGGGCGCATGCCCGAGACGGGCGGGCGCATCGGGATCGACCTCGGCCTGACCCACTTCGCCGTCCTCTCGGACGGCCGGAAGATCGACAGCCCCCGTTTCCTGCGCCGGGCCGAGAAGCGTCTCAAGAAGGCACAGCGGGATCTCTCCCGTAAGGAGAAGGGCAGCAAGAACCGGGACAAGGCCCGTGCCAAGGTCGCCCGCGCGCACGCGCGGGTGGCCGACGCCCGGCGCGAATTCCACCACCAGCTCTCAACGAAGATCATCCGCGAGAACCAAGCGGTTGCCGTTGAGGACCTGGCGGTCAACGGACTCGCCCGGACCAGGCTCGCCAAGTCCGTCCACGACGCCGGATGGTCGGCGTTCGTCACGATGCTGGAGTACAAGGCCACCCGCTACGGGCGCACCTTCACCCGCATCGGCCGTTTCGAACCTACCTCGCAGGTCTGCTCGAACTGCGGCGTCCAGGACGGCCCCAAGCCCCTGGGCGTCCGCGTCTGGCAGTGCCGGGCATGCGGCGTGTGGCTCGACCGGGACATCAACGCCGCCGTCAACACAGCCAAGGCCGCCGGACTGGCGGTGACAGCCTGTCGAGCGCAGGTAAGACCGGGACCTGTTCCGGCACAGCGCGAAGAAGCAGGAACCCACCGAGACGGTCAGACGACCGTGGCAGGAATCCCCCGGCCCTAGCCGGGGGAGCGGAAGTCAACTGGGGTGCTCGCTGTCCTTCGTGGGCGCCGCCGCGGTGATCCGGGCCCAGGGCGGCACCAGCGCGACGGTGACCGGCGCGGTGTTCGTCGTGGGCGTGGCGCTGTTCCTGGTGGGCGTCGCCGTCCAGCGGTTCGGGGCGCGGATCATCCACGCGGCGATGCCGCCGATCGTCACCGGCGCGGTCGTCATGCTGATCGGCTTCAACCTGGCCCCGGTCACGGCGTCCACGTACTGGCCGCAGGACCAGTGGACGGCGCTGCTGGTGATGCTCTTCACCGGGCTGGCCGTGGTCGGCCTGCGCGGCTTCTGGTCGCGGGTGGCGATCTTCCTGGGACTGGTCTTCGGGTACGGGATCTCCTGGGTCTTCGACCGCGTCTTCGGCAAGATCCACTCGGTGGACGCGGGCGGCCACATGACCGACCACTGGCGCCTGGACCTGTCCGGCGTCGGCAAGGCCGACTGGGTCGGCCTGCCCACCTTCCACGGCCCCTCCTTCCAGTGGTCCGCGATCCTGGTCGCACTGCCCGTGGTGATCGCGCTGGTCGCCGAGAACGCCGGACACGTCAAGGCCGTCGGCGAGATGACCGGCTCGAACCTCGACGACAAGCTGGGCACCGCGATCTCCGCGGACGGCGTCGCCTCCATGCTCTCCACCGCCGTCGGCGGCCCGCCGAACACCACCTATTCGGAGAACATCGGCGTCATGGCCGCGACCCGGGTCTACTCCACCGCCGCCTACTGGGCGGCCGCCGGCTTCGCGCTGCTCTTCGGCCTCTGCCCCAAGTTCGGCGCCGTCGTCGCCGCCATCCCCGGCGGGGTGCTCGGCGGCATCACCGTCATCCTGTACGGCATGATCGGCCTGCTCGGCGCGCAGATCTGGACCAAGTCCGGCGTGGACCTGCGCAATCCGCTCAACCTGGTGCCGGCCGCGGCGGGCATCATCATCGGCATCGGCAACGTCACCCTGAAGTTCACCGACACCTTCAGCCTCAGCGGCATCGCCCTGGGCACCCTGGTCGTCATCACCGGCTACCACGCGCTGCGGGCCCTGGCCCCCGCCCACCTCAAGACGCAGGAACCGCTGCTGGACGAGGGCACCTCCTCGGACGACGAGCAGGCCGACGCCGGCACCGGCGCCGACCGCTGACGGCTCGTACCGGAGTCGACCGGCGGAAGTGGCCCCATGGCTACTTCCGCCGGTTGTTCCGCCTGGTCACAGGGCCCGGAGGATGGTCGAATCGCTGCGTACGCCCATGTCCGCCCCTTCGACCCCGGGGAGACCCATGTCCCGTCCGTCCCGCCGCCGCAAGCTCTCCTACGGAGGCGTGGCCGCCGCCACTCTCGCCATCACCTGTGTCTCGGTGACGCCCAGCAGCGCGGCGGGCAAGGTCCTCTGGACCCCGAACACCAGCAAGGGGGCGTCCTCCTTCGCCTCCGTGCAGTGCGCCTCCGGCAACTTCAAGGTCGTCGACGACGCCGCCAAGGGCAAGGTGTGGCGGGCGCACCAGGCCGCCGGCGAGGAGCGCTGCGAGACGGTCGGTCCCGACCTGAAGAACGGCGACACCTTCTACCTCGGCTGGTCGTCCAAGGTGGACATCAAGGACGACAACAGCCGGTACGTCTTCCAGCTCAAGTGCTCGCCGAGCACTGATACGGCCAACCACCCGATCGAGATCGACGCGACCAACGGCCGCATCCGGCTGCAGGAGTGGGACACCGAGCACGTGTCGCACACGCTGTGGACCGCGCCGACCGCGAACGGCCAGTGGCACTCCTACGCGCTGAAGATCCGCCTGGGGCGGACCGACGGCACCATCGACTTCTGGTTCGACGGCAAGAAGCAGACCTTCACCACCGGGTCGGGCACCTTCAAGGGCACCACCTGGGACGGCGACCGCAACTACCTCAAGTGGGGCTCGTACCACGAGTCCACGGCGGACGCGACGAACACCTTCACCAGCCCGGTGATGGCCACCACCCTGGAGGCGGCCACCGCCGGCTCGTAAGAGACGGACGGACGGAAGAACGTCCGCAGGCCCGGACCGCATGTGGGAGCGGCCCGGGCCTGCGGCATGTCAGCTTCCGATGTCGCCGAACTCCCCGCTGCGGACGGCGGAGACGAACGACTCCCAGGCCGCGAAGGGGAAGATCAGGGCGGGCCCTTCCGGGTCCTTCGAGTCACGAACCGGCATGACACCCAGGAACCCCAGCCGAGCGTCCTGACTGATTCTTCGTAGCCTGGCCCCGGACAACCAACGCCCCTGAAACCGCCCCAAGCGGGGGCCTTCGCTTCCGGCTTCGACTCAGACCCCGCCGAACTCGCCGCTGCAGACAGCGGCGACGAATGACTGCCATTCCTCGATCGGGAACACGAGGGCCGGACCTTCAGGGTTCTTGGAGTCACGGACCGGAACAAGACCGGGGAAGCTCGGGGCTACCTCAACGCAATTGCCGCCTTGCTGGCTGTAGCTCGCCTTCACCCAATGGGCGGCGGTCAAGTTGATGTCGGACATTAGATCCCTTTCCGAGCAGCGCGCATCCATTCGAGAGTCGCCGTCTCGGCCAGCGCTCCCACCTGGAGTCGATCGTAGTGTTTCCTCCAGATGGCGAGCCGTTCGGTGTCCCGCTCCAGGTGGCTTCGGCCCTCGGATTCTGAGTAGCCCAGGAGAGACTGGCCGGGGAGAGTCAGGAGCACCATCGGCAAAGCGAAGGGGCGTTCCTCCGCCAGCGCGAACGGTGCAACTTGAAGGATCACGTTATTGACGGCATACAGCTCCTCCAGGCGGGAGAGCTGAGCCCTCATCACCTCGCGACCGCCGATAGGACGATGCAGGCAACTCTCGTCCAGTACAGCATGCACCAGCGGCGGTCGGGCGCGCTGGAGTAGCTGCTGCCGCGTGAGCAGGTAGGTTACTCGTTCGTCCGCTTGCTGCGGTGTGATCGTGCCCCGACGGACATCGCTGGCTGCCAGAGCCCGGGCGTAGGGCTCGATCTGGAAGAGGCCTGGGATGATTCCAGCCTCGTAGATCCTTATCTCGGTGGCGTTCTGCTCCTGAGCTGCGTACTCGGGGAACCCCTCCAGCAATGCCGAGTGCTTGGCCTGGAGCCACATCAGCAGCAAGGTTCCGCCCGTCTCAAGCACACGATCGGCGTCACGTGCGAACTTCTCGCTTGGCGGGGTTCGGTCGGGCGGGGCAAGTTCGGCGTAGGAGACATAGGAGGGATCGACTCCCACGCGCCTCGCCAACTGAGCTTGCGTGAGACCAGCAGCCTTGCGTGACCTGCGAAGTTGCACTCCGAACGGCGCCCACGGGCCTGATGTTGGATCAAGTTCCTTGAGCTTCATTGACCTTCACCTACTTGCCGAGCACTGACTTCAAGCTTCAGATCGGCTTCCGATCGTAGGGGGCGGAGCGCCACCATGGCTACACCCGGTGATTCACCGGAAGCGCAGCGCAACCTACGGAGACCCCCATGCCCGATGTGCAGAGACCCGATACCTGGTTCCAACTCCACGAGGTGGTGCGGGACTTCAGCAGCCTCGACAGCGGCAAGCCGTGCGAGGGCGTCTTCGTCGAGGTGGCGTTCGGAAAGGCGGTGCTTCGGCCGCTGGGGTCCACCGGGCCCGAGCGGCGGGTCGACCTGGGCCTGATCCGGTCGCTCGACCCCCGGGAGACCGCGCCGGGGACCTGCGGGAAGTCGCGTCGGCGGCCGTTCGGCGGGTGGCCGCTTCCTTCCGGCATCAACTCATCACCCCGGGAGCAGAGTTGAGCAAGTCCCTCTTCCACAGCAAGCCTCCCGGCCGGCGGTCGGGGCAGCAGGTCTTCGTTCTGCGCGAGGACCCCGGAGGGTCGGGCGACTTCTTCGTGCTCCTGGTCGATTCCGTCCACCACGACGGGCTGGTCATGCCCGGTGGCAGCGCCGAGCAGAACGAGCTCCCCCACCTCGCCGCCCGGCGTCACCTCGAAACGCAGACCGGGCTCGTCCTGCCGCTGCGGACGATCCTCTCGGTCGACTACTCCCCCGCCGGCGAACTCTGCGAAGGCCTCGACTTCGTGTACGCGGGCGGGGTGGTCACCTCCCGGCAGGCCGCAGCGGTCCGCCCGCACCAGCCGCCGCAGGACATCCGCGCCCTGCACTGGGCGCCCCCGGCCAAGCTGCGCAGGGTCATGACGGACGACCAGTACCGGCGCGTCGAGGACGCCTGGGACGCGTGGGAGCACGGCGCCGGCCTCCCCCTCCTCGTCCGGGGCGTCCCGGTCCCGGTCGGCTGATCAAGACGGCAGGGACCGGGACGGACCGCTGGGGGCGGTCCGGGCCTTCGGCTTGTCGAGGTCAGACGTCGCCGAACTCGCCGCTGCGGACAGCGGCAATGAATGCCCCCCACGCCTGAGCCCGGAAGAGCAGGGCCGGACCCTGGGGAGCCTTCGAGTCAGGACGGGAACAAGACCGGGGAAGTCCGCGGTGAATTCGACGCAGTCGCCACCGTTGTTGGAGTACGAGGACTTCCGCCATCTGCCGCCGGTCAGATCTACGTGCTCGGCCATGACGCTCTTCTCAAACCTCGCCGAACTCGCCGCTGCGAACAGCGGCGACGAACGACACCCAGGCCTCGGCCGGGAAGACCAGGGCCGGCCCGTTCGGGTCCTTGGAGTCCCGGACTGGCATCAACTCACAAAAGCCGCGCGCAACCTCAAGGCAGTCCCCGCCTTGTTGGCCGTACGTCGACTTCATCCACGATGCGGTAGCCAAGTCGAGATCAGCCATGCGATCACCTCCGAAGCAGCGCAGTCACATCTCGGCTCCAGCGTAGAACGGCGGCGGCGCCCGAAGGGGGCTGCCGCCGAATCCGACTGACGAATCGTCACTGTTCGACCGAGGCTGGCGGAGTGCCGAGCCGCCCGCCCCTTCCACCCTTCCCCCTGTGGGCTGGCTGGACTCCTCCGTGGCGTGGACACGGCCGGGCTCGATGATGTCGGCGGGGAGGCCTCGTCGGGCCGGGCCTGACGCTGGACGTACTCCTCGAACAGAGCCCGGAACGGGCCGGGGGTGAGGATGACGGCGCCGGTGCTGGTGGCCTGTCGCAAGCCCTGTCGGCTGCCGGCGGGCAGCATGATGGCCACCACGCGCCTGGCTACCGTGCTCTACCGGCAGGGCGACCGCGCCGAAGCCGACCACCACGCCGCCCAGGCGGCCGCGCTTGCGGCCACCGTTGGCTCTGCCCGGCTGGCCTCAGCCCTCGCCGACATGCGTCGCGCCGCCGGTGCGCTGGCGGCCCGGTGACGAATCACCGAGCCGGTGGCCGCCGGTCGCCGCAGCTGCCGGACCTCGCGTCCGGAGGATGAAGCGCAGGCCCGGACCGCGAACGGTCCGGGCCTGCGTCGGTGTTCGGAGGTTCTCCGGATCCCGGCCCGGCCCTCTCGCCCAAGCCGTGGGGCCTGCGCAAGCCCGCGGTATCCCGTTCGTCACGGCGTTCCTGGCGCCCGTCGTGGGTTTTCCGGTCGTCCGGCCGACGGGCTCAAGGCAGCCGGCGCACCGGGGTGACCTCGCGGATGTGGATGAGGACGTCGAAGGCTTCGGCCAGGGAGGCGACGGCCAGGTGTTCGGCGGCGTCGCGGTCCGGGGTGTAGACGCCGCTGATGACGCGGGCCTTCGCCGGTCCGTCCCACTGGCCGCGGACGTCGTCGTGGCGCAGGTCCAGCCAGCGGGCGGGCAGGTCCGTTGCGCCGAGCTTGGCGTCGACCAGGTCCGCGCCCGGGGCCGGGAGGACGGCGACGCCGAGGGCGCCGTGGTGGAAGCCGATCGCCGCGGAGACGTACTGCGCGCCGTAGCGTTCGCGCAGCAGGGTGCCGGCGGTGGTCTGCGGACCGCGCTCGGGGGCCAGGCCCAGCACCGTCTCGGCCGCCGACGTGTGCGCGATGCCGTCCCAGTAGACGGTGCGCAGCCCGGTGGCGTGCTGGAAGTCGCCGACGATGTCGGCGCTCACCTCGGCGTCGCCCGCGTAGCTGCCGCGCCCGGCGACGCTGTGCTCGTGGAACTCGACGATCAGGCGCATCCTCGCGACCACGCCGGCATCCCCGACATCGGGGAGGGATTCGACCAACGCGAGTGCGTCGCGGGCGTGTTCGGCGAACGGCCGTCCGGGGTGGAGGCCCCGCGCCCGCTGCACGTGCTCGTCGGTCGTGTGGGCGGTGCGGATGGGGTCCAGGTGGGCCGCCAGCTGCGCGAGCCGCTCGGGCGCCGACGCGCGCACGTGCGCCAGGACGGCGTCGTAGTCGGCGGGTGCCGCCTCGGCCGGCTTCACGCCGAAGATCCGGACCGGGTCGTCCGCGTGGCCGCGGTTGAACGCCCGGATCCACTCCAGGGCCGTGGCCATCTCCTCGGTGCGCCAGGGCCTCCAGGCGCCGGCCAGCGCGGACGCGGCCGAGCCCCCGCCACCGCCCACGTACGCGTCGAGGGCCGCGGCGGCACCCGCGCTGTCCTGGACGGCCAGCGCGCGGAAGCCGTGGTCCCGGACCAGCCGGCGGAACAGCTGGTCCCGCACCCCGAAGGTCTCCCGGGAGAAGCGCGTGGACTCCCCGATGCCCACCACCGTCGCCCCGGCGGCCAGTTGTGCGGCGATCCCGTCGAGCACGGTGTCGGACAGCGGGAGAACCCGGGTGTGGTCAGTGTTCGAAGGGGCGGGGTGGCGGAGGGGTGCGGTGTCGTTCGGCATGCCGCTCAGTCTTGTACCTCAAGCTGACTTGAGGTCAAGCTTCTCGATCGCCGGCTACTCCTGCACCCGATAGGCCGTCCCCGCGGCTTCGGCGTAACTGAGCCAGGCCGCCCCCGCGGAGTGGACATGCAGGTCGACGACGACCTCATCGCCCTCCCAGCGGCCGCCCTCCGAGATCGCGAGGCCGATCAGCGCCAGGTTGCCGGCCTGGTCCCGCACCTCGTACTGCTCACGGGTCTCCTCGCCGAGCTCGCCGTCCGAGTCGTCCCGCTCCCAGGCGTCCACCGCGGCCTGGGCCACGACCCTGGGCAGTCGCACCGTGACACGGCCGACCTGGGCGTGGACGTGATCCCCGATCTCGGCCAGCGCCTTCGCTTCTTCCCGGTACAGGGCGTACCGCTCATGTTCCGTCACAGGGCGAGGCTACTGGGACCGCTGGGCCCGTCTCGACCGAATTGATCCGGCGGAACCCCGTGCGGTCGGAGCACGAGCTACAGCAGGTGCTTGACATCCTCCCCGCCCTAAAGGACGGGGATTCCTCCCGCGCCTGCGGCACGGATACCCGTGCGTGGCAGGTCGCCGAGGTGGGTTCCCCGTTCGACGGGCCGTGCCTGGCGTGGGATCGCCACGCCGGGTCTTGCCGGCCCTCCAGGGGCGTTTAACCTGTCCGCCTGCCCGGCGGCCAGGATGTTGCGAGCAGCATTGAGGTCACGGTCATGCCGCACACCACACGCCGTACAGGCCCACTCGCGCACCGCGAGGGGCTTGGGACCGTCACGGTGCCCGCACGCCGAACAGAGCTGGGACGACGGGAACGCGCGGTGCACGATCCCGACGGCGCGCCCGAACCGGGCGGCCTTCTCCTCCAGCAGTCGCCGGAAGGTCGACCATCCGGCGTCGTGGACGGACTTGGCCAGAGGGCCACGGGCGAGGCCGCGCACGTTCAGGTCCTCCAGGTACACCGCTTGGGTTTCGCGGATGATCTTGGTGGTCTGCTTGTGCAGCCAGTCCATGCGGGTGTCGGCCACCTTGGCGTGCGCCTTGGCGACCTTGACGCGGGCCTTGGCCCGGTTCTTGCTGCCCTTGGCCTTGCGGGACAGTTCCCGCTGGGCGGCCTTGAGCTTCCTCTCCGCCTTGCGGAGGAAGCGCGGGTTGTCGATCACGCTGCCGTCGGAGAGGACGGCGTAGGTGGTCAGCCCGAGGTCGATGCCGACCTCGGCATCGACCTCGGGCAGGTGATCGGGTTCGACGTCCACGACGAACGAGGCGTGGTACCGCCCGGCCGGGTCCAGCACGACCGTCACCGACGACGGATCGGCGGGCAGTGCCCGCGACCACTTCACCCGCACATCGCCGACCTTCGCCAGGTACAGCTTCCCGTTGGACCGCAGACGGAACCCGTTGCGGGTGAACCGCAACGACTGCCGGCTGTCCTTTCGGGACTTGAACCGGGGAAGACCCACCGGGCGGCCGGCCCGCTTTCCGGAGACGGAATCGAAGAAGTTCCGGTACGCCGTGTCCAGATCCCGAAGGGACTGGATCAGCGGGTCCACCCCCACCGAGGCCAGCCACGCCCGCTCAGCCGTCTTCTTCGCCCCGGTGATCACCAGCTTCTGAAGATCCGCGCTCTTCGGAAACGGCAGCCCGGCTTTCCGGGCTTCCTTCCGAGCCGCCAACGCGTCGTTGTACACCACCCGGGCACACCCGAACGTCCGGGCCAGCGAAGCACGCTGACCAGCCGTCGGGTAGATGCGATACGAGTACCTCAGGTGCACACGGTCAACCTACCGACAGGCACTGACATCAACAGCTCACGTCACAACCTCCGGAGACCACTCCGGCGCTACCCGGCTCCGAGCCAAGCCCCATTCCTCCCCGGCCCGAAGGCCGGGGCATCCTGGGAGATCAAAGGTGAACAGGAAGCGCACCGGCACCCGAACGCCCAGCTCCTCGGTCAACCTCGCGAACGATGCGTCAGCCGGCGTGGTGCATGGGCAAAGCCGCACCTTTCGGACCCGCGTCGGTGAGAGGAACCGTAACGGAGATCCACGAACGCGCCCGCCAGTCCGCCGAGCGCGCGTGCGAGTGCGGGCTCCGGCCTCCCCCTCCTCGTCCGGGGCGTTCCGGTCCCGGACGGCTGACCGGCCAGGACCGGGAGGAGCGCCCTCCTACCGCCTGCGCGGGGCGGTGGTGAGGAAGTCCAGGACGAGGGGGCCGGCCTGGGCGCGGAACTCCTCGAAGTAGGCGTGCCGGGCCTCGGGGATCAGGTGCAGCCGGGCACCGGGGATGCGGTCGGCGAGCAGGGGGGCGTTGGCGGCGGGGTTGAGCAGGTCGTCGCTTCCGTGGACGACCAGGGTGGGTGCGCCGATCTGCGGCAGGAGGTCCCAGGCGTCGTGCCGGTTGCTGGCCACGAGGTGGTGGCGCCGGGCGTGGGCGGGCATGTCGGGGTCGCCGAGGGTGTGGTGCGGGCCGGGATGGGAGTCGAGCCATCGTGGGGTGTACATCAGCTCCAGCAGGGCCTGCCGGGCGGCGCCGGGCTGGGATTGCGCCAGGGCTCGGCGGACATCGTTGCCGCGTTCGACACCGTGCGGGCCACCGGGTGAGGTGCAGCCGAGGACCAGGGCGCCGACCCGGCGCGGGTGGCGGGCCGCGAGGTGCTGGGCCACCCGTCCGCCCATGCTGGTGCCGTAGACGTCGGCCCGGTCGATGCCCAGTTCGTCGAGGACGGCGATGACGTCCCGGGCGAACAGCTCGGTGCTGTAGGGGGCGTCGGGCTTGTCGCTGTCGCCGGTGCCGCGGTAGTCGAGCGTGAGGGTGCTGCGGGCGGGGTGGAAGTCGGCGCGGACCGCGTCCCACCAATGGTGGTTGTTGGCCTGGCCGGCCAGCAGGACCAGCGGCGCCCCCTGGCCCTGGAGCTGGTAGGCGATGCGGACGCCGTCCGGTGTCATCGCGTGCGTCATCGGCCTCGGCCCCCCTCGTTCCCGTGTCGGCCGTCAGGCTATCCCGCTCAGGCCCCGGGCCCAGCGCGGACGGCGAACGGTGAACGGCGAACGGCCGAGGGCCGACGGCTGACGATGTGGCACGGGCCACACATAAGGGCCGGTTGAGGGCCCCGGAGTGACCAGGGTCACGCCGCGTGCGCGATCGGGCGCCCGGACGGCGCTCGGCCCCGGCAGGACTGGACGAGCCGTTGATCGGCACAGGCGGAGGGCCCGTCCGCTTCGGGACCTTGGTCATGAATCCGGCCGACCTTCGGCCCGGTGGTGACGGTGGCGAACCCGGGCAACCGTGGACGGTCGCCCGGTGTGATCGGGCGGTGGCGCCGTCCGAGGTGGGCGGCGTCGTCCACCTGCCGTCTACCCGGCGCACGGTGAGCGGGCCCGCCCGCCTCCGTACGCTCCGGAGGACCCCAAGCACATGTCCCAGACCATCGACAACGCCCCGTATACCGCCTTCCACCGCAGACTGGCCCTGGCCTGCTCGGGCGGGCCGCTGCTGGACGGCTACATCCTGAGCATCGTCGGCGTCGCGCTGATCGGGATGCGTCCCGAGCTCGGGCTGTCCACCGCCGAGGTCAGCCTGATCGGCGCCGCCGCCCTGGTCGGCATGTTCGTCGGCGGCGCGCTCTTCGGCGTGCTGACCGACAAGATCGGCCGGGAGGTGATGTACACCGCCGACCTGCTCGTGATGGTCGCCTGCTCGGTGCTCTCCTTCTGGGTCGACCAGGTGTGGGCGATCGCCGTGCTGCGCTTCGTGCTCGGCATGGCCGTGGCCGCCGACTACCCCATCGCGACCTCGCTGCTCGCCGAGTGGCTGCCCGCCAAGCAGCGCGGGCGGCTGCTCGGTCAGCAGATCGTCGCCTGGTACGCCGGCTCCGTGCTCGCCTACGTGGTGGGCTACCTGTTCCTGGAGCTGGCCGGGCCGGGCAGCTGGCGGTGGATGCTGGCGAGCTCCACGGTGCTGTGCGTGGTCTTCCTGGTGATCCGCCGCGGTTCGCCGGAGTCGCCGCGCTGGCTCGCCGCGAACGGGCGGGTCGGCGACGCGGTGCGCGTGGTCGAGAAGCACCTCGGGGTCCGGGTCGACGGCCGCGAGCTGATGCCCGACCCGGCCGAACGCGGCCGGCCCGCCGGGCTGCGCCTGCTGATGACCCAGCCCTACCGGCGCCGCACCCTGTTCTGCGGCCTGTTCTTCCTCTGCCAGGTCGGCCCGCTGTTCGCGATGCTCACCTTCGGCCCGCAGATCCTCTCCTCCTTCGGCCTGCCGGGCGGCACCGTCATGGAGACCCTCGGCACCGGGCTGATCAGCCTGGTCTTCCTGCTCGGCTGCTACCCGGCGCTGCGCCTGATCGACAGCCGCGGCCGGCGCCCCGTCATCATCTGGTCCTTCGCGCTGATGACCGTCCCGCTGGCCCTGCTGGGCGTGTGGCCCACCGCCCCCGCCGCGGTCGCCCTGCTGGCGCTGTGCGCGTACGCGTTCCTGTGCGGCGGGCCCAACGTGCTCGACTGGACGTACCCCAACGAGCTGTTCCCCACCGAGATCAGGGCCACCGCCGTGGGTGTGGCCACCTCGGTGAGCCGGATCGGCGCGGCCGTCGGCACCTACCTGCTGCCGCTGTCCCTGACCGGGCTCGGCACCGGGCCGACCATGCTCATCGCCGCCGGCACCACCGCGCTGGGCCTGCTGGTGTGCGTGCTGTGGGCGGAGGAGACCCGCGGCACCTCCCTCGGCGCCGCCCCGGCCGCGTCCGACGTGTCGGCCGCCTCCGACCCGGGCTCGTCGGCGACGAGCCCGGCGCCGGGCGTCCCGGCCCAGCGCCTCCCGCAGCCGGTGCGCTGACGGTGTGCTGACGGCCTGCTGACGGCCACCGCGTGAACCGCTGACGGCGCCGCCCGGTCCTCCCGGGCGGCGCCGTCGCCGGTTCACCGACCGTCGACCGCCGTGTGCCCGAGGCGTTCCGGGGTGCGGCGGTAGGGCCTCCGTTCGGGGCCCGGAAACCCCCAGGGGTGCGACACGAACGGGTCGTCCGTACCCGACTTTTCCGAGCGGGGGCGGCGCGGGGCCCGGGCCGGGCAGAGCCGCCCCCCGCCCGCACTCGGGGTGCGGCGGCCGGCTTTGTCAAGCCTGCACCGGAGCCGGGCGCACGGCAGTAGCGTCGGCCTCTCAACAACCGTTCCGACACGGTGAATTGGAGGCGAGGGTGACCGAGGAAAAGCCCGGGGGCGGCGGGTCCGGCGGGGAGGGCGGTCCGCTGCACGAGCGCGAGGCCGAGATCCGCTCGGCAGGGCGGGCGATCGAGGCGCTCACCGGGCCGGCCGACGCCGGGGTCGGGGAGCTGCTGCTCTACACGGGCGCGGCGGGGCTGGGCAAGACCGCGGTGCTGACCGAGGTGCGGCGGGCGGCGCGGCGCGCGGGCTGCACGGTGCTGTTCGCCCGGGGCGGGCAGCGCCAGTGCCACGAGCCGTTCCACGTGGTGCGCCAGCTGGTGCGCCCGGTGCTGGCGGCCCTGTCCGAGGAGGAGCGGGCGCAGGTCTTCGGGCCGTGGGAGGACGTCGTCGGCCCGGCGGCCGGGCTGCTGCCGCCGCGCGGGCAGCTCGATCCCCAAGGGGTGCGGGACGGGCTGGACTTCGTCCTCACCCGCCTCGTGCAGCTGCGCTCCCCGGTGGCCGTGATCGTCGACGACCTGCACTGGGCCGACCCGGAGTCGCTCGGCTGGCTGGCGGGCTTCGCGGTCCGCGCCCGGGAGCTGCCGGCCCTGCTGGTACTCGCCTGCCGCGACGAGTTCCCCGACGACGCCCTGGCGCTGCAACGCGGCCTCGCCGACCGGGCCGACCGCCGGCACGAACTGCGCCCGCTCCAGCCCGCCTCGGTCGCGCACCTGGTCCGCGCCGCCCTGGGCGCGGCGGCCGAGGACGCCTTCTGCCGCCACGTCTGGGCCGTCACCGGCGGGAACCCGTACGAGACCGCCACCCTGCTGCGCGAGGTCGCCGACCAGCGACTCGACCCGGTCGAGGAGAGCACCGGGCAGCTGCGCGAACTCGCCGCCACCGCCCGGGGGATGACGCTGCGGCACTGGCTGGAGCGGCTCGGCCCCACCGCGCTGCGCTTCGCCTGGGCGGCGTCCGTGCTGGACACCGACATCCGCTCCGACCTCGCCGCGGCCATCTGCGCCCAGGGCCCGGAGACCGCCGCCCAGTCCGTGCGGGAGCTGCGCCACCACCGGGTGCTGACCGGCACCGCGGCGGGCCGGCTGGAGTTCGTCCACCCGCTGGTCGCCACCTCGGTCTACCAGTCGATGTCGCCCTCCACCCGGACCGGGATGCACGGGGTCGCCGCCGTCGAGCTCGAGAACGCCGGCCTCGGCCTGCTGGCCGCCTCCCGCCACCTGCTGGAGATCCTGCCCGAAGGCGACGGCGAGATCGTCGACAAGCTGCGCCGGGCGGCCCGCGAACACCTGGCCATCGGCGCGCCCGAAGCCGCGCAGCGCTGCCTGCGCCGCGCCATCAGCGAGCCGCCCGCCGACTTGGACCGGGCCTCGGTGCTCTACGAACTCGGCTGCTCGGCGCTGCTCACCGACCCGGCGACCACCGTCAACCAGCTGCGCCTGGCGCTCGCCGACCCGTACGGGCTGGACCCCGAGCTGCGGGTGGACGCGACCTTCCGGCTCGCCCAGGCCCTCGCCCACAGCAACCGGCTCGGCGAGGCCGCCGCGCTGTGCGCCGAGGAGGCAGCGCGCACCGGGCCCGGGCCGGGGCGGCTGCGCCTGGAGGTCGCCCACTTCATGTTCGCCGCGTTCCAGTCCGAGGACGCGGACGGCCCGGGCCGCTCGCGGCGGCTCGCGGAGTTCGACCGGATGCTGGGCACGGTCGGCCTGGCCTTCACCGACGCCGACCCCGACCCCGGCTTCGGCGGCGGCGGTGAAGGCGCCGACGCGGACGCGGCGGCGGCCCCGGGCGAGGGCGTGTTCGAACGCGACGGTCTGGCCCACGCGGTGGCCGTGCTGCGCTGCTGGGACCTCACGCTGCGCGGCGTCGACAGCGCGGAGGCGATCGCCCTGGGCGAGTCCGCGCTGCCGGGCGGCCGGCTGCCCCACAGCCTCGGCTGGACCAACACCACCTGGGGCTTCGAGCTGCCCGGGATCCTGGGCATCAGCTTCCTGTACGCCGACCGGGTCGACCGGGCGGAGGAGCTGTTCGGCGAGGCGGTGCGCGCCTACGAGGTCGCCGGGTGGAGCGGCGGCCACCTCGGCTTCGCCTACCTGCTGACCGGCATGCTCCGCTTCCGCTGCGGCGCCCTCGCCGCGGCGGAGGACTACCTGCGCCGGGCCCTGCGCATCGCCGAGCGGATCGGCCCGGGCATCCCGCTGCACTGGGACGCGGTCGGGGCGCTGGCCGAGACCCTGGCCGCGCGCGGCCGGGTGGCGGAGGCCCTGGAGCTCGCGCACAAGCACGCCTTCGGCCCGCCGTACCCGACGGTGATGGTGCTGCCCGACGCCCCGACGCTGTACGGGCGCCTGCTGCTGGCCCGGGGCGACGCGGCGGGCGCGGCCGCGACGCTGGCCGCCGCCGGGGCGGCCCTGGACGCGCGCGGGTGGCGCAACACGGTGTGGGCGCCGTGGCTGGGCCACCTGGCGCGCGCGGTGGCCGCCGAGCAGCCGGACCGGGCCCGCGACCTCGCCGAGGAGGCGGTGCGCCGGGCCCGGGAGTCCGGCACGGACTCGGCCGTCGGCAGCGCGCTGCGGCTGTGCGCCGCGGTGCACGAGCGGCCCCGCAGGGCCGGGCTGCTGGCGGAGGCGGTCGGCCGGCTGGAGCGCTCGCCCGCCCGCTACGAGCACGCGCTCGCCCTGGTCGACCTGGGCGAGGCGCTGGGCACCGCGGCGGACGCCCGCACGGCGCTCACCCGGGGGCTGGAGCTGGCCACCCGGTGCGACGCCGACGGCTTGGCCGCCCGGGCCCGCGATCTGCTGGGCGCGGGCGGCGCGGGCTGAGGCGGGGCGGGGGCCAGGGGGGATGGGGATGGACCTTGCAGATGCGTGCGCGCGCAACTATCTTTGGAGTCATAAGTTGCAGCTGCAATCAGTTGCGGGTGCGCCCCTGCGTCCTGGCGCCGCCGACCCCACCGGGAGTCCGACATGAGCACCACCCTCTTCACCCCGTACACCCTGCGGGCGCTGACCGTCCCCAACCGGATCTGGATGCCGGCGATGTGCCAGTACAGCGCCGTGCCGGGCGGGGACACGGCCGGCGTCCCGACGGACTGGCACTTCACCCACCTCGCGGCGCGCGCCGCCGGCGGCACCGGGCTGATCATCACGGAGGCCACCGCCGTCAGCCCCGAGGGCCGCATCAGCCCGTACGACCTCGGGATCTGGAACGACGAGCAGGCCGCGGCCTTCCGGCGGATCACCGCCTTCCTGAAGTCCCAGGGCACCGTCGCCGCGATCCAGCTCGCCCACGCCGGGCGCAAGGCGTCCACCGAGCGGACCTGGGTCGACCGCGGGCGCCCCGTCGCCGCCGACGAGGAGCACGGCTGGGTACCGGTCGGCCCCAGCGCCGCGCCCTTCTCCCCCGCCCACACCACACCGCAGGAGCTGACCGAGGAGCAGATCGGCGCGATCGTGCGCCGGTTCGCCGACGCCGCCCGGCGCGCGCTGGACGCCGGCTTCCAGGTCGCCGAGATCCACGGCGCCCACGGCTACCTGATCCACGAGTTCCTCTCCCCCCACACCAACCGCCGCACCGACGGCTACGGCGGCTCCTTCGAGGGCCGCATCCGCTTCGCGCTGGAGGTCGTCGACGCGGTGCGCGCGGTGTGGCCCGAGGAACTGCCGGTCTTCTTCCGCGTCTCCGCGACCGACTGGCTCACCGAGAACCCGCAGGACGGCCGCGAGGGCTGGACCTCCCAGGACACCGTCCGCCTCGCCAAGGAACTGCAGGCGCACGGCGTGGACCTGCTGGACGTCTCCACCGGCGGCCTCGTCCCCGACGCCCGGATCGAGGCCGCGCCCGGCTTCCAGGTGCCCTTCGCCGAGGCCGTGCGCACCGAGGCCGGCCTGCCCGTGGCCGCCGTCGGCCTGATCACCGACCCCGCCCAGGCCCAGGCCATCGTCGCCGAGGGCCGCGCCGACGCCGTCCTGCTCGGCCGCGAACTGCTGCGCGACCCGTACTGGGCCCGCCGCGCCGCCGCCGAACTCGGCGGCGAGGTCCCCTCCCCCGTCCAGTACCACCGCTCCTGACCGTCCCTGACGCCCGCGGCCCCGGAGTGTCGGGCTTGAGTTGGAGTGCACTCCAAGTCCTACGGTTCTGCCGTGGGTCCCGCCCGCCGACCTCGGCGGGCGGGACCGGTCGGGATCGGGACGAGGGCCGCCGGTAGGGGCGGCCGGGAGAGGAGTGCCGCGATGAGCACGGCCGCGAACGACGCAGAGGTCCGCCGGGAGCGCTTCGAGCACGGGATGGAGGTGCTCGAGCGCATCGACGGCGAGGTCGGGCGCCGGGTCGTGCAGTCGCTGGACGACATCAGCCCCGAACTCGGGCACCAGATCGTCGCCTGGGGATTCGGGGAGATCTACAGCCGCCACCAACTCGCCCCGCGCGACCGCCAGTTGGTCACGCTGGGGATGCTCACCGCGCTCGGCGGGTGCGAGCCGCAGCTGGAGGTCCACATCAACGCCTCCCTCAACGTGGGGCTCACCCCCGAGGAGATCGTCGAGGCGCTGCTGCACTCCGCCGGCTACTGCGGCTTCCCCAAGGCGCTGAACGCCACCTTCGTCGCCAAGAAGGTGTTCGGCGAGCGTGGCCTGCTGCCGGTCGCCGGCGCCTGACGAGCAGCAACGGCTGGCAGCTGGCCTGGCTGCCGGGCGGCCGGGCGGTGATCAGCGGCTTCGACGTGGACTTCAGCACCGAGCGCGACGAGGCGCAGCTGCTGGCGGGCGCGCCGGACTGGGTGCCCGCGCCGGCCGACCGGGCCGGGTTCTGCTTCTGGTGGGAGCCGGACGGCGGGAACTGGCGCAGCGCACCCGGCGAGACGGACCCCGGCGCACGCCTGACCGGCGCGGTGGAGAACGTCGAGGACCACCTGGCCGACCGGGTCCGGGAGCGGGTCCCGCAGGGGGAGGCGGACGAGTCGGCGTACGTCGCCGGCTTCGGCCGGCGGCTGACGGAACTGCTGGACGCCGCCCGCGCGCAGCGCCTGACCGTCGGCGAGCTGGCGCCGGTCCTGGCCTGCTTGGCCGATCCGCAGGACCTGCGGCCGGCCGCCGCCCTCGCGGTCGCCGCGCGGGCGGGCTTCACGGCGGGCACCCGCCGGCCGTGGGACGCGGCGCCGGCGCAGGCCTGACGCCGTCCGAGGCCGTCTGACCGCGCCGTGCCGCCGTCCGCCGCCGTCCGCCGCTGCCTGGCGCCGCCGTGTGGCCGCCGTGTGGTTGAGCGCAGGAAGTCGGCCGGGCCGACTTCCTGCGCTCGGCCACGCCCGGGCTCAGGCCAGGATGTCGGACTGCAGGGTGACGACCTGGCGGAACGGGGCGGTGGGCACGCCGTTGGGATAGGTCATGGTGACGACGGCCAGGATGTCGGAGGCGCAGAGGTAGGCGACGCGGGCGGTGGGGTTGCCCTTGGGGGCGCTCGCAGTGGACTCCAGGGTGGTCAGCTCCACGCCGTCGACGGTGTCCCAGTCCGTGTGGGCGGTGGACTTCGTGTCGGGGGCGGCCTTGGAACGGCCCTTGGAGCGCAGCGAGGTGTAGGTGTCCCAGGACTCGCCGGTGGAGCCGAAGCGCAGCAGCCGGATCTGGGTGCGGGTGCCGTCGGAGGCCGTCCACTCCCGGACGGTGGCCGCGCGGCAGGCGTTCTGCAGGAGCAGTTCGCGCAGCTTGGCCGGGTCCTGCTGCTCGGCGAGGATCGCGTCGCAGGGCACCCAGGCCGCGGCGGCTGCGGCGGCCTGGGCGGGGGTGGGGGCTGCCGTCGGGGACGCGGCCGGCGGCGTGGTCGGCGACGCCGTCGGGGATCCCGAGGCGGTGGGGCTCGCCGTGGGGGCCGGGAAGGTCGGCGCGGTCACGGAGCCGCCGGCCTCCTTGGGGGCGGGCAGCAGCAGGTAGCGCAGGTCCGCGTAGTGGAGGGACTTGCCCTTGGCGTCCGGCGCGGCCTTGCCCGAGGGCAGGGGCGGCAGGGTCAGCGGCGGGAAGGTGTAGCGGCCGTCGCTCGCGGTGGCCAGGCCCGGGATGTCGGTGCGCTCGGGGGCGGTGACGGCCAGGGCGGTGCCGGTGCCGGCGAGGGCGAACACCAGGGCGGCGCAGCTCCAGCGCACCGCGGCCTTGCGGCGCCGGGCCCGGCGGGCCTCCTGCTCCGCGAGGGCCTCGGGGGTCAGGGCGGGCGCGGTGAACTCGACGGCCCCGATGGCGGTTTCGGGCAGCGGCGGCGCGGGCGGGGCCGTCGGTGCCTCCGGGGTCACGGGCGGCGCGGGCGGGGCCGTCGGTGCCTCCGGGGTCACGGGCGGCGCGGGCGGGGCCGTCGGTGCCGCCGGGGTCACGGGCGGCGCGGGCGGCGGCGGGAGCGGGTCCGACGCGGGCTGCGGCGGGGTGGCGTGGTCGGTCATGCGGACGCTCCCGGGCGGGCGAGGCGGTCGAGCTGCAGGGTGAAGAGGGCGACGATCTTGTCCTTGGGCAGCGGTGCCACGCCCTCGGCGTTCATGACGACCAGCAGGTCGCCCTCGGCGGCCGAGCACTCCAGGTAGTCGATCGGCGCGGACGGCGCCGCCGGCATCAGGTAGCAGTGCGCCTCGGGGTGGCCCGGGATCGCCGGGCCGATCCGGAAGAGGCCGGTGTCGCCGGTGAAGACCGCGGTGTACTCGTTGATCCGCTGCACTTCCTGCTGGTTGAACTGGCGCAGCTTCAGGCCGATCACCAGGTCGTCCCCGCTGGAGAGGTAGGAGCGCACGCCGGTGGCCTTGATGTGCAGGCCGTCCCAGTAGGAGCGGAGCTTGTCGCGCTTCTCCTTGGGGACCTGCTGGAGTTCGGCGTCCAGCTGGGCGGCCAGCTGCTCGCCGTTCAGCTCGGTGTCGTTGCCGTAGACGCCGTCGTCGGGGCCGAGTTCGTAGCCGGCCGGGACGGGCAGCAGCAGGTCGCGCAGCGCGCCGAAGTGGCTGCCGTTGGACTTGGCGCCGTACGGGGTCGCGGTCGCGGTCGGGGTGGGCCCGGTGGACGGGGCGGCGGCGGTGGCCGGGGCCGGGTCGTCGTACTGGGTCTTGATGATGCCGATGCCGATGACCACGCCGACCAGCGCGGCGGCTGCCGTCGCGGCGCCCGCGCGCAGCAGGCGGCGGGAGGCGGGGTTGGGCGCGGTGGGGGCCTGCGCGTCGGCGGCCTGCGCGTCGGCGGGCACCTGGTCAGGCGT
The DNA here is from genome assembly GCF_055576085.1 of Kitasatospora sp. NPDC033851. Taxonomy (NCBI): domain Bacteria; kingdom Bacillati; phylum Actinomycetota; class Actinomycetes; order Kitasatosporales; family Streptomycetaceae; genus Kitasatospora; species Kitasatospora sp. NPDC033851. The sequence goes on along the minus strand of NZ_JBVIRL010000015.1, from coordinate 107,476 downwards.
GGGCGTCGGCTCGGGCTCGGGTGCGGGCGCGGCCGGGTTCGCGGTCACGGTGTCGTCGTTCATACCAGCCGCTCCCACTGTCGCTTGGCGAGGTCCTTGAGGAGGTCGGCGTTCACCTGCTGGGTGCCGAAGACCTCGATCGTCATCTGCAACGAGCCGCGCTTGGCGACGGCCTGGCCGTAGTAGTACTGCTCGGTGCTCTCGGCCCAGTGCCGGGGCTCGGACTCCACCTTGTAGCCGCCGTTGGCGCCGTCGGCGAACGACGGCCAGCTGGCGGACTTCGCCTCGTCGGCGTGGTCCGGCGCGAACTGGATCAGCGAGACGCGGTAGAGGGTGTTGTCCTTTTTCCAGTCCACCTCGGCCGCGCGCCGGAAGCCGCGCGAGGCGAGGTCCCGGAACGCGAAGGCCGCGTTGCCGCTCTGCTCGGCGACCTCGCCGATCGAGATCCAGCTGGGCTTGTCCGGGTTCTCGCTCCAGGGAGTGCTGCCCTCGGGGGCGGTGATCAGCAGCTTGGTCAGGTCGCCGTCGATGGCAAGCGGCGCGGGCTGCTCGGCGGCGAGGGCGGCCGGGTCGACCACCTCGGCCGGGTAGGACGGGCGCGCGGCCTGCAGCGGCGGCAGCGGCGTGGGCGGGCGCTGGGCCTGCACGGCGTAGCCGACGCCGCCGCCGGCCAGGGCGCCCAACACCAGGGCGCAGGCGGCCAGCAGCACCGGGCGGGGGCGGCGCGGGACGCGGGGGGCTCGCTCGGGGCCGGCCTCCAGCAGGTCGCCCGGCTCGGTGGCGAACGGGTCGGCGGCGGGCGGCTCGGTGGCGGGCGGCTCGGTGGCGTACGGCGCGGCGGCGGGCGGCTCGGTGGCGGGCGGCGGTGGAACGGCGGGTGCGGGCGGCGCGGCGGGCGCGGGTACCGGCTCCGCGGGTTCGGTGGTCACGGAAGTGGCTCCAGAGGAGGAAGGAAGGGGTGGCGTCGGAGGGCGGGCGGCGGCGCGCGTGGGCGCGGGGCTCAGCCGCCCGAGGCGAGCCAGTCGCGCTGGCGCTTCATCAGCTCGCTCAGCAGCGCCTTGTCCGGCGTGCCCTTCACATCGACGTCGATCGTGTACTGGACGTCGCCCTGGCTGGCGATGCCGGTCATCGAGCCGGTGTACGCCTGCTGCTTGGGCTTCTTGAGGTAGCCGCGGGCGTCGGGGAGGCCGTCGATGTCGACCGGGTCCAGCGACTTGATCTTGTAGCCCTTGACGAAGTCGGTCGCCATCGCGGCGGAGCCGAAGTGCAGCAGGGTGACGGTCACCTCGGCCTTGCCGTCGGCCGTCCGGTACATCCGGGTCGCGCCCTCCTTGTAGCCGTAGGAGGCGAGGATGTCCTTGATGCCGTCCTGCTTGCCGAAGAGGTCGGCGACGTCCTCGTCGGTCATCGTCATCCCGTCCGCGGGCCCGTACGACTCGCCGCCGGCGGGGATCGGGAGCAGGAAGTAGCGCAGGTCGCCCTCGTGCTTGCTGCCGCTGACCGTGCCCTTGACGGTGCTGACCGGGGCGGGCTCGGCCGGGACGGCAGTCGGCGCCGGGACGGGCTCGGGGGTGGGCGAGGCGCTCGCGGTGGCGCTCGCGCTCGCCTTCGGGGCGGCGGTGACGGCGGGTGCGGCGGCGGCCGGGTGGGCGTCGGGCTTGCCGACGGCGACGGTCACCGCGGCGCTGGCCGCCGTGACGGCGAGCAGGCCGGCGGTGGCCAGCGCGACGCCGACGGCGCGCGGCAGGCGGCGCGCGGACGGAGCCTGCGCGGGCTGCGGCTCCGGCTCCGGCTCCAGCTCCGGCTGCGGCTGCGGCTGCGGCTGCGACGTCACGGTCTCGCCGGCAGCGGGCTCCCCGGCCGGAGCGGAGGCCGCCGGCGGAACCGGCGCGGTGGCCGGAGCGGGAACAGGCACGGGAACAGGCACGGGTGGCTGGGCCGGTGCCGGCGGTTCGGCGGCGGCGCTCTCGTTCTCGGGCTCGGGCTCGGGCAAGGGACTCCCCCAGGGAAAGAATGCGGAATCTCACGCGCCGGGGCCCTCGCGGGACCCACTCCCCCAGCAGGTCCTCCGGACCGTCCGTCACGCGTGTCAGCAGGAATTTTGGCATCCTACCCGCGCTGACGCACGGGGATTCCGGCCGCGCCTGCCGCACGGGGCTTGCGCCCGGTGCGGCCGGTGTTCCGGTGGGTTCCTGTTTCAACGGGCCGTGCCTGGCGTGGGATCGCCACGCCGGGGCTTACCGGCCCTCCGCAGGCGTTTAGCCTGTCCGCCCGCCCGGCGGCCAGGATGTTCCGAGCAGCATTGAGGTCACGATCGTGGAAGGTACCGCATGCACCGCACGTCCACGTGCGGACGTCCAGCGGCTTGGGCCTGTCCAGCACGCCGCAGGTGGAGCACACCTGCGACGTGGGTTCGTACCGGCCGATCACGCCGACGTGCCGTCCGTACCGCGTGGCCTTCTCCTCAAGGAGCCGGCGGAAGGTGGCCCATCCGGCGTCGTGGACGGACTTGGCCAGGCGGGTGCGGGCGAGGCCGCGCACGTTCAGGTGCAGCCAGTCCATGCGGGTGTCGGCCACCTTGGCGTGCGCCTTGGCGAGCAATAGGAGTACCTGAGATACACGGGACCAACCTACCGGCAGGCACTGACAACCACCTGCGGCCACCTGCACGGCGGTCCGCCATAACGGCGGAACGCCGCCTCCGAACCCACTCCGCAGACAGTCCATTTCTCCCCCGCAAGCGGGAGGTACCCCCACCCCCGGCCAAAGCCGGGGGTGTCCACGGAGGTCCCCGATGAGAGTCCGCTGACAGGGCTTCCAACAAATCAATCACCGCACATTCGCCCAATAGTTGACGAACCGGACACGTCGTGATCCAACCGCAATCGGGCGCCGCCCGGTGTCAGTACGCGGCCGCGGCGGTGCGGGCGGCCGCGGCCGAGGCCTGGGGGGCCGGCTTCGTCGGTGAGCCGGGCCAGGTGGCCGTCGGGGCGGACCAGGGCGGCGGTGACGGTGTGCCGGGCGGGGCGACGCAGGACCGGCTAGCCGCCGCCGAAGGTGCGGCGGTAGGCGCCGGGGGTGGTGCCGAGGGCGGTACGGAAGCGGCGGCGCAGGTTGACGGCGGAGGCGAGGCCGACCCGGTCGGCGACGGCCTCCACCGGCAGGTCGGTGCGCTCCAGCAGGGCCCGGGCGGCGTCGATGCGCCGGGCCAGCAGCCACTGGCCGGGGCTGGTGCCCAGCTGCTCGGCGAAGCGGCGGGCCAGGGTGCGCCCGGACACCCCGGCGCGGGCGGCCAGTTCGTCCACCGCCAGCCGCTCCCCCAGGCGCTGTCCGGCCCACTCCAGCAGCGGCGCCAGCGACTCGTCCGCCCGGGCCGGCTCCGGGGCGGCGGCGTACTGCAGCTGGCTGCCCTCGCGGTGCGGGGGCAGCACCATGTGCCGGGCGACCTGGGCGGCGTAGGCCGCGCCGTGGTCGCGGCGCAGCAGGTGCAGGCACAGGTCGATGCCGGCGCCGGACCCGGCGCTGGTGGCGACGTCGCCGTGGTCGACGTACAGGACGTCCCGGTCCACCCGCAACGCCGGGTATTCGGAGGCGAGTTGGGCGGTGCGGCCCCAGTGGGTGGTGGCGCTGCGGCCGTCCAGTAGTCCGGCCCGGGCGAGGACGAAGGCGCCGGTGCAGATGGAGACGATCCGGGCGCCGCGCGCGTGGGCGGCGCGCAGCGCGGCGAGGACGTCGGCCGGGACGGGGGAGCCGGGCGGCTGCCAGCCGGGGATGACGACGGTGTCGGCCTCCTCCAGTGCCGTCAGGCCGTCCTCGACCAGCAGCGGGACGCCGAGGGTGGTGGGCACCGGGCCGGGGGTGCGGGTGCACAGCCGGAAGTCGTAGTGGGCGGCCAGGCCGGGCCGCTCGGTGCCGAAGACCTCGGCGGCGCAGGCGAGTTCGAAGGGCGACTGGGGTGCGCCGAGCAGGGCCACCACCCGGTGGCGGCGCGCGGCGGTGGCGGGGGCGGGGGTCTTCAGGACTGCGACGCTCATGGCAGGAATGTACCTGAGGATGTCTTTTCGGACTCTGGGGCGGCGGGTGCGGGGGCGGCCACAGTGGGGGCATGGACGACAAGGACACGGAACTCAAGACATCGCTGCTGGTGGACGAGGTGGAGCCGATGGAGGTCGCGCCGGGGATCGTGCGGCGCAGGCTGACGGCCACCGGGTACGCGCGCGGCTGGCTGATCGACTTCGCGCCGGGCAGCCGGTGGCCGGAGGTCGACGTGCACGGCACCGAGGAGCGGTACTTCGTGCTGAGCGGGGAGGTGATCGAGGGCGAGGAGCGCCACCCGGCGGGCAGCTACGTGGTGTTCGCGCCGGGCAGCAGCCACCGGCCGCGCACCGAGACCGGCGCGCGGATGCTCGGGGTCACCGTAATGAAGGCCTGAACACCTGGATGCCTGGACACCTGAACGCCCCGCCTCCGGAGAGCCCGTGACGATGTCGCGGCCCCGTCACCGCTCGGCACGGATCCCGGCCCGGGGGTGTGGGCGGCCCCCCGGGCGGTAGGAGGATCGGCGGGAGGGCCGGACGACGGGGGGGAATGGCGGCGACGTGGGCGACCTGACGGGCGGGGGGCGCGGGCGGGGGTGGACGGCACCGGCCGCGGTGGCGCTGGCGGTGCCGGCCGTCGCGGGCGCGTCGGCGGTGTGGGCGTGGTCGCAGGACCGGCCGGTGGGCGGGGCGTGGCTGTGGGTGTGCGCCGTCGCGCTGGCGGTGGCCGTCGCCGCCTGCGTCCCGCTGAGCCGCCGGGCGGCGGGCCGGGGCTTCGCGCCGGTCGCCTCCTTCGCGGTGCTGCTCCTGCTGGCCCTCTGGGGCACGGCGTTCGCGGCGGCCCAGGCCGCCGACACCGTCCGCACCCGGGTGCACGAGCCGCCCAGTGTGTGGGCCGTGGTGACGCACTGCCGGGTGACCGGCCAGGTGCCGGTGGAGGGCGGCGGGCTGGGCGACCGGACGTACGGCTGCACCTACCGCTGGAGCGTGGACGGACGGTGGTTCAGCGAGGAGCGCCCGGTCGACAAGCCCTTCCCGGACAACCACGAGGTCAAGGTCTGGCTGGAGGACGGCGGGCGGATGGCCACCGGCCGGCCGAGCCTGCCGGCGATCCCGTTCTGGATCGTCCTGGCCCTGGCCGGCCTGGCCGCCGCGGCGGCCTGCGCCGTCCACCTGGCCGGGTGGGCCCGGGACGCGGGCCTGCGCGGACCTTGATGGGCAGCCAGTCGACATATGTCGGCGGTCTGCCTATTGTGGTCGGTGCGGTGAGCCGTCGTGCCGCCGCACCCTTGACCCATGCACGAGAGGACCGCCGTGCCCCGACTCCCCCGTACCGCAAGCACATTCACCCTTGGCGCCGCAGCCGTCGTGACGCTGGCGCTGGCCGTACCGCCCGCCCTGGCCGTACCGGCGGCGGGCGCGCCCGCGCCGGACGCGGACCCGGTGCCGGCCCTGGTGGCCGGCCGCGACACCGCCGCCCCGCAGCTGGTGACCGGCCTGTCCGAACCCGCCCAGGGCGACCCGGCCCCGGCCGCCCTGGCCCACCTCGCCGCGCACCCCGACCGCTACCACATCGACACCGGCGAGCTGGCCGAACTCGGCTCCACGCAGGGCCCCGACGGCCGGCGCACCGTCAGGTTCGAGCAGCGCCACGGCGGGATCCCGGTGCTCGGCGGCCAGTACCTGGTGCACCTGTCCGGCCAGGGCGCCGGGCAGAAGGTGGAATCGGCGGGCGGGCGCTACTTCACCGGCCTGAGCGCCCCCACCGCCCCCACCGTCCCGGCCGAGACCCTGCGGCAGGCGGCGCTCACCGCGCCGACCGGCCCCCAGGCCGCCGCACCCGCAAGCCCGCAGACCACCGCCACCGCCACCGCCGAGGACCGCGGCGCGGTGATCCTGCCCGACGGCGGCGGCCGCCTGACCGAGCACTACACCGTGCGCGACAAGGCCGCGGCCGGCGTCCGGGAGGTGTACGTCGACGCCACCACCGGCGCGGTCGCCCTCGCCCACGACGCCGGCGCGCCCCACCCGGCGACCGGGGCGGCGACCGCCCCGGCCCCCGCCGCCGCCGACAGCCTGCAGCCCGCCACCGGCACCGCCCCCGACGCCCACGGACGCACCGCCGCCGTGAACATCGCCAAGCGGGCGGACGGCACCTACCAGCTCACCGACCTCACCCGCCCCGCCACCATCACCACCTACGACGCCGACGGCCGCGACGCGGGCGACTTCGACCACGTGCCCGTCCCCGCCGACGCCGTCCCCGCCTCCTCCCCCACCCCCGACTTCCCCGCCGCCACCGGCGAGCACGGCGCCACCGACGCCCACGTCAACGCCGGTATCGTGTACGACTTCTACCGCGACCGGCTCGGCCGCGACGGCCTGGACGGCAAGGGCGGGGCGATCGTCTCCGTGGTGAACGCGAGCGACGGCGGCAAGCCGTTCCCGAACGCGTTCTGGGACGGCTCCAAGATGGTCTACGGCTCCGGCCCCGGCTACTACCCGTTCTCCGTCGCCTTGGACGTGGCCGCGCACGAGATGACCCACGGCGTCGTCGAGCACACCGCCGACCTCTTCGCCCTCGGCCAGCCCGGCGCCATGAACGAGGGGATCTCCGACTACTTCGGCAACGCCATCGAGGCCACCGCCCGCGGCCTGTCCATGGACGACCCAGCCGCCGCACTGCTCGGCGAGGGCCTGTGCCGCGGCGGCACCCCGCAGGCCTGCGCCCAGCGCCGCCTGGACGACCACCGCACCACGGAGGCCGACTACCTGGGCACCCGCTACGAAATCGACCAGGGCGGAGCGCACTACAACTCCACCATCTTCAGCGGGGCGCTGTGGGACATCCGGCGCACCCTCGACCCGCTCACCGCCGACCGGGTCGTCTACCACGCGCTCGCCGACTACCTCACCCCGCTGGACGACTTCACCGCCGGCCGCGACGCGGTCCTCTCGGCCGGCCGCGACCTGGGCCTCACCAAGCGTCAACTGCGCTCCGTCGCGGCCGCGTTCGACGCGCACGGGATCCGCCCCGGCTGGCAGAAGCGGCTCGGCACCGACAGCCGCACCCTGCTGCCGAACATCTCCAACGGCATGGCCACCCCGGCCGTCGCCCGCGGCCACTGGCTGATCCTCGGCGACGGTCCCGCCGGCACCGGCCTGTACACCGGCACCGTCGACGGACACGGCACCCCGGTACGCCTGAGCCCCGAGGACGGCCGCATCCACAGCTGGGCCACCACCGACGGCACCAACGCCGTCTGGGCGGCCATGGGCGGCCCCCAGGGCGCGAGCCAGGAAGTGCTGACCGCCCCGCTGAGCGGTGCCGGCCCCGTACGCAGCGTCTTCCGCTCCACCAGCACCGCCCAGCAGCTCGGCAACGCCCGGATCTCCGGCACCGACATCGCCTTCACCCTCACCGAGAACGGCCACACCCGGCCGTACCTGAGCCACGACGGCGGCGCGCCGGTCGCACTCCCGGTGCCCGAGGGGCACAACGCGTCCGAACTCGCCCTCAAGGACGGCCTCCTCGCCTGGAACGAGACCTGGCGCGACGGCGACGGCCCGCTGGTGACCGTACCGACGCTCTACTCCGTCGCCGCCGGGAAGGTCACCGCCCGGTACGCCGAACACGCCCCGGCCGGAACCGGGCCCAGCAGCGCCGCCTCCCTCACCCTGGCGGGCGGACGCCTGCTGTGGCTGGACTTCCCCGCCGACCACACCCGGCGCGCCACCATCCGCTCCGCGGCCCTGGACGGCTCGGGCATCGTCGACCTGCTGAGCGGCGACTCCCCGAACGCCCCGCGCTCCACCGTCCTCACCGCCTCCGACCAGGCCGTCACCTACCGGGTCGAGAGCGACAAGCCCGCCGGCGGCTGGACCAACGCCGCGCTGCCCAAGCTGTGGCAGGTCCCGCTCGCCGGCGGCACCCCGCAGCGCCTCTCCTGCGACCGCGGCGGCCAGTACGAGGCCGCCGCCGACCAGGGCACCCGGGTGATCTGGCTGGACGCGACCGCCGGCCGAACCGACCTGGTGGTCCGCGACCGCCCGGCGGGCGCCTGCTGAGAACGCGTCACGGACGGCAGGACGACAGGAGGGCGGGACAGCAGGACGGCAGGATGGCGGGGCCGCGGGGCGAACTGCCCTGCGGCCCCGCCGCCGTGCTGCGGCCCCGCGCTACGGCATCCCGGGCTGCGGCCCCCGGTTCAGAGCCATCCCCGGCGGGCTGCCTGGACGCCGGCCTGGAAGCGGGTGGTGGCGCCCAGGTGGGCGAGGAGGACCGAGACGCGGCGTACCACGGTGCGCCGGCCCAGGCCGAGGCGGCGGGCGATGGCGTCGTCGGTGGCGCCGCCGGCCATCAGGGTGAGAATGCGCCGGTCGCGTTCGTCGACGCGCAGGTCGACGCCGACCACGGTGGCCGGGACCGCCAGGCGCCACAGGGTCTCGAAGACGCCGGTCATGGCCTGCAGCAGGCCGGAGGGGCGGATCAGCAGGGAGACGACGCCGGGGCGGTCGTCGGCGGGCAGGGTGACGATGGCGAGGTCGTCGTCGCCGATGGCGAGTTTGAGCGGCGGCTCGTCCAGGGTGCGGGCCTGCTCCCCCGCCTCGACCATGCGGGCCATGTTGGGCCCGGCCACCGGGTCCTCGAACGCGCAGCCCTGGTAGATCGCGCGGTAGACGACGCCCGCGGCCATCCGGCGGCGCTGCAGGACCTCCTGGTCGGCGTAGTGGGCGTGGCTGCCGGAGTACGGGGGCACGTCGATGACCCGTACCTGGTGACGGGCCATCAGCTGCAGGCGGCGGCTGGCCGCGAGCACCTCGGCGGGGTCCTCGACCACCTCCAGGGCGCCGTAGCTGCCGGCGTCGCGCCGGGCGAAGCGGTAGAGGCGTTCCAGTTCGGCCCCGGCCCGGCGGGCGGTGGCCTGGCGCAGCGCGTCGCGTTGCAGCACCGTCTCGACGACCCGGCCCGGTGGCAGCGCCTCCCAGTCGTGGTCGCGGTCGTCGGCGCTGCCGGTGCTGTCGATGGCCACGGCGACGCCCTCGTCCGCGAGGTCGCGCAGGACGGCCAGCACGGTGTCCTCGTCCAGGCCCGCGCCGTGTGCCAGGTCGGCCGGGCGGGCGCGTGGCCGTCCGACCAGGCCGCGGTAGACGCGGCCGCGTTCGGAGTCCGGATCCAAGACGTCGTGCACGACACCCCCCGGTCATCGTGTCCCCTGCCGCCCGGCCGTACCGGGTGGCCGGAGGAGCCTACCCGGGCGGGTGGCTCACATGCGCCAGTGGCCCAGGTGCGCCGCCGGGCGCTCTGGCGCGGAGCGGGTGATGTGACGAGAGTTGTCGATGTTCAGACAGGAGAGGTGAGACCGATCATCAGGACCGATCGTCAGAACCGCCTGCCGGGACAGCCCGTCACCACCGCCCCGTCGAAGGCCGAGGACGACCACCCATGACCCCAGCCCGGCTCCTGCCCGCCCGGCTGCGGCGCGCCCGTACGGCCGTCGCCGCCCTGGCCGCCTGCCTGCTCCTGCTCGCCGCGCCCGCGGCCGCCGCCGTCCCCGCACAGGAGCCCGCTCCCGGGGAGTCTGCTTCCGGGGGGTCCGCTTCCGGGGGGTCCGCTTCCGGGGAGCCCGCCGGGCCGCCGCCGCTGGCGGACGGCTTCGGGCTGACCCAGGTCGGCACCGCCACCGGCAGCGCCACCAACTTCGTCATCACCGTCACCACCCCCCAGGTCGCCGGGCAGCACACCATCCGGATCCTGCTGCCCGCCGACTACGCGCAGCACCCCGACCAGCGCTACCCCGTGCTGTACTTCCTGCACGGCGCCTCGGACAACCCGAGCGACCCGGCGCTGGCCTACCCCGCGCTGGCCGCCGCGCAGTCGATGATCACGGTCATCCCGGACGGCGGCCTGCGCGGCTGGTACACCGACTGGCTCGACCAGGGCACCGCCGCCGGCGCGCAGAACTGGGAGACCTTCCACCTCAACCAGGTCCTCCCGTTCGTCGACGCCAACCTGCGCACCCGCACCGACCGCGCCCACCGGGCCGTCGGCGGCCTGTCCATGGGCGGCTTCGGCGCCCTGCACTACGCCCAGGACCGCCCCGAGCTGTTCGGCCAGGTCCTCACCATGTCCGGCGCCAACGACCTGTCCGCCGACCAGATGGTCCTGCGCGGCGCCGTCGTCGCCATGCTGACCAACGCCGGCACCGTGCTGTGCGGCCCCAGCGACGGCCGCCCCTGCGGCTTCGACTACGGGCCCACCGTCTCCAGCGACGCCCTCTTCGGCACCCCGTACCCGGTGTTCAACGCCGACTGGCGCTGGAACGCCGCCGACCCGGCCTCCCGGGCGGCCCTGCTCGCCCACACCGGCATCGCCGTCTACACCGGCAACGGCAACGGCAACCCCGCCGACATGGAGTTCTGGGCCGAGGGCACCGCCAAGCGCCTCAAGGAGCGCCTGGACGCCCTCCACCTGCCGTACCACTACGTCGACTACGGCGACGGCACCGGCTGGGGCGCCGACTGCCACGGCGGCCACACCGCGGGCTGCTGGGCGCAGGACCTCACGGACTACGTCCCGCGCCTGGAAGCGGCCTTCGCCGCCGCGCCCTGACGCCCTCCCCTCCTCTCCCCTCCCTGTTTCTCCCCTGACGAAAGGACACCCTCCTTGCCCGCCACCGAGAACCCCGGCCGTACGGCGCCCTGGCTGCGCCTGCTCGCGGCCTTCCTGGTGACCTGTTGCGCCGCTCTGGGCCTGAGCGCCGCGCCCGCCCACGCCGCCCCGGCCCCCGCGCCCGCCGCCGCTCCGGCCGCCACGTGCGCCACGCCGCAGCAGTGCCTGACCATCAAGTCGCTGAGCAACGGACGCCAACTCGACGTCCAGAACGGCAACACCGGCGACGGCGTCTACGTCGTCACCAACTCCGCGCCCGGCTACCACCAGTCCTGGCGGCTGAACGTCGACACCTCCGACTACACCTTCACCATCGTCAACAACGACACCGGCAAGTGCATCGACCTGGCCTCCTGGTTCGTCCCGGCCCTGCGCCAGCAGACCTGCGCCGGTCAGGCCAGCCAGCGCTGGTTCCTGCAGCCCGCGCCCGGCGGCGGCGACGCCTTCATGATCCGCCACGCCGGCGACAACACCTGCCTGGACCTGCTGGGCGGCGGCCAGTACGACGACGCCTGGACCGACCAGTACGCCTGCAACGGCACCGCCAACCAGCAGTGGGCCACCGGCTTCCCGCAGGCCGCCCGCACCCTGGCCGTCGACCACGCCGCCAAGCAGTGCCAGAAGGACGCCTCCACCTGCTCCTGGGCCGTCCAGAGCGAGGCCCCGGCCGCGCCGCTGCCCCGGATCTGCTCCTCCGCGGTCTGGTTCAACAACACCAGCGGCACCGTCCAGCAGAGCTTCGCGGTCACCGACACCAGCGGCTGGTCGACCTCCCTCGGCTCCGAGATCGGCAGCGAGATCTCCGCCGGCGCGCCGGGCGCCCTGAACGCGGCGGTCAAGGTCGGCCTGACCTTCACCAACGTCTGGAACGGCTCGCGCAGCGTCAACAACGCCGTCACCGTCTCCGTCCCGCAACAGCAGTACGGCTGGGTGACGCTGGCCGCGGTCGCCCGCAAGGTCACCGGCACCTGGACCTTCGATGCCCACGGCATCCCGTGGACCGCCGACGACACCATCACCATCCCGGTGACCTCCGACCCCAACGCCGGGCCGACCCTCTACGTCGCCAACACCAGCCCGACGTTCACCAGCTGCACCTGACGGTCCGCCGTCAGCTCTCCGGCCGCCGCCCGCTTTCCACCGGGCGGCGGCCGTCCGCGTCCTCCCCGGGACCGCCGCCCTCCCGGGCCAGGGCCTCGCGCGCGGCCAGCCGTCCGGCCACCCGGAAGGAGTGCTCGCGCGAGTCCAACTCGTGCACGACGGTGAAGTGCACCACCACCGCCAGCGCCACCGCCCGTCCCGGCGCCCGCTCGGCCAGCTCCTCGCGCACCCCCTCGGCCAGCGCCGCGTGGAACAGCGCCAGGTAGTGCGGGTCGGAGTCGCCGCGCACCGTGGCGTCCGGCGCCACCTCCAGGTGCACGCCCTCCTCCCACGGCTCGAAGTCCACGGTGACGATCGCCACGTCGCAGGGGCAGCCGCTCTGGCGGACGTAACGCGCCTGCACCCCGCGGATCGGGTGCGACGGGAAGCTCTGCGGTGCGACGCTCATCGGGTCCTCGGAATCCTCGGGCTCAGGAGTAGGTGATCTCGACGGACTCGATCACCACGTCCGTCACCGGGCGCTCGTCCTCGGTGGGGGCGGTGGCGATCGCGTCGACCACGGCCTTGGAGGCCGCGTCGGCGACCTGGCCGAAGATGGTGTGCCTGCGGTTGAGGTGGGCCGGAGTGCCCACCGTGATGAAGAACTGCGAACCGTTGGTACCCGGGCCGGAGTTGGCCATCGCGAGCAGGTACGGCTTGGTGAAGAACAGCTCCGGGTGGAACTCGTCCGCGAAGGCGTAGCCCGGGCCGCCGGTGCCGGTGCCGGTCGGGTCACCGCCCTGGATCATGAAGCCCGCGATCACCCGGTGGAACAGCGTGCCGTCGTAGTACGGGCCGCTGCCCGGCTCACCGGTGCGCGGGTCCGTGTACTCGCGGGTGCCCTCGGCGAGTTCGACGAAGTTGCGGACCGTCTTCGGCGCGTGGAACGGGAACAGCTCCAGGCGGATCGGGCCCGCCGTGGTGTGCAGGGTGGCGAAGCGGGCAGTGGCCACGGGGACTCTCCTCGGGATACGGCTTGTACGGCTTGTACGGCCGGCGCTTGTGCGGCTGGCGTGCCTGGTGCGCCTGGTGCGGTGATCAGGAAGATCGGCTACGGCATCCTGGCACAGCCTCGGGGTTCACGGCCGAACCGGGTGGAAGGATCCGCACGTGACACGTAGTACGTCGTCGTTTTAGTCGTAGGTCGTAGCGGAAGGGCCGGTGGCCGTGGTGGTCGGTGCGGTGCTGATCGGGGTGCTGGTACTCGTCGTCGCCGGGTGCGGATGCGTGGTGTGGGCCGACCGGGGCGGGCCGCCCTGGACCCGCGTGGTCGCGGCCCTCACGGTCCGCACCGGGGAGGTGCTGCGCAGCGCCCTGCGCAGCCGGCGGCGCCGGAACACGAACAGCGGCAGCGGTGACTGAGGGCGGCGCGGTGGAGCGGGACCGGCTGCGGGCCGTCTTCGAGTCGGTCCTGGCCGGGACCCTGGCCGGGCGCGGGGTGCCGAGCTGCCTGGGCCTGGACATGGAGACCGACGAGGCGCTGTGGGCGATCGAGTTGGCCCGCCCCGACGTGTCGCCGGACCTGGTCGAGGCGGCGCGCCGTGCCTTCGCCGGGCAGCTGGACGGCAGCAATGCGGCCCGTCAGCACGCATGGCAGGCAGGCAGGTTCGCCGGCCGGGCGGCTGGCGCGAGGCCCCGGCGGCTGACGTGAGGCCGGGGCGTCCGACGCGGGACCTCGACGGCTGACGCCGGGGCCTCGGTGCCTGACGCGCCGCGTCGCCCCGGTCGGGACGTGGATAGGGTGGGGCGGGTGAGCTTCCATCTCGTCGTCGGATACGGGCCCGCCGGGGCCGCCACCGCCCGTCTGCTGGCCGAACAGGGCCACCAGGTCCGGGTCGTCACCCGATCCGGACGCCCCGCGCACCAGCCTGCCGAGGGCGCCGAGGGCGCTGACGGCGTCGAGGGCGTCGAGGGCGTCGAGCACCTCGCCGTCGACGCGAGCGACCCCACGGCGCTGGCGCAGGCCGCGCGCGGCGCCGTCGCGATCCACGGCTGCGCCGCGCCGCCGCTGCCGCAGTGGGCCCAGCGCTGGCCGGCCCTGTCCGCCTCGCTGTGCGCGGCGGCCGAGGAGAGCGGCGCGGTGCTGGTCATGCTCGGCAACCTGTACGGCTACGGGCCACTGGCCGACCCCGCCCGCCCCATCACCGAGGACCTGCCGCTCGCCGCGACCGGACCCAAGGGGCGGGTGCGGGCGGCCGCGTGGGAGCAGGCGCGGGCGCTGCACGAGGCCGGGCGGATCCGGGCGGTGGAGGTCCGTGCCTCCGACTTCTTCGGCCCCGGCGTCACCGACGGCGGCCACCTGGCGGCGCGCGCGATGCCGGGCGTGCTCAAGGGCGGCTCCGTCGCCGTCCTCGGTGACCCGGACGCCCCGCACAGCTGGACCTACCTGCCGGACGTGGCACGGGCGTTGGTCGAGGTCGCGGGCGAGGAGCGGGCCTGGGGCCGGGCCTGGCACGTGCCCGCCGTCCCCGCCGAGCCGGTGCGCGCGATGGTCGATCGCCTGGCCGCCGAGGCCGGCACCGCGCCGGTCGCGGTGCGCCGTCTGTCCCCCGTCCTGCTGGGCGCGGCCGGGCTGTTCTCCCCGCTGCTGCGCGAACTGCGCGAGACCCGTTACCAGTTCGACCGGCCGTTCGTCGTGGACTCCTCCGCGTACGAGAAGGCGTTCACGGTGCGGGCGACGCCGCTGGAGGAGCAGGTCGCGGCGACGGTCGCGTGGTGGCGCGAGCGGGTGCGGCCGTAGCACCGGCTCAGTGCGCGAGCGCGTCCGCCCCGCGGTAGCCGGGCGTCGGCACGCCCTCGACGAGGATGATGTCGGCGTTCATGTGCCGGGTGCGCAGCGGCAGGATCTCCCGGTAGGCGGGCGAGTGCCACCAGGCGCGGGCCCGCTCGACGTCGGGGAACTCGATGACGATCGTGCCGCCGGCGCCCCAGCGGCCCTCCACCGTCTCGGACGGGCCGCCGTGGACGAGGAAGCGGCCGCCGAAGGGGTCGAGGGTGGCGTCGATGCGCTCCAGGTACTCGACGATGTCGGGGCCGAAGTCGACCGAGTGGACCTGGGCGATCGCGTAGGCGGTCATGGGGTGCTCCTGGGGTTCGTCGCGGTGGTCGGTGGTTCCTGCTGACGTCCCCGACGGTAGGGCGCGGGGGTGGCGGGCGAATCCGTCACGTATAGGTAGGGGTGACGTGCCTGCCGGTCAAATATCTCCATGTGCGGAAGGCCACATCCACAAGTCGGCGATAACTCGGAGAGTGGGGAACCGGTCACCCGGAGTCAGCACCCCGGGGTGGTTCCGGCCGGCCCGGCTAGGCTCGGGCGGGACGGGTTCTCCAGACCGGAAGGCGGGTGTGCGCATGCTCGGGTACGACGCGGACGGGTTCGTGCGGGACGGGGTGGCGCACCGGGTGGTGGCCGGGGCGGTGCACTACTTCCGGATCCACCCGGAGCTGTGGGAGGACCGGCTGCGGCGGGTGCGGGCGCTTGGGGTGAACACGGTGGACACGTACGTGCCGTGGAACTTCCACGAACTGCCGGACGGCCGGGTCGACTTCACCGGCTGGCGGGACGTGGCCCGGTTCGTGCGGCTGGCCGGGGAGATGGGCCTGGACGTGGTGCTGCGGCCCGGCCCGTACATCTGCGCGGAGTGGGAGTTCGGCGGGCTGCCGGCCCGGCTGCTGGCCGTGGACGGGCTGCGGCTGCGCTGCGCGGACCCGGCGTACCTGGCCGAGGTGGACGGCTGGTTCGACGCGCTGGTGCCCGAGGTGCTGCCGCTGCTGGCGAGCCGGGGCGGGCCGGTGGTGGCGGTGCAGGTGGAGAACGAGTACGGCAGTTACGGCGACGACACGGCCTACCTGCGGCACCTGCGCGACGGGCTGGAGCGGCGCGGCGTGGACTGCCTGCTGTTCACCACCGACGGCGCGCACGACACCATGCAGCAGGGCGGCGCCCTGCCCGGGCACCTGGCCACCGCGACCTTCGGCTCGCGCGCCCCCGAGCGGCTGGCGGTGCTGCGCCGCCACCAGCCCGAAGGGCCGCTGACCGCCATGGAGTTCTGGATCGGCTGGTTCGACCAGTGGGGCCTGCCCCACCACGTGCGCGACGCCAAGGAGACCGCCGCGTCCCTGGACGAGCTGCTGGCCACCGGCGCCTCCGTCAGCCTCTACATGGCGCACGGCGGCACCAACTTCGGCCTGTGGGCCGGCGCCAACCACTTCGGTGCGCACCCGCTGGACGGCGGGTACGAGCCGACCGTCACCAGCTACGACTACGACGCGCCGATCGGCGAGGCCGGCGAGCTGACCGACAAGTTCCACGCGCTGCGGGAGGTCATCGGCCGGTACCTGCCCCTGCCGGAGGGCGAACTGCCCGCCCCCCTGCCCCGGGTGGCGCCGCAGCGCCTGCGGGCGGACGGGCGGGCCGCGCTGCTGGAGAGCCTGGACGCGCTGTCGCAGCCGGTGGAGCGGGCCGCGCCACTGCCCATGGAGCAGCTCGGGCAGTCCCTGGGCCTGATCCACTACCGCACCCGCGTTCCCGGCCCCCGCCCCGAACTGCCGCTGCGCATCGAAGGGTTGGCCGACCGGGCGCAGGTGTTCGCGGACGGGCGCCCGCTCGGGGTGCTGGAGCGCAACTCCCCCGGTGCGACGCTGGACCTGGCCACCGGCGCCGACGGGGTCACCCTGGACATCCTGGTCGAGGCGCTGGGGCGGGTGAACTACGGCTCGAACATGGACGACCGCAAGGGCATCACGCGCGGCGTCTCGCACGGCGGGCAGCGGCTGTTCGGCTGGCAGATCCGGCCGCTGCCGCTGACGGACCTGTCCGCGCTGCGCTTCACCCCGGGCACCCCAGGCACCCCGGGCACGCCGGGTACGGCGGGTACGCCTGGTGCGGCGGGCACGGCGGGCAGGCCTGGGGTGACGGGCAGGCCGGGCACGCCGGTCCGGGACGGGGAGCCGGTGTTCCACCGTTTCACCGCCCGACTCCCCTCCCCCGCCGACGCGTTCGTCGCCCTGCCCGGCTGGGGGCGCGGACTGCTGTGGCTCAACGGCTTCCTGCTCGGCCGCTACTGCGCCGCCGGCCCCCAGCGCACCCTCTACGCCCCCGCGCCGCTGTGGCGCCCGGGCGGCAATGAGCTGGTCGTGCTGGAGCTCGAACGGCACGGCGAGGCAGTGGAGTTGCGCGACCAGCCGGACCTCGGGCCGACCACGGCGGCGCCGAGCTCCGAGTACTGACGCGCCCGGCCGGCCCCCGGCCGCTTTCCCGGGTCAGTCCCACCAGAAGAACCACTGGCGGGCGCCCACCAGCTGCTCGGCGTACTCGGTGAGGCGGCCGGCGCCCTGGAAGACCAGGTCGGGGCAGAGGGCGGTGTGCTCGGCGGCCAGCGGGAGCGCCTCGGCGAGCGTGGCGGGCGGCACGGGGACGCTCAACCGGAGGGTGTCGAAGCCGACTTCGACGACCTGGGCGCCGAAGCGGCGTTCCCAGTCGGCGAGCACGGCGGCGATCTTGGCGATGTCGTTCTCGTGGTTGACCGGTCCGCTCCACCCGCACACCGCCAGCGCCTCGGCGCCGCTGCCGGCCCGGACGAGGCCGAGGCGGGCGTCCTGCACGGACTGCAGCACGTCGGCCAGTTCGCGGGCCTCGGCGCCGGCCGCGCCGTCGGGCACGTCGGCGGCCGGGGCGGGGCCGGGCCAGGTGCGGCCGTAGGGGGCCAGGGCCTCGGCGAGTTCGTCCTCGTCCCCGTCGTCGTGGCCGACCCCGCCGTCGTCGTGGCCGGCCTCTTCCTCGCCGTCGCCGTCCGCCTCCCACCAGCGGTGCAGCAGGGCGGCCGGGTCGTACCGGTCGGGAGCACAGGCCTGGCTCGGGTACAGCTCGCCGGACAGCCAGGGCCGGTAGTCGGGGCCGTCGCCCAGGGGGCTGAGCAGCAGCGGCCACAGGCCGGTCTGCGGGTGCGCGCGGTGCAGTCGCGCCCACAGGCCGGTGGGGGCGGGGGCGTCGCTGATCCACAGCAGCGGCTCCCGCCCGTCCCCGCCGTTCCCTTCGCCTCCTTCGCCTCCTTCGCCTCCTTCGTCTGCGGCGACGAGGCGGCCGGGCGGCAGAGCCACGGGCAGGGCGGAGAGGGCGGCGGCGAGGTCGAGGTCCGGTGGCTGTGTCATGGCGCCCACCGTAGGAGCGGGCACCGACAACGGGGCGGGTGCGCCCGGGTGCCCTGGTGCCCGGTGACGCCCGACGTCCGCCGCCGCCGACGACGGCCGATCAGGTATCCGATCAGGCGTTCGTTCGGGTGTCCGCTCAGGCGTCCGCTCAGGCCCAGGGCAGCTGCGAGCGCGTGTGCCAGTACGCCTCGGCGGGCTCGGCCATGGCGGCGAGGGCGGCGAGGTCCTGCGGGGTCGGATGGGCCTCGGCCGCGGTCAGGTTGGAGGCGAGCTGGTCGAGGGTGGCGGCGCCGGACAGGACGACGTCGGCCCAGGGCTGGGCGGCGGCCGCGGCCAGGGCGAGGGCGTCGGGGGTGGTGCCGGTGCGGGCGGCGAGGGTGCGCAGGGCGGCGGTGTCGGGGCCGGTGGCGTTGCGGCCGGCCAGGCGGCCGTTGGCCATGCCCTCCTTGACCACGACGAGCCAGCCGGCCGCGTGGACCTCGGCGAGGGCGGGCGCGGCGGAGGTCTCCAGCAGGTTCCAGGTGGCCTGGACGGCGGTGAACAGCGGGCGGCCGGCCACGGTGACGGCGAGGGCCTCGCGGATGGTGTCGGCCTGGGCGGGGCCACTGGTGGACAGGCCCACCCGCACGCCCTCGGCGGCGAGGGCGGCCAGGCGCTCGTGCAGGGCGGGGTCGGTGAGGGCGGGACTGCCGGGCACGACGGAGTGGACGAGGTAGACGTCGAGGCGGTCGCCGAGCAGGGCGCGGGTCTCGCGGATCTGGCGGTCGAACACCGCCGTCGAGTGCTCCTTGACCTCGTGCGCGGCGACCCCGTTCGCCTGCCAGCCCGCCGTGTAGGTGTAGCCCCACTTGCTGCCGACCGTCACCTCGGCCGCCGCCTCGGGGTGTTCGTCCAGCCAGCGGGCGAGGAACTCCTCGGCGCGGCCGTAGGAGCGGGCGGTGTCGAGGTAGCGCACCCCGGCGGCGTACGCGGCGTCGAGGAGGGCGTGGGTGCGCTCGCGCAGCGCCTCGACGGTGCGTTCGGCGGGCAGGTCCGCGTCGCGCCCCAGGGTGATGTAGCCGGGCCGGCCGACGGCTGCGGTGCCCAGTCCCAGACGCGCGGGCTCCGGACGGGCGGGGTCGGTCGGCATGGCGTGGTCTCCTCGGGCGCGACGGGTGCTCACCTGGGACTTTAGCCGTGCCGGCCCCGGCGAGCGCCGGCCGGCTACCAGGCGGCCCGGCGCGCGGTCTCCCCCGGCCGGGTCGCGGGGGCGGCGGTCTCCCCCGGCCGGGCCGCGGGGGCGGCGGTGTGCCCGGGCCGGGCCGCGGGGGCGGCGGTGTGCCCGGGCTCGGACCAGTCCGAGGACGAGGTGCGGACGGCCTGGAGGGGCGCGTCGATCGGCACTTCGGTCAGACGGACGGCGCGCACCGGCGCAGGGGTCGTGGCGAGGACCTGGTCCAGGCGCAGCACGAAGTTGACGTAGTCCAGCGCCTTGCCCGGCCAGTGGCAGTCGTTGCTGGTGAGCAACTGGCTGCGGACACCGTCGCGTTCGGTGACCGGCCCGGGGGTGGTGCGTAGGTTCGGCTGCCAGCTGCGCCCCCACAGGTGGTGTTCCAGGGACAGCGTCCAGCTCTCCTCGTTGACCTCCAGCGCCGCGCCGACCCGCCCGGCCAGCACCCGGCTGCCGTACGGTCCGCGCACGACCGCCCGCTGGTCGAAGTCGGCGCTGCGCCCGATCACCGTGATCCGCCACGCGCCGTGATACCTGAGCATGCCCGCCTCCTGACGCCCCGGCGCCCCCTCCGACCGGCGGCGCCCCTTCCACGTCTACGGCCGAACGCCGCCCGGCGGCTCAACCCGCCCCCGGGACGGGGCCGCCGGGTCGGGGTGGCGTCGGATCGTCGGGGACGGGGAGTTGCCGGTGCGGGCGTGGCGATTCCCCGGGCGCGGGAATCTGACGGATGGTCACTTCGGGGCCGGGTACGGCCGGGTACGGCAGGGTCCAGGGGCGGCAGGGCCCGGGGGCGGGGGCGGGGTGTACGGCGCGCGTGGGTGGTGTGGCGGATCTACGCTGGTGGCGTGACCGCCTACGTGACCGCCTAGCGGGCGGCTCCGGAACGGGATCCCTCGCGGGCGGCTCCGGAACGGGATCGGTGACCCGCCGTGGCCGCTCGGACCTTTTCGCCCTGGAGGTGGGGTATGCGTGGCACGCGTGGCACGGCCGCCGGGCGCCGGACGGGGGCGCGGCGGGTGCGGGCGGGAGTCCTGGTCGCGGCGGCGGTGCTCGCGGGCGGCGGCCAGTTCGCGTACGGGGCGTGGCCTGCCGCGGCCGCCGGTACGGCGCCGGTGCGGGCGTGTCCGGCCGAGGCGCTCGCTCCGGGCCTGCCGCCGCTCGCGGCCGCGCCGTCCTCGGTGGCGGTGCCGGACGGCGTCGCGCTGCCGTCCTCGGCCGCGGTGTTCGCCGCCCGGTACCCGGGCGAGGTCCAGTACCTCGTCGCGCCGGGTGACTGGACCTGTGACGTGGTCTTCTTCAGCGGCGACGGCGGAGAGCAGGCGTTCGTCCACCCCGGCGCTCCTGCCGCCAACCCGGCCGGCACCCGGTTCGCCTCGGTGGTGCAGGCCGTCTTCGTCAGCGGCGGCACGCAGACGAACATCGACCTGGCCTGCCCGTTCGTGCCCCAGGCCGCGGCCGCGCCGAACATCTGCAACTCCCCGCCGCGCCAGGGCGCCGACCGCCTGCACGCCCTCCCGGTCCACGCCCCGGGCGTGTTCCTCACCGCCGTCGGCGTCCCGGCGGGCACCCGCGAGCCGAACCTTCCCGCGAGCGGAGGGCCGGACCGCACGGTCGCCCTGGTGGCGTTCCAGACCCCCGGCGGCCCCGGGCAGGAGATCAGCTGCACCGTGCCGACGGCCGCCTCCCCCGTACCGACCTGCCAGGCCGCCCTCGGCTTCTTCCTCGCCACCAGCACCGCCGGCAGGCAACTGGCCCCCACCGACCTGGCCTCCGCCCTCGCCGACCTGGACGCCTTCGTCGCCTCCTACCTCGCCCAGCCCTGACGACCCGGCCCGCTGCGCGGGAAGTCGGCCCCTCCGACTTCCCGCGCAGCCGCAGGCCGCCCGGGGTGGCGGGGGTCGCGGGGGTCGGGGGGGTGGGCGCGCTCGGCAACCGTGGGGCCACGGTGGGGAATTGAGTACGGGAGCGGATTGCGGTCCGGGGCGCGGGCGGGGCAGGGTGTGGGCGCAGAGGCGTGCGCGACCCGAGAGGACCTCCGGCCGGTGGAAAGCATCCTGTACCTCCTCCTCTATCCGCTGTCCCGGCTTTGGGAGGCTTTCCGAGCGCTGCGCGCACACTGGCCCACCGACCGGCGGATGGTCGCCCTGATCCACTCGCCGCGGGCGCGGGCGGCGAGGGCGGCGGAACGGGAGCGGATCCGGGAACTGGTGGGCGCACTGGGGGCGGTGGAGGGCGTCGAGCACGTGCTGACCCAGGTCAGGGACTTCTCCGTCCGCCCGGACGGCCTTGCCGTGCTCCACAGTCTCTCCGACGCCGATGCGCTACTGCTCTGCCGGATCTCCGCACGGGCCTACTTCGTGGTCCGGGAGGACATCACCGACGTGCTGCCCAGGATCGAGGCGGCGGACGTGGCCGAGTGGTGCGCCCGGGGCCGGAGGCCGAGCGCGGGCGGGACCGTCGAGCACGCGCTGCGCTGGTACCGCAACGGCGGCATCAACCAGGAGGGCCTGCCGATGGACTCCCCCGACCTGGGCGACTGATCTGACCTCAGCGGCCTCGATCTCAGGCGCGTTTGGGGAACCTGGAGGCACGGGGGAGCACCGCCCGCGCCGTCGAGTGACGGGCGGGCGGTGCCGAACGCGGACGGGCGCGGCTGTCAGCCGTCAGCTGTCGGCCGTCGGCGGGATGCCGCCGACGGCCGCGCGGTCAGCCGCTCAGCTGCTCAGCCGTTCAGCACTGGGGGCGGCGGCCGTGGTTGGCCCCGCGCCTGGCCCGGGCCTTCTTCTTGCGGCGGCGCTTCGACGACATGGCCTCTCCTCTCGCAACCGGGACACCCTGGTCTTCCACCGTTCCACACCCGGGCCGTCCCGGCCCGTCGAGCCGCCGGCGGCCGGGGAGCCCCGCCGCTCAGGCGCGGCTCGCCAGGGCCTCGCGCCAGGCGGGGCTGTCGACGTAGTGGTTGTCGAAGCGCTCGGAGGAGGCGGCGATCGCCGCCGGCGCGGTCTCGCCGCGCATGACGCTGCCCAGCAGGCGCAGGTAGTCGAAGCGCTCCATGCCGGGGGTGAACATGAACAGCACGTCGGCCTCGGCCCCCTGCGCGGCCGCGAAGGCGTGCGGGGTGTGCGGGGGCACGGCGAGGAAGTCGCCCGCGCCCAGGACGGTGACCTCCTCTCCGACCAGTACCTCCAGCGAGCCGCTGATCACGAAGAACAGCTCCCAGGCCCGGGTGTGGAAGTGCGAGGGGGCCCCGGCGGCGCCCTCGGCGAAGGTGGAGCGGTAGACGGTGAAGCCGCCCGCACCCGGGTCCGTCTCGGCGAGGAGGGTCATGGTGGCGCTGGGGTCGGCGCAGGTCTCGGCCTCGGCGCAGCGGGTCAGGACGGGGGTCGCGACAGGAGCGGCAGCGGTGGCGGTGGCGGGGATGTTCTTCGTCGTCGTCATGTGATCAATCTACGGCCGAATAGACCCATGGTCATGTGGCAATCAGAGGCCGTTTTCATGGGTCAATTCCCCTCCGGCCTCCGGGCATCCCGCCATGGCGCAGGAGTCGGCGGTCAGTCGGGGAGGTTCCCGTTGCCGCCCAGGTTCGCCACCATGCGGCGCAGCATGTTGATGGCGGTGCCGCCGGAAAGGGGGCAGCAGCGGGCGATACAGGCGATACGGCCGAACGGCAGGTTGCCCGGGAGTACGCTTACCCCGACAGAGCCGAATGCTTTGTCCATCACCAAGCCGGGCGCCGGTCGGGGGTATCGTGGGGATTTCGGCCAAGGACAGGAAGATGCTCTGGGGGCGCTCAGGCAACGAGTGCGCCTTCCCTGAGTGTCCCAGAGAACTGGTGGCGGATCTCGGGGGATATACGGAGGACGGCTCGGGAGTCGGTGTGACACTGGGCGAGGAAGCACACATCGTCGCCGAAAACGACGGCGGCCCCAGGGCCGACCCCCGCATGCCCAAGCCCGAACGCGACTCATACGCCAACATGATCCTGCTGTGCGAAGAGCATCACAAAGTGATCGACTCCGCCAACGGGAAATTCTTCTCGGTCGACCAATTGCTCGTGATGAAATCCGAGCACGAGGAGCGGGTGAAGCGGCAACGCGATCGCCATTCGCAAGAACGCCAAGCCAAGGACGAGAATATGGCGGCACTCCTGAGCGAGTGGGAGCGTCAGGTTCTGCTTGATGACTGGGATGCCTGGACATCGTGGCTGCTCTCTCCGCACCCACACATGACATCGGAACGGTTCAGCCACCTCCAGAATTCCCATATCTGGGTGAAGAGTCGCTTCTTTCCGCCTGGCGACTACCGGCAGCTCGCGAGGGCATTCAAGAATTTCTCGCTCGCCTGGGGCGACCTCATGCAGTTCCTGGACATCCATTTCAAGAACGCCCGATGGGATCCTCGCCAGCTGGAGCTGCATGCCAAGTACAAGGAGATTCCCTGGGATCCGCCACTGTACGAAAGACTGGGGAAGGAGTTCGACGACAACTGCGATATCGTACACCTGCTCACGATGCAGACTTCAGCGGCGGCGAACTTCCTCCTGAGCGCCGTGCGAGAGTCTTTCGATCCGGTTTACCGCTTTGACATCGGGTTCATTACAGTCACCCGCGGTCCGGACGAGATGCTGCGGTTCCAGCATTACCGTCCGGAGTACTCGGCGGACGATCTCAAGCGGGAGTTCCCGTATCTCGGCATGGATAAGCTTGTCGAAGGCTTGCGTGACTGACGTACCACGCTCTCCCTCGTGGATCTCCCCGCAAATGCACCGGCCCCACAAGTGGCACGTTCCACCGAGGAGCCGGCCCCGGTCCGATGGGGCGCGGACCCGCGTGCCCCCTACTCCCCCGCCCCCGCGCCCGCGTCCGCTGCCTCCCGCAGGAAGTCCGTGAAGCCCTTCACCGCCGGCGGTACTCGCCGGCCCCTGCGGGTCGCCGTGTAGACGTGCCGGACCGGGGTGTCGTCGGGGTGCAGGGGGATGAGGGCGAGGTCGGGGCGGGCGGCGCGGGCGGCCAGGGAGGGGATGAGGGTGGGGCCCAAGCCGGCTGCCACCAGGCCGAGTTTGGCGGTCCAGGCGGAGACGGCGTATTCGATGCGGGGTTGGAAGCCGCTGCGCAGGCAGGCCGCGAGGAGGGTGGTTTCGGCGTGGCGGCGGGCGGCGATCCAGGGTTCGTCGGCGAGTTCGGCCAGTCGCAGGCGTCGTCGGCCGGCGAGGCGGTGGCCGGGTGGCAGGGCGACCAGCACGGGGTCGTCCAGGAGTGGCCGAAGGTCGAACTGTTCGGCCTCGTCCGTGAGTTCGCCGTACGAGGCGACCACGGCGAGGTCGATCGCACCGTTGCCGAGCAGCTCGAGCAGGTGGGCCGAGAGGCCTTCGGTGAGGCTGATCGCCACCTGCGGGTGTGCGGTGCGGAAGGCGGCGAGCGCGCCGGGGACCAGGGCCGCGTTGGCGCTGTCGAAGGCGCCCACCCGCAGCTGTCCGGCGGTGAGTTCGGTGAGTGCGGCGAGGTCGCGCCGGGTGGTGTCGAGGCGTTCCAGCATGGCTTCGGCGTGTGGCAGCAGTGCCCGGCCGTGCTCGGTCAGTCGCACTCCGCGGGCCAGGCGGTCGAACAGTGGGGTTCCCAACTCGCCTTCCAGGGTGGCGATCTGGCGGGAGATGGCGGACTGGGTGAAGCCCAGCCGTTCTCCGGCGGCGGTGAAGGAGCCGAGGTGTGCGACGGTGCGGAAGACGTCCAGCCAAGCCATGTCCATTCCGCATGCCTACCATGCGAGACATTCGCTTGTCGCCTGGGTTGTGGCTGCCTAGCGTTGCGGCCATGGAAAAGATCGCATTTCTGGGACTGGGCCGGATGGGCCTGCCGATGGCCCGTCGCCTCGCCGCCACCGGCCACCCGTTGACCGTCTGGAACCGCTCCCCCGGCCGTATCGACACCCTCGCCGACGGCCTCACCGACGGCCTCACCGAGGCCGCGACCCCGGCGCAGGCAGTGCGGGGCGCGGACGTCGTCGTCACCATGCTGTCCGACCCGGCGGCCGTCGCCGAGGTGGCCGGGCGGTTCACGGCGGAGCTGGCGCCGGGCACGCTGTGGATCGACATGTCCTCGATCGGCCCGCGCGCCACCGCCGGGCTGCGCGCGCAACTCCCGGACGGCGTCGGCCTGGTGGACGCCCCGGTGGTCGGCAGCGTGGGACCGGCGGCGACCGGCGACCTGCTGGTCTTCGCGGGCGGCGAGGACGCCGACCTGGACCGCGCGCAGCCCGTCCTGGAGCGTCTGGGCCGGGTGCGGCGCTGCGGCGGCCCGGGGTCGGGCGCGGCACTGAAGGTGGTGGTGATCGGCGCGATCGTGGCCTCGGTCACGGTGGTCGGCGAAGTACTGGCGGTGGCCGAGGAGTTGGGCGTGCCGCAGGAGCTGGCGCGGGAGGTGCTGTCGGCCGGGCCGCTCGCGGGGGTGGTGGCCCGGGCGCACAGCACCGAGTCGGACTTCCCGGTCCGCCTGGCCGCCAAGGACCTCGCCCTGGCGGGCGGCGGCCCGGTCCTGTCGGCGGCCCGCGAGGTGCTGCTGGCGGACCCGTCGATCGCCGAGGAGGACCTGTCGGCGGTGGTGAGGGCCCTGCGGCGGGGCTAGGCCGTTTCCTGCGGATCATCTGAGGTCCACATCGGACGGCCTTGTAGGCCGCTTCGAAGCGCAGGAAGTCGACGGAGTCGACTTCCTGCGCGGCGCGGCGCGGCGCCGTGACGGCACCGCTCGGCGAGGGCACGGCTCTCGGCGAGTGAGGCCGGAACTTCCCTCCACGTCCGGCCAACGGCCCCTGTATAAACGGAGACGAGGGGGACCGTAAGGGACCGAGGGGGTTTCAGCATGCACGCGAGGCAGCAGCCGGAGAAGGCCGGGCGTCCTCATCGCGACGCGGGCCCGGCCCGACGGCCCGGCACCGGTGCACGATCCGACGCCGGAACGGTGCCCCCGCAGGCCGGCGCGGCCCTGCAACGCACCGTCGGCAACGCGGCAGCGTCCCGCATGATCGCCAGGCGCCGGGACGGCTCCGGCTCGGCGGACCGTCAGACGGTGCCGGTACTCCAGCGCGTGGTGCGCGAACAGCTGGACCCGAACAACGTGCTGAGGGTCTGCGAGGCCGCCATGTACAAGGAGGGGACTGTCACACCCGGCGGGCGGGCGTCCGAGCTCCGGAACATCGTGTGGGAGAACCACTGGGCCGCCATCGCGGAGGTGTGCCGGAAGCACAAGTACACCATCGCCGTCCGCGAGACCGGGGAGCATTCCATCCGGCGCATCGCGGAGGGCGCCAAGCCCAAGCCGCACACCATCCTGGAGAAGTCCATCAAGCCCTCGTCCGTCCGTCGCAAGTACGGCACCGGGCCCGGGCAGGCGCAGGGCGACCCGGCGACCGTGCTGCGCTGGCTGAAGGACCACGACCTGAGCGGCTTCGTCGGCCACTGGAGCGACCAGGGCCTGATCGGCGTCCGGATCGACCACCCGCCCCAGCAGGTCCTGGACCTGGGGATCGTACGGACCGGCGCCAGGGGCGAGCAGTACGTGCCGCTCGACATGGCGGCGCAGGACGGCGGCCCGGAGCTGGCCCAGCTGAAGGCCGACCCGCAGTGGAAGCACTACCTCTACACCGGGGACTACGACCTGCACGAGGTGTACTCCGCGCAGGGCGGCACGGGCGGCGGCCAGATCCCCGAAGCCACCCCCGAGAAGGCCAAGCTGCTCAACCGGCTCAACGGGGGGATCGCACTCGACGCCCAGGAAGAGGTCGTGCGCAGCGGCACGGTGGCCACGGAGAACGGCAGGCTGCACATGGCGGGCGGCTCCGAGTACGCCATGTTCCAGCACGGTGACCAGGCCACGTACCGGATGAACCAGTACTTGGAGGCGCAGGACGCCGCCGAGGCGCAGGACGGGCTGGAGGGTCAGGTGGCCCGGCAGGCGGCGCAGTTGGTGCGGGCGGTGGCGACGGAGGCCGACGAGCCGCTGGCGTGGTGCCGCATGGGGCAGTGGTTCGTGACGAGGGACCGTGCGGAGCACGCGGTCCTGCGGGCCCGCTGGAAGCTGGCCGTGCCGCACACCTGGGGCGCCGAGGAGGTGGAGCGCACGGCCCGCGGCGGTTACCGCACGGCCCGCTACACGGACTGACCCGCGCCGTCGGGCCGGCCGACCGCCTGGCCGCTGATCACGCTATTCGCGCTCACCGAGCTGGTCGAGGACCGCGTCGACCTCGACCTCGACCAGCCACCGCTCGTCGATGAAGCGCGACACCTCCATGAACGTGCACGCCGGTCGGATCGTCGCGAAGCGTTCGCCGTGGGCGCGCGCGGCCTCCTTCCACCGCGTGATGTCGGTGAGCATGACGCGGGTGCGCACGACGTCCTTGAGCGAGGCGCCGGCCTCCTTCAGGGCTGCCTCGGCGACGTCCAGGCAGTGGACGGTCTGGGCGTGGACGTCGCCCTGGGCCACCGCCGTGCCGCTCTCGCCGATGGGGGCGGTCCCTGCGACCGCGACGTACGGGCCCTTGCGTACGGCCCGGGAGAAGCCGATCCGCGGTTCGAGGGGTGAGCCGGAGCTCACCAGCTGTCGAGTGTTCTCCATGCCGCCATCGTCCCGCACTAGTGCACCCGTCGCCGTCCGCCCCGCCCGCCTCCCGCCTGCGCGAAAGCCCTCGACCGGGCACCGGGAGCGCGGCCTCGAGCACCCTGGCGCACTAGTACACCGTCCCCAAATCCCTGCAGTACATGGCTTGTTGAGCCGATGCGTACGGCGTACATTCATCAGCGTCGAACACCCCGGACACCCCGGACACCCCGAACGCGCCGGGACACCCCGGACACGCCGGACACACGGACGGAGCGAACCCCGTGAGCAGCATTGACCACCCCAGCGACATCCTCGTCTCCGGCGGCGGCATCGCCGGTCCCGCCCTCGCCCACTGGCTGCGCCGCCACGGCTTCAACCCCACCGTCGTCGAGCGCGCCCCCGGCCCGCGCCCCGGCGGGCAGGCCGTCGACCTGCGCGGCGCCGGGCGCACCGTCGTCGAGCGGATGGGCCTGATGGAGCGGGCCCGCGCGCTCTGCGTCGAGCAGCGCGGCATCGCCCTGGTCGACCGGCGCGGACGGATGAGCGCCCGGATGCCCGTCGAACTGTTCGGGGGCGAGGGCATCGTCTCCGAGATCGAGATCCTGCGCGGCGACCTCGCCGACCTGCTCCGGGAGTCCACCGACGGCGTCGAGTACCTCTGGGACGACACCGTCACCGCGCTCGCCCAGGACGCCGACGGCGTCACCGTCACCTTCGAGAACGCCCCCGCCCGCCGCTTCGCCCTGGTCATCGGCGCGGACGGGCCGCACTCCGCCGTCCGCCGCCTCGCCTTCGGCCCCGAGGAGGGCCACTACCGCCCCCTCGGCGGCTACCACGCCTGGTTCACCGTCCACGACGCCGCGCTCGCCCGCGACCTCGACAGCTGGTTCCTGATGTACAACGCCCCCGGCGGGCTGGTCGCCGGCGCCCGCCCCGGCCGGCTGCCCGGCGAGGTCAAGGCCTCCCTGGGCTTCCGCTCCGCGCCCCTGACGTACGAGCGCCGCGACACCGCCGCCCTCAAGCGCCTGCTCGCCGACCGCTTCGCCGGCGCCGGCTGGGAGGTGGACCGGCTGCTCGCCGGGATGCGCACCGCCGAGGACTTCGCCTTCGACTCCTTCGGCCAGATCCGCCTCGACCACTACAGCCGCGGCCGGGTCGCCCTGCTCGGCGACGCCGGCTACAGCCCCAGCCCCCTCACCGGCCTCGGCACCAGCCTCGCCCTCGTCGGCGCCTACCTGCTCGCCGGTGAACTCGCCGCTGCCCAAGGCGACTTCGGCACCGCCTTCGCCCGCTACGAGGAGCTGATGCGGCCCTACGTCACCCAGGCCCAGGAGCTGCCGCCCGGCGGCCTGCCCGGCTACGCCCCCGACAGCGCCCTGATGATCCGCCTGCGCGCCGCCTCCATGCGCTGGATGGGCCGCCGGCCGCTGCGCAACCTGCTCGCCGCCCAGTTCGCCAAGGCCGACGCCATCGACCTGCCCGACTACCCGCTGCCCGCCCGGCCCGGCCACCCCTGAACCCGCACCCGAAGCCGACCCCGACCCCGACCCCGAACAACCCGACCCCGAACCGGGCTTGCACCTCACCCGACGTCAGGAGGAATGCTCGTGCCATGCCCACCGAACAGACCTGGAAGGTCGGCCCGCTCGCCGAGGCCAGCGGCCTGACCGTACGAACGCTGCACCACTGGGACCGGATCGGCCTGCTCGCCCCCTCCCGGCGCACCGCCTCCGGCCACCGCGCCTACACCGAGCAGGACGTCGTCCGCCTCTACCAGATCCTCGCCCTGCGCCGCCTGGGCCTGGGCCTGGACACCATCGCCACCTGCCTGGACGCCGGCATCGACCCCGTGCGCCTGGTGCGCGAGCACCTGGCCGCCACCGAGGCCTCCCTCACCTCCCTGCAGGCGCTGCGCGAGCGCCTCGCCCACGTGCACACCGAACTCAGCGCCGAACGCGCCCCCTCCACCACCGACCTGCTGCGCCTGGTCCAGGCCGTCGGCGCCACCGGCCCGACCGGCCCCGCCGCCCGGGAGGCCCTGCACCGCCACCTCGACGACGACCAGATCCACGCCCTCGCCGACCACGCCGCCGCCCTCGGCCCCGCCGCCCACTACCTGCTGGAGGTCGAATGGCCCCAGCTCTACCGCAGCGCCGAGGCCCTGCGCACCGCCGGGGCCGGGCCCACCGACCCCCGGGTCCGCCGCATCGCCGAACGCCTCGACGAACTCGGGCGCCTCTTCAGCGGCGGCGACACCACCCTGTCGACCGCCGTGCGCACCGCCTGGCGCGAGGACCCCGCCGCGATGTCCGGCGACCCCGACGCCCCGGCCGACGCCTGGGCCGAGCTGCGCGCCTTCCTCGACCGGGCCCGCCAGGCCTCATGACCGCCACCGCCCCCGAAGGCCCCCGGCTCCCCCACCGCCGGCCCCACCACCTGCGGCTGCGCCTCGCCCTGGCGGCCACCCTCCCCGTCCTCACCCCGGCCACCCTCGCCGCCGCGGCGGGCCTCCTGCCCTGGACGGTGCTGCCCGCCGTCACCGCCGCCGAGGCCCTCCAGGCCTACCGGCACTACCACCGCCTCGCCCGCTGACCCCGGACGGGCCCCGGGCCCCGTGCCCCGGGACGAGCCCTGACCCCGGACGAGCTCCGGCCCGGTCCCACGGGGGTGGACCGGGCTGCGCCTCGCCCGCTACCGCGTGCGGGGCTGGTTGAAGCGGAGCATGTTGCCCGAGGGGTCGCGGAAGGCGCAGTCGCGGACGCCGTAGGGCTGGTCCATGGGTTCCTGGAGGACTTCGGCGCCGGCGGCGCGGATGCGTTCGAAGGTGGCGTCGCAGTCGTCGGTGCGGAAGATGACGCCGCGCAGCAGGCCCTTGGCGAGGAGTTCGGCGGCGGCGTGGCGGTCGTCCTCGGAGGCGTGCGGGTCGGCCAGCGGGGGTTCCAGGACGATCTCGACGTCGGGCTGGTCGGGTGAGCCGACGGTGACCCAGCGCATGCCCTCGAAGCCGACGTCGTTGCGTACCTCGAAGCCGAGGACGTCGCGGTAGAAGGCGAGGGCCTTGTCGTGGTCGTCGACGGCGATGAAGCACTGGGCGAGTTCGATGCTCATGCCGGTCACGCTACGGGAGTGGTCCCGCCCTTCGCTTCGGTTCGCCGGACCGGGCGGGTGCGGATCTTGGCGATGCAGGCGGGGATCGGGGCACCGTCCTCGTGGTCGCGGGCACGGTAGGCGCTGGGGCTTTCGCCGACGAGTTCGGTGAAGCGGGTGCTGAAGGAGCCCAGCGAGGTACAGCCGACGGCCATGCACACGTCGGTGACGCTCAGGTCCCCGCGCCGCAGCAGCGCCTTGGCCCGTTCGATGCGGCGGGTCATGAGGTAGCTGTACGGGGTCTCGCCGTAGGCGGTGCGGAAGCTGCGCGAGAAGTGGCCGGGGGACATCAGGGCGGTGCGGGCGAGCGCGGGCACGTCCAGGGGCTGGTCGTAGTCGCGGTCCATCCGGTCGCGGGCCTGGCGCAGCCGGACGAGGTCGGCCAGGGGCACCCGGCCCGTACGGGCCGGGCTGCTCGCTCGGGCCGCACTGCTCGGGCTGCTCTCACGGGGCGCACCGCTCGTACGGGGTTCTGGGGAGGACACACCTGCCACCGTACCGACCGCCGGTGACAAGCGGCTTCCCCCGTCCGGCGCGGCCCGTTGGCGCCCGCGCCGCCGGGCCGACCACCCTGGGGGGACGGTCGGGCGAGGACCGGGGCGCGGCGGACGGCGGAGAGGGCGGCGGGGTGGAGACCAACGGCACCGTCCCGCGGGCACCCGGCCACCGGGCGGTGGTGCTGGGGGTGCTGGCGGCGACGGCGGTCGTGCTGCTGGCGCAGGCGGCCAGTGGTACCAGTGCCCGGCTGGTGCTGCTGCTGGTGTTCCTGCCCGCGCTGCTGGCGGGGCTGGGCACGGTCGCGCAGACGGTGGCCGTCTCGGTGTGGGTGGCGGGTGTGGTGGTGGTCAGCACGGTGCTGTGGCCGCCGGTGTCCGTGGAGGCGCGGGTGGGCACCCTGGTGGCGGTGGTCGGTGCCGAGGCCGCCGTGGTCGGGCTGTGCGCGCGGCGGGTGCGGCGGGAGCGGCAGCTGTCGCGGATGCGGCAGAGCGCGGTGGCGCTGCAGCGCCAGTTGCTGCGTCCGCTGCCGGTGACCACCGCGGACGTGCGCCTGGACGGGCTGTACCGACCGGTGGAGGAGGACGCCCTGGTGGGCGGTGACCTGTACGACATCGCCGAGACCCTGCACGGCACCCGGGTGCTGGTGGGCGACGTGCAGGGCAAGGGCCTGCCCGCGATCGGTACGGGCTTCGCGGTGCTGAGCGCCTTCCGGGAGGCGGCGTTTCGCGAGGCGGAGCTGACCGCCGTCGCCGACGCCCTGGAGGCGGCGGTGGAGCGGCACAACGCGTACGCGGTGCAGAGCGGCGAGCAGGAGCGTTTCGTCACTGCGACCGTGCTGGGCCTGCGCGGCGCCGAGGACGTGCGGGCCGTCAACTGCGGCCACCTCGCCCCGTACCTGCTGCGCGCCGACGGCCGGGTGGAGCCCGTCGCGCTGCCCGCCGGGATCCCGCTGGGCCTGGCGTCGCTGGCCGAACTGACCGGCGGGGCGCGGCCGCGCACGGTCCGGCGTTTCGCGCTGCCCGCCGACGGGGTGCTGGTGCTGCTCACCGACGGCATCACCGAGGCGCAGGACGCCTCCGGCGTGTTCTACCCGGTCGAGCGGGGTCTGGCCGAGCTCGCCGCGACGGCCGCCGACGCCCTGCCCGAGGCCCTCGACCGGCGGGCCCGGCGCTGGAGCGGCGGGCGCAGCCGCGACGACGTCACGGTCCTGGCCCTGCGCCGCGCTTCGTAGGGCGCGGCGCTCGCGGTGGGCCGGGTGGCGCCCGGGGCTCGGGCCCGCCCGTCAGCCGGTGGCGTGCATGCGGGCCGTCGGGCATGCGGGCCGTCAGGCATGCGGGCCGTCAGGCATGCGGGCGGTCAGGGCATGCGGGCGGTCAGGGCATGCGGGCGGTCAGGGCGTCCGGGGGCACCAGGGGGGCGGGGTAGTCGAGGGGTTCGTCCAGGGTCCAGGGGCGGTGGACGGTACGGCCGGGGAGGTGGGCGAG
Organism: Kitasatospora sp. NPDC033851; assembly: GCF_055576085.1. Lineage (NCBI taxonomy): Bacteria > Bacillati > Actinomycetota > Actinomycetes > Kitasatosporales > Streptomycetaceae > Kitasatospora > Kitasatospora sp. NPDC033851. The sequence goes on along the minus strand of NZ_JBVIRL010000015.1, from coordinate 74,543 downwards.
TTCGGGCAGCCAGCGGCGCACGTAGGCGCCGTCGGGGTCGTAGCGCTCGGCCTGGCGCAGGGGGTTGAGGACCCGGTTGGGGCGGGTGTCGTTGCCGGTGCCGGCGATCCACTGCCAGTTGAGCTGGTTGTTGGCGAGGTCGCCGTCGACGAGGAGGTGGAGGAAGTGGGCGGCGCCGGGGCGCCAGTCGTGGCGCAGGGTCTTGGTGAGGAAGGAGGCGGTGAGCAGGCGGGCGCGGTTGTGCATCCAGCCTTCGTGGGCGAGCTGGCGCATGCCCGCGTCGACGATCGGGTAGCCGGTGCGGCCCCCGTGCCAGGCCCGCAGTTCCTCCTCGTCGTGGTGCCACCGGGTGCCGCGGGGGCGGTAGTCGGCGTGGGCGGCGTCGGGGCGGGCGGCCAGGACCTGGTGGTGGAAGTCGCGCCAGGCGAGCTGGCGGACCAGGGCGTCGGCGCCGGGTCCGCCGTGTTCGGCGGCGCGGTGGGCGAGTTCGGCGGCGGACAGGCAGCCGAAGTGCAGGTAGGGCGAGAGGCGGGAGGTGGCGTCGGCGGCGAGGTCGTCGTGCAGGCGGTCGTAGTCGCCCGGGTTCCAGGCGCGCAGCCGGCGGCGGGCGGCGCGTTCGCCGCCGGGCGGCAGGCCCGGGGAGGTGCCGGCGGGGGCGGCGGGCAGCGGGTCGCCGTGCGGGCCGTCGGGGGTGGCGAGGGTGCGCGGGGCGGGCAGCAGCGGGCGGCGCGGGGCCTGCTGCCAGGCGCGCAGGTACGGGGTGAAGACCGCGTAGTGGTCGCGTCCGGCCGGGGTGAGGGCGCCGGCGGGGACGACGGTGAGCCCGTCGTGCAGGTGCAGCCTGTCGCCCAGCGCGCGGCGCAGCGCGGCTTCGCGGCGGGTGGCGAAGGCGGAGACGCCGGCGGCGGTGTGGACGGCGCCGGCGCCGCATTCGGCGGCGACGCGGGCGGCCTGTTCGGCGGGGTCGCCGTGGCGCAGGACCAGCCGGGAGCCGGCCGCGCGCAGGGCCCGGTCGAGGTCGGCGAGGCTGTCGGCGAGGAAGGCCCGCCGGTTGGGCGCGGCGAAGCCGGCCCGCTCGACGGCGGGGTCGAGGACGAACAGTGGCAGGACCTGGTCGGCGCCGGTGCGGGCGGCGTGCAGGGCGGGGTTGTCGTGCAGGCGCAGGTCCTGGGTGAACAGGACGACGGCGGTGCTCATCGGGGCCGTGGGCATGGGTCGACTATGGCGGGGGCCGCCGTCCGGCGCCCGGGACACGCCGTGCCCGCGGGGGTGCGACGTCAACCCCCCGGCTGCGGGGCCCACCTGCGGCGTTCTAGGGTGCTGGCATGATCCCCACACCGATATCCGACCCCACGCCGGTGTCCGGCGCCACGCCGGTGTCCGCCTCCGTCCCGGTCTCCGTCCCCGACCCGACGGCCGACCCGGTGACCGACCCCCGCCAGGCGCTGCGGGTGCTGATGGAGGGCAACGCCCGGTTCGTCGCGGGCAGCCCCCAGCACCCCAACCAGGACGCCGGGCGCCGGGCCGCGCTCGCCCCGGCGCAGCGGCCCTTCGCGGTGCTGTTCGGCTGTTCGGACTCCCGGCTGGCCGCCGAGATCATCTTCGACCAGGGCCTGGGCGACCTGTTCGTGGTGCGCACCGCCGGGCACGTCACCGGGGCGGAGGCGCTGGGCAGCATCGAGTACGGGGTGAGCGTGCTGGAGTGCCCGCTGGTGGTGGTGCTGGGGCACGACTCCTGCGGTGCGGTGGCGGCGGCGCTGGACTCCCTGGAGCAGGGGCAGCTGCCGGGCGGCTTCGTGCGTGACGTGGTGGAGCGGGTGACCCCGAGCGTGCTGTCCGCCAAGGCGGCGGGCATCGAGGACCGGGACGCGATCGTGGACGAGCACATCCGCCAGACCGTGGACCTGCTGGTGGAGCGTTCCCAGGCGCTCGCCACCAGGGTCGCCGAGGGCACGGTGGCCGTGGTGGGCCTGTCCTACCGGCTGCGGGACGGCCAGGCCCGTCAGGTCGCCGCCCGGGGGCCGGTGGACTGACGGGCCCGGGGCGGGCGGCGGGAACTGGATGTCCGATCGCCGCCAGCGCCCCCGTCCGGGCGAGGCCAGAGTCGGTGGCCGACAGCGGTTCCCTCCCTCCCTCTTCCAAGGACGGCAATCCCGTGCACAAGGTCACCGACCTCAAGGTCCTGTACTTCGGCACCCCGGTGGTGCTGATCGGCTCGCGCAACGAGGACGGCAGTGCCAACCTCGCGCCGATGTCCTCGGCGTGGTGGCTGGGGCAGTCCTGCGTGCTGGGCCTGGGCAACAGTTCCCAGACCTCCGTCAACCTGCGGCGCGAGGGCGAGTGCGTGCTCAACCTGCCCTCCTCGGCGCAGGTGGACGCCGTGGACGCCCTCGCGCTGCTGACGGCCAACCCGCACATCAGCGAGATGCGGCGGGAGCAGGGCTACCGCCACGAGCGGGGCAAGTTCGCGGCGGCCGGGATGACCGAGCTGGCGGGCGAGCTGGTCCGGGCGCCGCGCGCCGCCGAGTGCCCGGTGCAGCTGGAGTGCCGGCTGGAGGCGGCGACGCCGCTGGCGGGCAACGACCGGTGCACCGCCTTCGAGGTGACGGTCGTGCGCGCCCACGTCGAGGAGAGCCTGATCGTGCCCGGCAGCGACCACTACGTCGACCCGCTCGGCTGGGACCCGCTGATCATGAAGTTCTGCGAGTTCTTCGGCGACGGCAAGCGGCTGTCCCCCTCCCGCCTCGCCGAGGGCTGGCGGATGCCCGGACGCCTGCCCGCCGCCGCCACCGCCGCCGTGTGACGGCCGCCCGCCGCAGCCGCTCACGGTCACGGCCGCGGGCCACGGCCGCAGGTCACGGCCACGGGTCACGGGTCACGGGTCACGGGTCACGGTGCGATGGTCGCCCCGCAGGAGTCGCACACCCGCGTCGCCGGCAGTTCCAGGAAGCAGGTCGGGCAGATCGCCGGCGGGCGCGGCACGGCCGCGGCGGCGGCGGCCGGCTTGACGGCCGCCTTGGCGCCCGGCTTGACGGCCGGCTTGGCCGCCTTGCGCTCCACCGACGCCTGCAGGCGCGGGGCGAGGGCGGGCGTGCCGCCGTCGGCGGGCAGGTCGGCGCCGAAGTGCCGGTAGCAGGCCAGGCGGGCGGCGGCCGCGTGCTGCTCGCGGTCCATCTCCGCGGTCACCGGCGGCTGCCCGGCCACCGCCAGCACCTCCTGGTAGCCGGCGCCGACCTTGCCGTCCGCCGCGTTCACCACCAGTGCCGTCAGCGGCGGGTCCCCGCGCCGGTGCGCCTCCAGGATCACCAGGGACAGCACCTTGCCGATCCAGTGCCGCTGCTGGACCCGGGTGCGCACCCCGGAGGCCTCCTGGACCGCCTCGGCCAGCTCCGCGTAGGTGATCACCGCGTGGTAGTGGCGCGCCACCTCCACCAGGGCCGGGTAGGCCGCCCGGGTCCACACGATGTGCGCCTGGGTGGCGCCGACCGCCGAATCGTCCGACACCCGCCAGTAGCCGCGCTGCTGCTCCGTCATCCGCCCGCCCCTGTTCGTCGTCTGTGCACGGCCCAGCAGGCCCTCGCCGTGAGCGAGGCTACCGGGCTGCGGAGCGCCGCGGGCTGGCGGGGCGGGCCGTCGCGGGGCGGGGCCGGGGCCCAGGACTTGACTTCAAGTCCTGTTGAAGTTGTCGAATGGCACCCGACCGCAGCCGTACGGGCATCCGCGGTCGATGCCCCGCCCGTACGGAAACCGTACCCGGGGCCGGGGCCGCCTTCATCCGATCGCGCCGTCGGCGGCCCCGGCCCCCGGGTCCACCGTTGCGCTACTTCCCTTCCAGGGCCGCCACCAGCTGGGGCAGGTTGCCGCCGGCGACGGCGAGGGCCAGGTGGTCGTGGTAGTCCCGACTGTGGACGATCAGGCCGTCGCGGACCCGCAGCACCAGGACGTTGGCGACCTCGAAGTCCCGCCCGGTGTCCCGGTGGTGCGCCTGGTAGTCGAACTGCGCGACGACCACCTCCGGATCCTCGGTCTCCCGGACCACGACGTTCTTCGCCCGCAGGTCCAGCGTCAGGTGCGCGCCGACCTGCGCGAACCGCTCGGCGATGACGGCCCGCCCCGCGAAGACGCGCGGCTCGACCGGCGCGAAGACGGTCTCCACCACCGCGTCCTCGGCGTAGAGCCGGGCCAGCTCCGAGAACCTCCCCCCGGTGATGCCTGCCAGCAGTTCGAGGAAGACCTCGCGCGGAGACGGTGTTTCGGACATGATCAACCCCCAGGATCGCGCCGCTGGAATCGGACCAGCGACTCCGCTTGGAACGATACGGACTGACCACTCCGGTTGTCCATGGGTACATCCGCGATCGCCGCGGACGGAAGGAGACCGGTGCCGGCGGAACGGAAGGACACCGGTGCCCTGGGCGGTGTCAGCGGTGTCATGAGCGGCGCCCCGGAACGGCCCCTGCGCGCGGACGCCGCCCGCAACCGGGCCAGGCTCCTCGACGCCGCCACCGAGGTGTTCACCACCCGCGGCATCGGCGTGCCCACCGAGGAGATCGCCCGCGCCGCCGGCGTCGGCATCGGCACCCTCTTCCGCCACTTCCCCACCAAGGAAGCACTGCTGGAAGCCGTCATGGTCCGCCGGCTGCAGACGATCACCGACCACACCGCCCGGCTCGCCGCCGAGGCCGAACCCGCCGAGGCCTTCTTCGCCTGCTTCCGCCTGGTCGTCGAACAGTCCGCCGGCAAACAGGAGTTCACCCGAGCCCTCACCGAAGCCGGCATCGACGTGCACGCCTCCCTGCGGGAGTCCAGCGAGCTGATGCGGGCGCAGCTCGCCGGGATCCTCGCCGCGGCGCAGCGGGTGGGGGCCGTGCGCCCCGAGGTGGGCCTGCCGGAGCTGATCGCGCTGCTCGTCGGCGTCGGTACGGCGGCGGAGCAGCTCGCGGGCGATCCGGCGGCCCGGGAACGGGTCTTCGACGTGGTCTTCGCCGGGCTGCGGACGCACTGACCCGGCGCGGCCCGACCGCGAGCTGCCGGCCTCCTACTTCCGGGGTCCGTCCCGCATCGCGAGGAGGGAGGCCCCGGGTTCCGGGTGGATCACCCGCCCGTGATCGGGCCGAGGTAGGTGCCGCCGGAGACGTCGATGACCTGGCCGGTCACCCAGCGCCCCTGGGGGCCCGCCAGGAAGCCCACCACGTCCGCGACGTCCTCCGGCCGGCCGATCCGCCCGAGCGCGGTGATCGACTCGAGTCCGGCCACCGCCTCGGGAGCGACGGTCCACCCGGCGGTCATGTCGGTCAGCACCACCCCGGGTTCGACCGTGTTCACCGTGATCCCGCGCCGGCCCAGTTCGTTGGCGAGCGAGGGGCCGAGGGCGGCGAGCGCCGCCTTGGTGACGGTGTAGCCGATCTGGAAGGGATTGGCGATCCGGGTGGCCGCCGAGCCCACGTTGACGATCCGTCCGCCGTCCCGCAGCAGCGGCAGCGCCCGCTGGACCACGAAGACGGGCGCGCTCACGTTGACCGCCAGGAGCCGTTCCCACTTCTCCTCGGTGAGCTGCCCGATCGAAGCGACCGCGTGGATGCCCGCGTTGTTGACCAGGATGTCCAGACCGTCCGCGCCGTGGTCCGCCAGCCCGGCGGTGAGCCCCTCGAACAGCGAGTCCACCGCACCGCTCTCGCCGAACCTGGCCGGTACCGCGAACGCCCGGCCCCCTGCCTCGCCGATCAGCGCCACGGTCTGCGCGGCGGCCGCTTCGTTGCCGCCGTAGTGGACCGCGACCAGCGCCCCCTCGGCCGCGAGCCGCACGGCGACCGCGCGCCCGATCCCGCGCGAGCCGCCTGTCACCAGAGCGGTCCTGCCGTCCAGTTCCCCCACGATCGTCTCTCCCTTCGTGCCGCCCCGGCCGAGTCCGGGACCGATCTCCAGTACAACCCGAAGTTCCGCGCCGTCAAAGGGCCGAAGGCGTCCGGGATCAGTCTCGGTACTGCCGCAGGGCCGGCCACAGTGCGGGCCGCGGCCCGGACGGGACCGGGGCGGCGAAAGGCCGGGGACGGCTCAGGGACGGCTCAGGGACGGGTCTGCTCGGCGAGGGTGTGGGCGACGAGGGCGTTGGCGTGGCCGTGGCCCAGGCCGTGGTCGGTCTTGAGCCAGGCGACGAGTTCCATGTGCTTGGTGAGGGGGAGGTGCGGATGAGGTCCTTCCACTCCTCGATGGGGCGGCCGTGCTTCTTCTCGATGGAGGGGAAGTAGGAGGCGGGGCCGCCCTTCGCGGCGGCGGGCTTGGCGGCGGGCTCGGCGACGGGCTTGGCGGCGGCGGTCTTCACGGGGGTGGCGGTCATGAGCGTGGTTCCTCTCGGTCGGGCAACGAAGTCGGGCATCGAAAAAGCGGTGCGGTCACGGGTTATGACCGTGACCGCACCGCGAACTCATCGGCCGGCGGAAGTGACCTGCCTCACGCCGCCGCCGGGGCCCGCCGTCTGCCGCGTCCGGCCCGGCGCCCGGCGGGCGGGGTGGGGTCGGTGTTCCACGCGGCGACGGGGTTGCCGAGCCAGCGGGTGGCGCCGGGGACGTTCTCGCCGCGCATGACGAGGGAGGCGGGTCCGACGGTGGTGTTGGCGCCGAGGGAGGAGTTGAGCAGGACGATGGTGTGCGGGCCGGTGGTGGAGCCGGCGCCGAGGTGGACGGGGCCCAGGCGCATGACGCGGTCGTGGAAGAGGTGGGTCTGCAGGACGGTGCCGCGGTTGACGCTGGCGCCGGCGTCGACGGTGACGAGGTCGCTTTCGGGCAGCCAGTGGGTCTCGCACCACACCCCGCGTCCGATGCGGGCGCCGAGGCTGCGCAGCCACACGTTCAGGTAGGGGGTGCCGGTGATGGTGGAGCCGCCGAAGGGCATGGCGAGTTCCTCGACGAAGGTGTCGTAGAGCTCGTTGCGCCACACGAAGGAGGACCACAGGGGGTGTTCGGCGACGCGGAAGCGTCCGACGAGCAGCCATTTGGCGGCGGTGGTGACGGCGCAGGCGATGACGGCGGCGCCGGTCAGGACGAGTCCGGCGCCGGCGAGGGCGGTGCCCAGCCCGTAGGCGTCGCGCAGTTCCTGCAGGACGGCGAGGACGAGGTCGCCGAGCAGGGCGGCGAGGACGACGGGCAGCAGGCGGCAGACTTCGACGCCGGCGCGGGCCCACATCAGGCGCCGGGGCGGGTCGTAGGTGCGGCCTTCGGTGCCGGTGTCGGCGACGCGGGGCAGGGCGAAGGCGGGGCGGCCGAGCCAGGAGGTGCCTTCGGGGGCGTGGGCGGGGGTGTCGGACAGGACGCCGACGAGGGAGTTGTCGGGCAGGTGGCGGTCGGGGCCGACGATGCCGGAGTTGCCGACGAAGGAGCGGCGTCCGACGCGGGAGGGGCCGAGGTGGAGCCAGCCGCCGCGCAGTTCGTAGGGGGCGATGAGGGTGTCGTCGGCGAGGAAGGCGCCGTCGTCGACGCGCATCAGGCCGGGCAGGGCGAGCACGGTGGAGGCTTCGACGCGGCGCCCGACGCGGGCGCCGAGCAGGCGCAGCCACACGGGGGTGAAGAGGCTGGCGTAGAAGGGGAAGAGGGTGCGGCGGGCGGTGTCGCTGAGGCGGGTGACGGCCCAGGCGCAGAAGGCGACGCGGCCGCCGGCGGGGTGGAAGCCGGGGCGTAGCGGCAGGGACAGGACCCGGACGAGCAGCGCCATGAGGGCGGCGTGGCACAGGAGGGTGAGGGCGGCGAGGGGGACGGTGGCGGGCAGGAGTTGGACGAGGGCGGCGGTCAGGGTGCGGTCGGTGTCGATCATCGGGTAGACGATGAGCAGCGCGGGCAGCGCGGAGATGATCGGGACGAGGCCGAGGAGGGTGAAGCCGGCGCCGTAGGCGAGGTTCCAGGGGTTCCAGGCGCGGCGGGCCGGGGTTGCGGCGGGGGGCCAGTCGGCGAGGGGTTCGGTGGTGGGGCGGGCCGGGGAGCCGTGCCAGTGTTCGCCGGGCGGGACGGTGCCGGTGACGCAGGAGCCGGGGGCGATCTCGGCGCGGGCGCCGACGCGGGCGCCGGGCATGAGGGTGGCGCGGTGGCCGACGCGGGCGCCTTCGCCGACGTCGATGCGGCCGAGGTGGAGGGTGTCGCCGTCGAGCCACCAGCCGGCGAGGTCGGCTTCGGGTTCGAGGGAGCTGTGGGCGCCGAGGCGGGCGAGGCCGGTGACGGGGGGCAGGGTGTGCAGGCGTACGCCGCGGCCGACGCGGCAGCCGAGGGCGCGGGCGTAGCGCGCGGCCCAGGGGGTGCCGGCGAGGGCGGCGGTGGCGAACATGGCGGTGTAGCGTTCGGCGGCCCACAGCCGCAGGTGGACGTGGCCGCCGCGGGGGTGGCTGCCGGGGCGGATGCCGGCGGTGAGGGCGCGGGCGCCGGTGGCGGCGAGCAGGGTGCGTCCGGGGGCGCTGTAGAGGAGGACGAGGCCGGCGGCGACGGGCCACCAGGAGGTGTGCGGGGCCCAGGCGAGGTGCTTGCCGGTGAGGTTGTCGAGGGCGATCAGGACGAGGATCCAGCGCAGTCCGGCGAGGGTGAACATGGCGAGGAGCACAAGGGTCTGCCACAGGGCGGCGCTGCGGGGGGTGCGGCGTACGGTGCGCCGGTTGTCCGCGGCGGCGGGGGTGGCGTTCTCGGGTGCTGCCGTGAGGGAGTCCAGGTAGGCGGCGAGGTCGCCGAGGACGGGGTGGGCGTACAGGTCGGCGACGGAGACGCCGCCGTGGCGGATGCGCAGGTCGGAGACGAGGCGGGCGGCGGTGAGGCTGGAGCCGCCGAGGGCGAAGAAGTCGTCGGCGCGGCCGGGGGCGGTGCCGAGCAGGCGTTCCCAGTGTCCGGCGAGCCAGCCGGCGGTGCCGTCGAGGGTCTCGGCGGGGCGGTCGGCGGTGCCGGTGGTGGTGGCGAGGGGCCAGGGCAGGGCGCCTCGGTCGACCTTGCCGGAGGTGCGGGTGGGCAGGGAGTCGACGAGTGCGAGGACGGGCACCAGCGGGGCGGGCAGGCGTTCGAGGAGCTGGCGGCGGGCGGCGGCGAGGTCGGGGGTGGTGCCGGGTTGGGCGACGAGGTAGCCGACGAGCAGGTCGGCGCCGGCCGGGGTCTTGCGGACGGCGGCGGCCGCGGCCCTGATGCCCGGCAGGGCCTGCAGGGCGGCGTCGATCTCGCCGAGTTCGATGCGGCGGCCGCCGAGTTTGACCTGGTCGTCGGCGCGGCCGAGGAAGACCAGGCCTTCGGGGTCGTTGCGGACCAGGTCGCCGCTGCGGTAGACGCGGGGTGAGGCGAGGGCGGGGTGGGCGCTGAACTTCTCGGCGTCCTTGGCGGGGTCGAGGTAGCGGGCGGTGCCGACGCCGGTGATGAGCAGTTCGCCGGTCCCGTACCAGGGCACGGGGTGGCCGGCCCGGTCGACGACGGCGATCTCCCAGCCGTCCAGGGGCGCGCCGATGCGTACGGGCTCGCCGGGCAGCATGCGGGCGGCGGTGGCGACGACGGTGGTCTCGGTGGGGCCGTAGGTGTTCCAGAACTCGCGGCCGTCGGTGGCGAGGCGCTCGACGAGTTCGGCGGGGCAGGCCTCGCCGCCGACGATGATCAGGCGCACGCCGTCCAGGCACTCCTGCGGCCACAGGGCGAGCAGGGTGGGGACGGTGGAGATCGCGGTGATGCGGCGCTCCACGAGCCAGGGGCCGAGGTCGGTGCCGGCCTTGACCAGGGAGCGGGGGGCGGGGACCAGGCAGGCGCCGTGGCGCCAGGCCAGCCACATCTCCTCGCAGGAGGCGTCGAAGGCCACCGAGAGGCCGGCGAGGACGCGGTCGCCGGGGCCCAGGGGCCGGGCCTGCAGGAAGAGGCGGGCCTCGGCGTCGGCGAAGGCGGCGGCGCTGCGGTGGGTGACGGCCACGCCCTTGGGGCGGCCGGTGGTGCCGGAGGTGAAGATGATCCAGGCGTCGTCGGCCGGCGTGGGCCAGGCGGGGCGGCCGCCGGGCCGGGCGGCGGGCCCGGCGTACAGGCGGGCGTCGGCGCCGATGACGGCGCAGACGGCGGCGTCCTGCCAGATCATCTCGGCGCGTTCGTCGGGGTCGTCGGCGTCCACCGGCACGTAGGCGGCGCCGCAGCGCAGCACGGCGAGGATGGCGACGTACAGGTCGGCGGTGCCGGAGGGGATGCGCACGCCGACCCGGTCGCCCTGGCCGATGCCGTGGCCGGCCAGCTGCCCGGCGAGGGCGTCGACCTCGTGCAGCAGGGCGCGGTAGCCGAGGACGGTGTCGCCGGTGTCGAGCGCGGGCGCCTCGGGGTGGGCGTCGGCGGTGGCGGCGATGACGTCGAGCAGGCTGCGGGGGTGGGCGGGCTGGGCCACCGGCCAGCCGGACGCGGGGCCCGGGTGCGGGCGGTGCAGCGTGCCGGGGCCGACCGGGTCGTGGCGTGCGTCCATGGGGGTTTGTTTCCTCGGCTCCGTGGTTCTGAGGGCGCGTTCGGGCTGTCGGGGCTGTGTCGGGGGTGACGGGAGGTGACACTGAGGTCACCGGCGGGCGCGCCCACTCACCATGACTCGGCCGGGAGTCCGCTGGATGCAGTGATGGTGCGGTCAAAGGAAATTCTCATCATCGATGCCGCGCGGGGCCGGCAGCGTATGAATCGAATGTCGTTCGGTGCTTTTCGGGCGTTTTCGCTGGTGAAGGGTAGCCGCCGGACGGTGGCGGCGGCGCAACGGGAGAGGACGGAGTGACGAACACCATGGCGTTCGGCACGGTACCGGTAGCGAGCTACCGAATCGGGGGGATTTGGTCGGATCATCATCCTTTTCACCCGATTCACACGTCCGCGCGGAAGGCTTCCACCGCCGTCACAGCGGGCCCGCCCGGTGAGCGAGCCGTGAGCGGGGCCGCCAACGGGGCCGGAAGCGGGCGCGGGGCCGAAAGCGGGCGCGGGGCCGGGCAGGCTCCCGGCCTGAACGGCACAGGCCTCGTCTGGTACGTGGCCTACGGCTCGAACCTGCACGCCGCCCGCCTCACCTGCTACCTGCGCGGAGGCCGCCCGAACGGCGGAACGCGCACCTACCCCGGCTGCCGCGACCACAGCCCCGCACGCCGGTCGGTCGCGACCGCACTGACGGGCACGCTGTACTTCGCCGGGCGGTCACCGACCTGGGGCGGCGGATCGGCCTTCTACGACCCCTCAGTACGCGGCGAAGTCCCGTGCCGGGCCTACCTGTTGACGGCCGGGCAGTTCAGTGACATCGCTGCCCAGGAGATGCGCCGCTCCCCCGGCACCGACCTCGACCTCGACCGGGTACTCGCCCACGGACGCGCCGAACTGGGCCCGGGCCGGTACGAGACCCTGCTGCACGTCGGCCAACTCGACGGGCACCCGCTGCTCACCTTCACCGCCCCCTGGGGCGTGGCCGGCGCCGAACTGGCCGCCCCCGCCGCCGCCTACCTGCGCACCCTCGGCGCGGGGCTGGCCGAGTCCCACACCTGGGGCCCCTGGCGCACCGCCGGCTACCTCGCCACCCGCCCCGGCGCGCAGGGGCACTGGACACCGGGGGCGGTGGCGGCACTGCTGGGGTGACAGGAACCCGGGTGTCAGGCCCGGGCCTCGGGCGTGGCTCTCAGGCGTGGCCTCGGGCGCGGCTCTCAGGCGTGGCTCTCAGGCGTGGGGCGCCCAGAAGGCGACCAACCGGGCGACACCATGCTCGACGCTCTTCCAGTCGCCCTGGAACGTCAGCACCGCGGCGGCGGCCGTCGGAAAGCCGGAGCGGTTCATCCGGGCCGGCAGATCGCCGTCGGCCTCGCCGGCCAGGGCATCGGCCAGCGCGTGGACGCCGGGGTTGTGGCCGACGACGACCAGGTCCTGGACCTCGTCGGAGACCTCGTTGAGGATCGCGATCATCTCCCCGAGGCTCGCCTCGTAAAGGCGGTCCTCGAAGACGCTCCTCGGCCTGACCGGCAGTTCGGCGGAGGCGAGCTTCCAGGTCTCCCGGGTCCGCGTGGCGGTCGAGACGAGCGCGAGGTCGGGGGTGACACCGGTGCCGGCGAGCCAGCGGCCCAGCACCGGCGCGTCCTTGCGGCCCCGCTCGGCGAGGGGACGCTCGTGGTCGTCCGTATCGGACCACTCGGCCTTGGCGTGACGGACCAGGACGATGCGGCGCGGCATTTCCTCGGACATGGGTTCCTCCCTCTCCCCCGCACGGGCCTCCCGTACGGACGCGACAGCCAAGATCGTGGCAGCCCGACCGCGCAACCACCCCGTACCGACCGCCCGTTGGCCGGGACACACCGGCAGGGTTCACCCGTGCGGGTGACGGAGCGCCGGATCCCGGCCAAACCGGTCCGGCCATACGCCTCCGGTCCGGCCGTACGCCCCGGCTCAGTTGAGGAACGGCGCCGGCCCGAAGCGCCCCCACGCCACGAACGCGGCCAGCAGGATGTAGACCGCGTCCACCACCACGAGCCTGTACTCCCGGCGCCGCGCCCGCACCACCGCCGCCCCGGCCATCAGCAGCACCAGCCCGACGGCCGCCAGCGGCACGAACACCGGCGCGACGCCGAGCACGGCGGGCAGGACCAGCCCCACCGCAGCCAGCACCTCCACCGCGCCGATGGCCTTCACACCGCCCGCACTGAAGTCCTCGACCCACCTGCCGCTGCGCCCCGCGGCGGCGATCTTGGCCTTGGGTGCGGCCAGCTTGAAGGCGCCGCCCGCCAGGTAGACGGCGGCCAGCAGTCCGGCGACGATCCACAGTGCGACGTTCACGACGTTCGTTCTCCTTGCCTGCGTACGGGGTTGCGACGGGAGCGGGGCCGGGGCCCGTCCGGGTCAGAGGCGGTGGTGCATGCCGGGCTGGTAGCCGCCGGCGGGCTGGCGGGTCATGACGTTGCCTCGGTTGAAGGCGTTGATCACCGCGATGAGGCTGACCAGCGCGGCGAGCTGCTCCTCGTCGTAGTGCTTGGCGGCGTTCTCCCACACCTCGTCGCCGACCCCGCCCGCCGCGTCGGCGAGCCGGGTGCCCTCCTCCGCCAGCTCCAGGGCGGCCCGCTCGGCGTCGGTGAACACGGTGGCCTCGCGCCACGCCGCCACCAGGTTCAGCCGGGTCGCTTCCTCCCCGGCGTGCACGGCGTCCTTGAAGTGCATGTCGACGCAGTAGCCGCAGCCGTTGATCTGGCTGGCGCGCAGCTTCACCAGCTCCTGGGTGGCGACCGGAAGGGTGGACTCCAGCAGTGCCTGGTTCGCGGCGACGAGATGCTTGAAGACCTTGCCCATGACCGGGCTGGCGAAGGGGTTCAGGCGGGCTTCCATGGTGTGGCTCCTCGGTACGTTGTCCGCTGGTGCCCTTTGAGACAGGGCACCCGGGCGGTCTGTGACACGGCCCGGATGTGACGTGCGCCACCCCGGTGCGGGGCGGTGCCGGGGAGGGAGGGGTTCCATGGCGGGATCGGCGGGATCGGCGGGATCGGCGGGTTCGGCGGGATCAGTGGGTTCGGCAGGATCGGCGGGATCGGCAGGATCGGCGGGTTCGGCGGGCGTGGCGGAGGCGGCCGGATACCGGCCGCTGCTGTTCTCCATCGCCTACGGGATGACGGGCTCGGTCGGCGACGCCGAGGACCTCGTCCAGGACACCTTCCTCGGCCTGACCCGCGCCGACCGGGCCGGCACCGCGGTCGCCGACCCGAAGGCGTACCTGGCCACCACGGTCACCCGCCTGGGCATCAACCACCTGAAGTCGGCCCGGGTGCGGCGCGAGACCTACGTCGGCGAATGGCTGCCCGAGCCGGTGGTCGCCTTCGCGGAGCGCCCCGGCGGCCCGGCCGAGCACGCCGAGCTGGCCGACACCCTGTCGATGGCCTTCCTGCTGATGCTGGAGGCCCTCTCCCCCGTCGAGCGGGCGGTGTTCCTGCTGCGCGAGGCCTTCGGGTACGGCTACCCGGAGGTCGCGGAGATGACCGGCAAGTCCGAGGCGAACTGCCGTCAGATCTTCGCCCGGGCCCGCAAGCACCTGGCACCGGGCGCCGACACCCGGCCCGCCCCGGCGCCCGCCCCGGAGCGGCGCGCGGAGGGCGACGAACTCGCCCGCCGCTTCTTCCAGGTCGCCGAGGGCGGCGACCTGGAAGCGCTGCTGGACCTGCTCGCACCCGACGTCGTCTTCCACGGTGACGGCGGCGGCAAGACCCGGGCGGTCGGCAAGTCGGTCAGCGGCCTGGAGCGCGTCGCCCGCCTGCTGCTGTTCGGCTTCGACCGCAACCGTCAACGCGGCGTCTCCGTGCGGCCCGCGTGGGTCAACGGCCGCCCCGGCGCGGTCATGTTCGACGCCGAGGAGCGCATCACCAGCGTCATCGAGCTCGACATCGCCGACGGCGCGATCCGGGCGCTGCACTCGGTGTCCAACCCCGACAAGCTCGCCCACCTCGGGCCGGTGTCGGACCTCGGCCTGCTGTCGAAGCAGTAGCCGGGCCCGGGAGCAGGAAGTCGGACCGGCCGACTTCCTGCTCCCACTGCTCTCTCCGGTCGGCGTCGGGGCCGATCCCCGGGAAGGATCCCCCCGAAGACCATCATTTTCCTTACCGGAAACGGCAGTTGGCGCCTTGTGCGACCTCCCGGAGCCGCCGTCGCAAGACCATCCCCCCATCGCCCCTGGGGTGAAGCCGAGCACGCGCTGTGCGCGGGCGGTTATGGCCGGCTGACGGCCCGGCGGCTTCCCCCGGCTTCCCGCGGGTTCAGGTGAGGGCGGCGACCAGCAGGGTGAAGGCGGCGATGAGGACGGCGACGCGGGCGTAGTGGAAGCGGTCCCAGCGGTTCATCTGCTCCTTCCAGTCGGCGGGCCGGTTCTCGGGGGTCCACGTCTTGCCCCGGTTGTTGATCGGGACGAGCAGCAGGATCGACATGATCACGCTGAGGACCAGCAGGGCGCCGGCGGTGACGACGAGGCCGGTGCCGTGGTGGTGCCATCCGGCGACGGCCCAGACCGCGACGAGGACGAGCGAGGTGATGTACCAGACCGGCATCACGGCGCCGAGCATCCGACCCCCGTGGGCGCGGCCGAGTTGGCCGCTGTCCTCCGGGAGGGCGTTGAGGATCCGGTTGATGACGAAGGCGACGGAGAACTCCACCCCCACCATCACGCCGACGCCCACGGTGGTGAAGACCTCGAGTGCGTTGAGCATGATGACCCTCCTGCGATCTAGCATTGATAGCTGATGTGGCAACGCTAGTCCTTCTGCCGCTCTCTTGTCTAGCGGTGCTAGGATCGAGCCATGTCGGTACAGGAACGAAAGCAGCGCGAACGGGCGGAGCGCGAACGCCTCATCGTGGCCACGGCCCGCGAACTCGCCGAGCAGCAGGGCTGGGACGCGGTCACCACCCGCCGGCTCGCCGAGCGCATCGAATACAGCCAGCCCGTCCTCTACAGCCACTTCCGCGGCAAGCGCGAAATCATCGGCGCCGTCGCCCTCGAAGGGGCCGCCGACATGGCCGCGGCGGTGCGGGCCGCGGCCCGCGCCGCGGACGGCCCGCGCGCCCGGGTCACCGCCCTCGCCCGCGCCTACCTCGACTTCGCCGCACGCAACCCGGCGGTCTACGACGCCATGTTCCAGCTCGACGGCGGCCTGGCGTTCGCGCAGGAGGACACGCCGGAGCCGCTGAAGGACGCCTTCGCCGCCCTGCTGGAGAGCCTCGGCGAGGTCGCCGGGGACGGCGTCCACCCGGGGCTGTTCACCGAGGCGTTCTGGGCGGCCCTGCACGGGCTGGCGACCCTGACCAGGGCGGGACGGCTGCCGCCGGAGGAGACCGAGCGCAGGACGCAACTACTGGTGGAACGGCTCGCCGTGCTCTGACGCACCGCCCCGGCGGGCACACGGCCGGGCGGGCGGGCGGCAGCGCAGGAAGTCGGCCGGGCCGACTTCCTGCGCGCTGCGGTGCGGTGCGGTGCGCTGCGGGGTTCAGTCGGCGCGCTGGCCGTGGAGGAGGACGGGCAGGGACCGGTTGACGAGGGCCTCGGCGGCGCGGGCGGCCTGGGAGGGGGCCATGAAGTCCGGCAGGTCGTTCGCGGGGACGAAGCGCGCGCCGAGCAGGCCGCTCTTGTTCTGCGGCGGGACGGTCAGGCGCACGCCGTCGGAGACGGTGCCGCCGTCGAAGACCAGGTTGAGACGCTCCAGGTGGCGGTCGGCGGGCGTGAAGTCGACCGCGACGAGAGCGGTGAGACGGACGATCAGGCCGGTCTCGGCGTGCAGGTGCCGGGCGGCGGCCAGATGCGGGGGCTCGTTGGGACGGGCGGCGCCGCCGGGCAGGATCATGCCGTCCATGTAGTCCGGGTCCACCAGCAGGACTTCACCGCGCTGGTTGCGGACGAGGACGAGGCAGCCGAGCCGGCACACGGGCGGCTTGGCGAGCAGACGGGGGTCACGCATCAGGGAGTCCACTTTCTCAAGGCGGCGAGAAGCACGAGAGAGAAGCACGCCCACCACGCGAGGCGGGCGAGGAGTTCAGTCGTCATACGTGAGGCGCTCGTAGCGCAGCCCCTTGCGCAGCAGGTCGAGCAGGCGCAGCAGGTCGAGCGGGCGGGCGACACCGAGGTCGATCAGGTAGGTGCCGGTGAGGCGGCCGTACTCCCAGTCCACCTCGATCGAGGGCCACTTCACCCCGCCGAGGGCGAGGACGGTGGTCAGGTCGTCCAGGACGGCGGCAGCCTGCCGGCGCTGCTCGGCGGTCGCGCGGGAGAGGGCGGAGGTCATCGCGCCGGCTCCCCCGGGCGCGGGTGGACCTCGAAGGCGCGCCACGCGTCGTAGGCGTCGGTGAAGAAGGTGAACCCGGCGAGCTCACCGGTGGGCTGGCGAAGCCACTCGCCGGTCATCTCGTTGCGGACCCGGTAGAGCTGGGTGGCGGGGTCGAAGCGGACGCCGTAGCCGTGGAGGCGGGGGGACTTGTCGTCGGGCATGGCAGGGGAACCCTCTGCGATCGGAGTTTCACGTTCTGTGCATATGGTGGCGCAGCGTCGCCTACGATCGGAAGCGGCTTGCTACTTGCCTTCGGCCTGCCAGAAGTTGAGGACTGCCATGAACAAGAAGAAGGTTGACCCGGAGTCCAGCCCCTGGGCGCCCTTCGGGATCCAGCTCCGCAAGTTCCGAGAGGCAAAGGGCCTCCTCCAAGAGGACCTGGCTCCGCTCCTGGAGTGCTCCCCCTCGCACCTCTCGTACATCGAACTTGCGCACCGACCCCCGAGTCGCAGGCTCGCCGAACTCGCCGACCTCGCGCTCGACACGGACGGCACCCTCCTGCTGATGTGGTTCCAGCTGAAGAGCGCCGCGATCCTGGAGGGCTTCCCGGAGTACGCCCGCTACGAGGGCCTCGCGGATCAGATCAGGATCTTCGAGAACGACTTCGTCAACGGACTTCTGCAGACCCGGGCCTATGCGACCGCGCTCCAGAGGGGCTCTGTCAGGCAAGGTGTTTCGACCGAGAAACTGGCCGAGGAACGCATCGCATTCAGGCTTGCCCGGCAGCAAGTCCTGGAGCGAACCCCTCCTCCCGTCGTGCACGTGGTGTTGGACGAGAGTTGCATCAGGCGGGTCATCGGCGGACGCGACGTCATGGTCGAACAACTTCTCCACCTTGAGCAGCTGTCCACTCGCCCCGACGTGATCATCCAGGTGGCGCCGTTTTCCCTGGGCGAGCACCGGCCGTTCACACACATGGTGGCCCTCCTTACCATGCCAAACCGCAAAGTTCTCGCTTACGGCGAGGTTGAGCAGCGCGGCTACATCGATCGCGACACCAAGTCGGTTGCCGCAGTGGTCAAGAGCTACGATCGACTCGCCATCGACTCCCTTGGCCGGGCCGAGTCGCTAGCTTTCATCCGTGCGGCAAGAAGGGATCTGGAGTGGATGTCGACCTGACGGACGCTTGCTGGCGGAGGAGTTCGTACAGCGGCGCGAACGGCGGCCAGTGCATTGAGGTCGCCGACGGCTTCGTCGGCGCCATGCCCGTCCGTGACTCCAAGGACCCTTCCGGCCCGGCCCTCGTCTTCTCGTCCTCCGGCTGGCAGTCCTTCGTCACCGCCGTCCGCACCGGCGAGTTCGACGCCCGCTGATCGCGCCTACCACATCAGCGACTTGGGCACGCCAACTACGACCCAGTACGAGTGCGGACCGTGATCGGACTGCTACGTTCCGTCCATGGATTTCATGAGCGTTGCGAACGCGTTCGTCCAGCACTACTACACGTCCTTCGACGGCGGTGACGCCGCCCGCAAGGGCCTGGCGGGCCTCTACCGCCCCGAGTCGATGCTGACCTGGGAGGGTGCCCAGGTCCAGGGGCAGCAGAACATCATCGCCACGATCGCCAAGCCCGAACTGACCAATGTCAAGCACAACATCACCACCACCGACTCCCAGCCCTCCCCGGGCGCTGGCGTCCTGGTCGCGGTGACCGGCACCGTCATCGTCGACAACGCCGGTGACAAGCCCCTGCAGTTCGCCGAGACCTTCCACTTGCAGCCGATCCCCGGCCAGCCTGGCGGCTTCTTCATCTACAACCAGGTCTTCCGCCTCCTCCTCGGGCTCTGACACGCCGACCCCGGTCCGGTGTTGCGGCTGCGTGAACTGGTCGACGGTGACGCCGAGTCCGTGCGCCGCGTCTACAACGGCGGCTCCGTCACGGACATGTGGTTCGGCCCGATGACCGGCGACCAGGCCCTCGCCTACGTCCACGAGGCCGCGACCGTCCCTGCCCTCCTCGTGCGCGGCATCGACGTGGGCAGGGACCTGCTCGGCATCGTCCGGCTCCGACTCGACGCCGACCGCAGCACCGGCCGGCTCAGCTACCTGGTACGCGAGGACGCCCGGGGCAACGGCTACGCCACCGCCGCCGTACGGCAGTTCCTCACCGGCGGCATTCCCCCGCACGTGCTCGCCGAGCACCGGACGGCCAACCCCGCCTCCGGGCGGGTCCTCGCCAAGGCCGGGTTCGTCGTCACCTGCGCGACCGCCGACCTCGTCCACTGCGAACTGCGCCGCTGAACCGGCCCCCGGCCCTACCAGGCGGCGCGCCGGTCCTGACGCTCGGTGGAGAACCCGGCCGGAATCGCCGTCCCCTCGTGCCACAGCAGGCCGGGGCTGGGCGGGAACTCCTCGGTGGCGGGCGTCGGCGGGTGGAGGCGCCGGTGTCCGGGCAGCGGCACCTCCCGCAGTTCGCCGTCGCGCATCATCCACAGCCCCCAGCAGTCGTCCTCCTCATCGTGGATCAGCACCTGCACGCTCGCCGGGTACGGCCACGCCAGCGATTCGAGGTGCCGCAGCAGCCCCGTCCGCGGGCGCATCCGGTTGAACTCGATGACCCACGCTTCGGAGAACAGGCCGAGCTGTTCGAAGCAGCCGTCCCACGTGCGGGAGTCGTCCGGCTGCGTCAGCGGCCCCATCACGTCCTCCGCGTGCACTGCCAGGACGATGACCTGCGCGATTCTGCTCATGCAGCAGTATCGGCGCGGTCCCTATGCCGACGGCAAGGGGATTTCCCTCTGTTCGACAATGCCCCGGACCCGTCCGCCACCGTTCGGATGATCTTCGGCGAG
The DNA here is from genome assembly GCF_055576085.1 of Kitasatospora sp. NPDC033851. NCBI lineage: Bacteria > Bacillati > Actinomycetota > Actinomycetes > Kitasatosporales > Streptomycetaceae > Kitasatospora > Kitasatospora sp. NPDC033851. Next base: position 54,977 of record NZ_JBVIRL010000015.1, on the reverse strand, counting down.
GCGCCTTGTAGCGGCGCTCGGCCGCGCGGACTGCCGGCCGGGTGGCGGGCCGGCTCGCGTTGATCGGACGTCTACCCCCGACGGCTCTACTACGGGCACCGATTCAACCGAGACCCGTGAAGGACCATCGTGATCAAGCGTGTAGTAGTCGGCGTGGCGGCAGCCGCGCTGTTCGGCCTCGGCACCGGTGTGGCGCTCGCCAACACGGGCGCGGACAGCACCGCACAGCCGACCGCCCTAGCCACCCAAGTCGTCCCGGCGGCGCAGGACACCGAGGACTCCTGGTCCTGGGTCAATGCGAGCGCCTGGATCGGCCACTCCGGGCACGAGCAGCTGGTGACCGCAGCGGGCTGGCTCGACAAGCCCCGTGAGCACGACATGTAGTCACAACACGGCGTTCAGCACGGATTTCAGCACACATGCCCCGCCGGCACTGCGTTGCCGGCGGGGCATCGTCGTCGCCTCGGACGGTCCGAGGGCTACGCCTCGGTCTGCTCCGAGTCGCCCGGCTCATCGGCGGGCCGGCTCGGGGTGTCCACGGAGTCGATGTCGGGCTCGACCTCGTCGACCGGTGCGACACGGGTTGAAACGCGGCCTGGATCCACCATGGTGGTCCTCCTGTGGTGATCGCGCGTGAGTGCGCTGGGTGTTCGCCGTGGAACCCGGTTGGTTCCCGGCGGGTTCATGAGGGGCGGCGCAGCTGCCCGCTCGACATCCCGAACAGCAGGAGGTCGGCGTGGGTGCCGCGCTGCTCCACGTACTGGTGCTCCCGGCCCCGCTGTTGGAAGCCGACGCGTCGCAGGAGCTTCGCGGACGCCGTGTTGCGGACGTCGCAGGCGGCCGTGATCCGTTGCACGCCGGTGGCGAAGAGGCGGTCCGCCACGGCGGTCATCGCTTCGGTCGCGTAGCCCCGGTGGTGCATGTCCGGGGCCAGGGTGATGCCCATGACGGCCTGGTCGCGGCCGGTCTCGATCGCGACGGCGAGGTCGCCGATCAGGCCGGGGCGCCGGGCCAGCTCGATCGCGTACTGGAAGCGGCCGGGACCGTCGGGGCTCTCCGTGAGGTAGCCGGCGACGATCTCCTGCGCCTGCGCCTGATCGATCGGCGAACGCCAGGTCTGGTAGCGGGCGATGCGGGGATCGGAGCGGTAGCGGGCCAGGGTCGGCGCGTCGTCACGGCTGAACCGCCGTAGCCGCAGGCGACGCGTCACGAGGTCGGTCATCCGTCCTTTCCCTCGCGGGTCGGTTCTCGAAAACCGGTACCCCGGCCGGTACTGCGGCCGGCACTGCGGCCCGTCATGTGCAGCTGACAGGGCTGCCGGCGCAGGCCTCGGGGGCCGCCGGGCCGGCGGCTTCCACCGCGACGCGCGGGGCCGCACCTGCGGAGGCCGGCGTGCCCGCGACACCGAGCACCACGACCGCCGCCACACCGACCACTGCTCGAACTACCCGCCTGATCACGAGGATCCTCCCGACCGCGAACGGAACACTGACCCCCTCAGTGGGCCAGCCGCCGGTAGACAGCCGATCAACAGCCGGTGGGCACAGCGGCCGTCGGATCCTCTTCCCGGTGCCGGGTCGCGGGGTCAGGCCGGGGCGCCGCCGAGCCCAGGGCCCCGGCCCGGGCTCGCTCCGAGCCGCTGGTACAGGACGTGGTGGGAGTGGCGCCGGCGGGTGACGAGCCCGGCCCGGTGCAGGATCTGCAGGTGGTAGGAGACGGTCGCCGGGCTCAGGTACAGCCGCCGGGCGAGTTCCGCGGTGGAGCGGGGCGCGCCGAGTTCGGCGAGGATCCTCGCCCTGGTCGCGCCGATGAGCCGGTGTTCGCCCGACGGGGCGAGGCAGGCGGCCGGGGCCGCGGGATAGACGATCAGCGGAGTGCGCGGGGCGGGTGCGCCCGGTGGTTCCCCGGCGCAGAAGATGGCCTGGTCGGCGAAGACGCTGGGCACCAGGATCACGGCGTCGGCGTCCAGCGTCAGGCCGTGGGGGCTGCCGGGGCGCAGGCCGACGGTCAGTTCGCCGTCGCGCCACTGCAGGTTCGGGGCCAGGTGGTTCAGGGTGTCGGCGAGCCCGTGGTGGGCGACGGCGGTGGCGCGGGCGCTGACGTCCGCCTCCAGCCGGGCTCGGATGCCGGGCCATGACGGTGCCAGTGCCGTGTGCCAGAACTGTGCCATCTCGTCGGCGAGATGGTGCGCGAAGTGCTGTTCTCCGCGTTCGAGGGCCCGTCGGAGCGGTCGGGTGGAGCGCTGGTCCGGGTCGGGGTCCCACGGGTGGCCGTGGATGGCCAACGCCAGCTCGTAGCCGATCCGTTCCGCCGGGGTGGTGGCGACGTCGTGCAGCGCCACGTCGAGGCCTGTCTGGAAGCCCTGCGACTCGGGCCGCAGGAAGTCCGGGGCGTAGCCGCAGGGGCCGCCGCCGCCCACCGCGCCCAGCAGCCCGAGCCGCTGGTGTGACAGCGCCTGCCTGGTCCGGGCCCGCCACTCGGCGCTGAGCGTGTGCGGGGTCCGTCGGAGGGCGTAGAGCAGGTCCTTCGCGGAGTCCAGCGGAGACACCGCGAACCTGACAGCCCCCAGGCCGCCGACACCGAGCCGGACGCGTATCACGGGCAGCCCCCTCCCCCACCGGGAATCGAAATCCATCGAATCATTCGACCGGCCCGACCGGTCCGGGATTTCCTGGATCCACCGCGCAAACCCGTGGCTGTCGAAGGGACTCACGAACGTGATCGCTCGCAGGACACTCGCAGCGGCGGCCGTCGCCGCCGCCACCCTCTCCACCCTCGCGCTCGGCGCCGGCAGCGCCAACGCCGTCACCTCCGGCACGTACTGCGGCGCGACCCAGCAGGTCGCCGGGGACGTCTACGCCCAGGCGTGCATCAATGTCAGCGGCTACTCGGTCTACCCGTCGCTGCACGTCACCAACCACGGCAACCACACGATCACCGGCGTGGTCTGGGTCAACCACAACGGCGGCTACGAGGACTACGCCACCTGTTACGGCATGACCGCGAGCGACCCGGGCTCCTGGTGCGGCGCGGGCTGGGACGGGATCGGCGCGGGCGGCTACGCCCAGGCCCAGGGCCAGCTGGTCATCGACGGCAACTGGTCCGGCAAGGTCTTCTCTCCCTCCGAGTACATCGGCTGATCAGTTGATCGGCTGACCGGCTGGTCGGCCCGGTACCCGGCGCCGCAGACCCGATCACGTGGTGGGGCGAGGCCCGCCCTACCGGTGACGAGGCGGCTCGACCCGACCGAGGAGCAGCGGGCGCAACCGAAAGCCGCTGTTGCCTGTCCCCCACACGGTCGGGGCGGCCGTCGGCGTGGGCGGCCGTCCGCGTGGGCGGCTCGGCTCCCCCGGCCCGCCGTACGCCGGCGGGCCTTGGCACGCCGCGTCGACCGGGGGCACCCCTGGGTGAGGATCCGCTGATGGCACGTCGGACGAGGGGCTGGGGGCGGCCAGGGGTTCGGCGGGGCGCGGCTGTCATCCCCGTGCGGGGTCGCCCAGGCGGCGGTGCCACCAGTATTCGGCGCGCCAGAGGCGCCGGTGGGCGAAGGGGTCGGGCAGGGTGCGGCGGTGGAGCGCCACGTCCAGGGGCCTGACGAGGCGGGCGAGTTCGGTGCGGGGGCGGGGCGGCAGTCGTTCCAGGACGGCGTCCAGCACGTCGCGGGCGTGCCGGACGTCGTCGAAGGCGCAGCCCGGGCACGAGGGGCACATCGACTCCTGCGGGTAGAGCGGGCGCCGGCCCGGTGGGTGCAGGAATGTGCGGTAGCGCCGTAGTGCCCGGTCGGTGGCGCCGGGGTGGAGGTAGAAGCTGTCGCAGCGCTCCTCGAGGCGGTGGACGGCCAGGCTGGTGCGGGTGGAGAGTCCGTGGATGCGCGGCGGTGGGGCGCAGTCCCGGGAGCGGGGGGACGGGCCTCGGGTTGTTCCTTCGGCGCGCAGGGCGCGCGGCCGGTTACGCGGCATGGGCCTTTCGGCAGGTGGTCATGGGGGTCATGGGGGTCATGATGCCAGGCCGGGGTGTCCGGTCGCACGCGTTTGGGCTTGGGCCGGTTGAGTGGGAAGTCGGCCCGGCCGACTTCCCGCTCCCCTTCCCCTCTGGCATGCGCATGGTGAACCGGAGTGCAGGGAGGGGCCGTTGAGCGGATGGGGGTGCGCGTCGCGTCCCCTGCCGTTCCACGACCTCCGGAGGATCCCGTGTCCGCTGCCCCCGTTCCGTCCGGGCGACCGGCCTGCTGCTGGCCGCCGGCCTGATCTCCGCCGTCGGCCTCACCGCCGCCACCACCAGCGCCTCCAGAGCAACGAGAAGGTGACGCTGTTCGGGATCCGCCCGAACGGCCACGAGTTCAAGATCGCCACCGACTCCTTCGACGACGCCGACGGCGAGCACGTCCGGACCCTCGGCACCCCCGACCGCAACGACTGGACCGCCTCCTAGTCGCCCCTCCGCACAACCGCACAACTGCCCGACCGCCCGACCGCCCGACCGCCCGGCCTGCGGGAACCGCAGGTCCGTACCCGAAGTCATGATCGATGTGAAGACCGACGCCATGCAGAACGAACCGTCCCCGTCCGCGACTCCTCCCCGGATCGACCGCAGGAGGCTGCTGCTCAGCGCCGCCGGAGGCCTCGGCGCGCTCGCCGTCGCCGGCGGGATCGGCTGGTGGGCGCGCCGGGACGACGCGCGCGGCCCGCGGCTGTGGAGCTCGCCCGGCATGGGCGGGCGGGTCGTGCTGCCCGCCGGGGAGCAGCAGGGGCTGTTCGCCTCGGGGTACGACGGCAGTGTGCGCTCGCTCGATCCGCGGACCGACGCGGTGCGCTGGAGCCGGGTGGTCGGGGCGGCCGCGCCCGTCGACCACTTGGGCGTCTGGCAGTTGGACACCTCGGGCGGGTGGCGGCTGGCCGCGGGGGACGGCGTGGTGTGCGTGGTCTCCACGAGCGGTGTGCACGTGCTCGACGCGGCGTCGGGCGAGTTGCGCTGGGAGGCGGCGCTGCCGGACTGGGCCGAGGACGCGTGGGACCAGGATCCGGTGGTCGGCGGCGGCCGGGTGTTCGCGGCCCACGGGTCCTCGCTGCGCTGCTACGACGCGGCCACCGGCGCGGTGCGCTGGAGCAGTGACCCGGGCGCGTCGGGGGTCCTGGCGCTGGCCGGGGACACCGTGTACGCGGCGGGCCGGTACGGCGGGCTGCTCGCGTTCGACGCGGGCACCGGTGAGCGGCGCTGGGCGCAGGACGCGGTCGGTGGCCTAGGTGACCGTCCGGTCGTCGACCGGGGCGCCGTCTACGTCAAGCAGAACGGTCCGGCGCAGAATTCCGCGGCCGTCTTCGCGCTGGACGCGGCGACCGGTCAGGTGCGGTGGCAGCGCGGGCGGCTGCCCGTGGCGGGCCCGCTGTCGGTCGCCGACCGGACGGTCTGCCTGCTCGGCGGGAACCGGCTGACGGTGCTGGACGCGGACACCGGCGACACCCGCTGGACGGCCGGCGTGCCCGTGGGCCTGGGGCGCGGGATGAGTTCGATGACCGCCGCCGACGGCACCGCCTACGTGGGGACGAACGACGACCGGCTGTTCGCGTTCGACCTCGCGACGGGGCGGCCGCGCTGGCGGGACGAGCCGGAGCGGCTCAAGGGGGACACCGAGTACACCAGGGTGTTCCTGGCCGCGGCCGGTTCGGCGGTCTTCCGGGGCAGCCGCACCGGCCTGCACGCCCTGGGGGCGCTGCCGTCGGCCTGACGGCCCGGGCGCTTGGGGCGCAGGCGCAGGCGCGGGGGCGGAGGGGGCGCAGGTGCGGGGAGTGGGAAGTCGGCCGGGCCGACTTCCCGCGTCCGGTGGGGGCGGCCGGCGTCAGGCGATGCGGTGGGCCAGGCCCGGGTAGTCGACGACGAGGCCGTCCGGGTCCAGCAGCAGGTCGGCGTGGTAGTCGCCTGACGTGTAGCGGACGGTGGCGCCACCGTCCTCGTGGCGGCGCAGGTGGGTGTAGGTCTGGTGGGAGGGGAGGACCGCGAGGTCCGGTACGCGGATCCAGGCCATCAGGAGGCTCTGCTCGCCCGGGCCCCGGTGGAGGGCGTGGCGCAGGACGGGCGGGGTGTTGGTGAGCGGGGACAGGCCCAGGTCGCAGTCGAGGGCGCCGGCGAGGTCGGGGCGTTGGCGCCCGTCGACGCTCCAGCGGCCGGTGGCCTCCTCGCGGCGCAGGTCGAGGGTGCGCACGGCGCCGGACGTGTGGGCGGTGACGTGCATGCGGCGGGTGGTGAAGTCCTCGCCGGTCTCGAGTTCGTAGGTGAGCCAGTACGGCGCGGGCTCGGCGGCGGCGACGCGCCCGCGGGCGGTCAGGGCGGTGGGGCCGAGGTCGACCCAGGCGGTCTCCAGGCCCGCGCTCTCGACGACCCGCCAGGTGGGCGTCGCGGCACGGCTGTCGGTACGGCTGTCGGCGGGGGCGTCGGTGCGGCTGTCCATTCGTGCACGGTACGCCGGGCCGGCGGCCGCTGCCGCCCTGGGCCTGCGTCACCTCTCGCGTCGCGCAGGCCCTCTCGACGCGGGCGCGCCCGGGGCCGCATCCTCGTCCGGGGGCGCGGCCGCGCGGCCACGCGTCGTCACCGCACCCGTCACCGCACCCGTCACCGCACCCGTGGAGGAGCCCCCCGTGGACCGTCTCGTCCTGGACCCGACCGGCCGTGACCGCGACGCCGAGACCGCCGAGCTGCACGCGCGCGGTCCGGCCACGCCCGTCGACATCCTGGGGGTGCGGGCCTGGGCGGTGGCCGACCCGGCCCTGCTGGAGGAGCTGCTCAAGGACCCCCGGGTCTCCAAGGACCCCCTGCTGCACTGGCCGGCCTTCGCCGAGGTGGTCCCCACCTGGCCGCTGGCGCTGTGGGTGAGCGCCCGCAACATGTTCACCGCGCACGGCGCGGACCACCGCCGCCTGCGCCGCCTGGTGGGCACCGCGTTCACCGCCCGCCGGATCAGCGCCATGACCGCACGCGTCGGGCAGCTGACGGACGCCCTGCTGGACGACCTTGCGACGGCCGGCCCGGACACCGTGGTGGACCTGCGCGAACGCCTCGCCTACCCGCTGCCCATCCGGGTCATCGCCGAACTCCTCGGCCTGCCCGACGACTTGAAGGACCGGTTCCGCACCACCGTCGACCGGGTCTTCGACACCACCCTCACTCCCGAGGAGTCCGGGGCCAACACGGTGGCGTTCTACACCATGCTGGACGAGCTGATCGCCGCCAAGCGCCGCGAGCCGGGCGAGGACATGACCTCCCTGCTGATCGCCGCCCGCGACACCGACAGCGAGAACGGCGACAGCGGGAACGGCGAGAGCGGCGGCGAGGGCGGCGAGGGCGACGGCAGTGCCCTGACCGAGGAGGAACTGCGCGACACCCTGCTGCTGGTCGTCTCGGCCGGCTACGAGACCACCGTCAACCTCATCGACAACGGCATCGCCGCCCTGCTCACCCACCCCGAGCAGCTCGCCCTGGTCCGCGCGGGCAAGGCCGGCTGGGGCGACGTCGTCGAGGAGGCGCTGCGCCGCGACGCCCCCGTGGCGCACCTGCCGCTGCGCTACGCCGTGGAGGACATCGAGCTGCCCGGCGGGACGACCATCCCCCGGGGCGAGGCGATCCTCGCCTCCTACGCCGCCGCCGGACGCCACCCCGCCCGCTACGGCGACAGCGGCGCGGACTTCGACGTCACCCGCCCGGCCAAGGACCACCTCGCCTTCGGCCACGGCCCGCACTTCTGCATCGGCGCCCCGCTGGCCCGCGTGGAGGGGCAGACCGCGCTGCGCAAGCTCTTCGAACGCTTCCCCGACCTCGCCCTCGCGCCGGGCACCGAGCTGCGGCCCGTCGAGTCGATGATCTCCAACGGGCACCACGCCCTGCCGGTCCTGCTCGGCGAGCAGGCACCGCCGGCCCTCTAGAACGGCCCTCCGGAGCGGCCCTCCGGAGCGGCCGTCCGGGGCTGCGCTAGTCCGCGCGGAGCAGCGGGCGGGCCGGGGGCGGGCGGGCGTGTTAGCAATGGCCGCAGGGGTGGGGCCATCCGTACGAAGCACCCGACGCACGCACGTACACACGCCAGCACGCACACGCGTTCACGCGCACGTGCGCAGTCGAAGCGGGAGACCCGTCTTGTCGCACCATCTCAGCGGACCGAACCTGCGCTCGCCCGACGGCGACGCGCGCCTGGACCTGACCGACCTGTTCGCCTTCGCCTCGCCGCAGGCGGGCCGGACCGTGCTGATCATGAACGTCAACCCGGTCGCGCCGACCGGCGGGCAGGCCTTCCACCCGGAGGCGGTGTACCGGATCAACATCGACACCGACGGCGACAACCGGGCCGATCTCGCCTTCAGCTTCACCTTCTCCGAACCGGTCGGCGGTGCGCAGACCATGACGGTGCGGCGCGCCACCGGCGAGGGGGCGCGCGGGCACGAGGCGACGGGCGAGCCGCTGGTGTCGGGTGCGCCGGTGAGCTTCACGGACACCCCGGCGGTGGTGGAGGCGGGCCCGTACCGGGTGAGCGCGGGGCTGCGCAGCGACCCGTTCTTCGCGGACCTGGACGGCATCGTGCACGAGTTCCGGTGGACGGGGGTGGACTGGGGCGCGGACAAGAACGTGTTCGGGATCGTGTTGGAGGCGCCCGAGGCGGAGTTCGGCGACGCGCCGCAGATCGGGGTGTGGGCGCGGGTGAGCGTGCGCAAGGACGGGCGGCTGGTGTCGGTGGACCGGGGGGCGCACCCGTCGCTGACGGCGTACTTCAACGAGGAGGACGTCAAGGACGCGTACAACGCGGGTGAGCCCGCCGAGGACTGGCAGACCTACCGTGCGCCGTGGACGGCCAAGCTGCAGCACTTCGGCGGGTACACCACGGAGGCGGCCGAGGCGCAGCTGCGGCTCGTGCTGCCGGACATCCTGCGCTACGACCGCACCCGTGCGGCCGGCTATCCGAACGGGCGCACGCTGAGCGACGACGTCACCTCGGCGCGGCTGTCGATGCTCACCGACGGCACGGTGCCCACCGATCACATCGGCCCGCACACCGACCTGCTGCCCGCGTTCCCGTACCTGGGCCACCCGCACTGACGCACCCCGCGCTGACGTACCCCGCGCTGACGCACCTCGCGCTGTGCAGGCGTCGCCGAGTACGCCGGTCAGGGGCGTGTGGCAAGGCGGCGCGCCCCTGTCAGATGTCAGGGACCGCCGCGGCCGGTGCGTTCCTAGGCTGACGGGCACCGGTCCGGTCGATCGCCGGGCCCCGCACCAGCCAAGGGAGAACCACCCCATGCGCAGGATCACCCACGCCCTGGCCGCCCTCGGTCTCGCCACCGCCGCCCTGACCGCGATGGGCACCGGCAGCGCCGGCGCCGCGGACGGCTCCTGGGCGAACTGCCCGTCCGGCGCGGTCTGCGTCTACCCGCAGAACCAGGACCCGGCCGTCTCCCCCACCGACGTGTACTGGAGCTACGGCGCCCACAACCTGAGCAACCAGTACGGCAACCACTGGGTGCTGAACAACCAGACCGGCGGCGCGCACGCGCACCTGTGCCGCGGTTCGGGCGGCGGGGACTGCGTCTACGACATCGCGGCCCAGCGGGGCGTCTACTACGACCTGGGTCCGATCAACTCGATCACTCTCGACCGCCCCTGACGGGCGGTCATCCGAGCGTCACCGCAAGCCGGGGGTGCCCGCCGCACGGGGGAGCGGCGGGCACCCCCATTTTCCCGTGTCTTCACCGGGGCGTGTTCATGAAGATGACGAGTCGAGGTGGATTCCGGGCAGTTTGGTTTTACTTATTGACGTCATGTACGCGCTCAGGTTGACTCCCCCCACCCCGCCGCAGAGTCGCGGCGACCCCAGGGAGAGGCACCCGTATGAATGTCGTACTGCGTCGCGCCCTCGTCTCCACCACCGGCCTCGCGCTGGCCCTGTCCATGACCGCCGCCTGCGGGAAGGCCGGCGGCACCAAGAGCGACGCCACCTCCGCCGGCGACTCCGGCACCATCGGCCTGCTGCTGCCCGAGAACGCCTCCTCCGTCCGCTACGAGTCCTTCGACAAGCCCTTCATCGAGGCCAAGGTCAAGTCCCTGTGCGGGCAGTGCAAGGTGCTCTACAACAACGCCGAGGGCAGCGCGGCCAAGCAGAAGCAGCAGTTCGACACCCTGCTCACCCAGGGCGTCAAGGTGATCATCCTCGACCCCTACGACGCCAAGTCCACCGAGGGCTGGGTCCAGGAGGCCGCCGCCAAGGGCGTCAAGGTCCTCGCCTACGACCGCCTCGCCGGCGGACCGATCGCCGCCTACACCTCCTTCGACAACGAGAAGGTCGGCGAACTCCAGGGCCAGGCCCTGCTCGACGCGCTGGGCGCGCAGGCAGCCGACGCCAACATCGTCATGATCGACGGCGACGAGGCCGACCCCAACTCCGCCCAGTTCAAGTCCGGCGCCCACAAGGTCCTCGACGGCAAGGTCAAGAAGGTCGTCTACGAGCAGTCCGGCCAGTGGAGCCCCACCGTCGCCGGCCAGAAGATCTCCGCCGCCGTCACCGAGCTCGGCAAGAACGGCTTCCAGGCCGTCTACTCCGCCAACGACGGCATGGCCGGCGCCATCATCACCCAGCTCAAGGGCGCCGGCATCAAGGTCCCCGTCGGCGGCCAGGACGCCGGCCTCGACGCCGTCCAGCGCCTCGTCAACGGCGACCAGGCCTACACCATCTACAAGGCCTACAAGCCGCTCGCCGAGACCGCCGCCGAACTGGCCGTCGACCTCCTGCAGGGCAAGGACGTCAAGACCGTCGCCACCGCGAGCGTCGACAGCGCCACCGCCAAGAACATCCCGGCCAAGCTGCTGGACCCCAAGGTCGTCACCAAGGACAACATCGCCGCCACCGTCCTGGCCGACGGCCTCTACAAGGCCTCCGACATCTGCACCGCCGACTACGCCGCCGCCTGCGCCGCCGCGGGCCTCAAGTAGCCCCGGCCCCTTCAGGAACGCCTCCTCGGGAACGCCTTCTCAGGGACGCCTTCTCAGGGACGCCTCCTCGGGGACGCCTCCTCGGGGACGCCTCCTCGGGGACGCCTTCTCGGGAACGCCTCCTCGGGAACCCGAGCAGCCCCTGCCCCAGCCCACTCCAAGGTGGTTCACACGTGACAGGCGCACCCGTCCTCCAGCTGCGCTCGGTCTCCAAGCGCTTCGGTGCCGTCCAGGCCCTCACCGACGTCGACCTCACCGTCCACGCCGGCGAGGTCCTCGCCCTCGTCGGCGACAACGGCGCCGGCAAGTCCACCCTCGTCAAGACCATCGCCGGCGTCCACCCCGTCGACGGGGGCACCGTCACCTGGCACGGCGAGCCCGTACGCCTGGCCCGCCCGCAGGACGCCGCCGCCCTCGGCATCGCGACCGTCTACCAGGACCTCGCGCTGTGCGACAACCTCGACGTCATCGCCAACCTGTTCCTGGGCCGCGAGAAACGCCGCCGCGGCCTGCTCGACGAAGTCGACATGGAGCAGCACGCCCGCCGCCTCCTGGACACCCTCGCCATCCGCATCCCCGACGTGCGCACCCCCGTGGCCGCCCTGTCCGGCGGGCAGCGCCAGGTCGTCGCCATCGCCCGCGCCCTGGTCGGCGAGCCGTCCCTGGTCATCCTGGACGAGCCCACCGCCGCCCTCGGCGTCGAGCAGACCGCCCAGGTCCTCGACCTGGTGGAACGGCTGCGCGAGCGCGGCCTGGCCGTCGTGCTGGTCAGCCACAACATGGCCGACGTGCGGGCCGTCGCCGACACCGTCGCCGTACTGCGCCTGGGCCGCAACAACGGCGTCTTCCCCGTCGCCGACACCACCCAGGAACAGATCGTCGCCGCCATCACCGGCGCGAGCGACAACGCCCACGCCCGCCGCAAGGCCCGCCGCAGCGAGGAGGCCGACGCCGCATGACCACCCCCGAAGCACCCGTCCCCACCACCGCCTCCCCCGCGCCCACGGCTTCCCCCGCGCCGGGCGCGCCCGACCCGCGGCTGCACGCGCCCGCGCAGGGATGGGCCGGGCACCTGGAGGCCGTCCGGCGCCGCCTGGCCACCGGCGAACTCGGCTCACTGCCCGTCGTGGTCGGCCTCGTCGTGATCGCCGTGGTCTTCCAGTCCGTCACCCACCACTTCCTGCAGGCCGACAACCTCACCAACATCAGCCGCTTCATCGCCGGCCCCGGCCTGATCGCGGTGGGCGTCGTGTTCGTCCTCATCCTCGGCGAGATCGACCTGTCACTCGGCTCCGTCGCCGGCGCGAGCGCCGCGATGGCGGCGGTGCTGACCGTACGCCAGGGCCTCAACGAATGGGTCGCGATCCTCCTCGCCCTGGCCGCGGCCTGCGTCATGGGCCTGCTGCACGGCCTCTTCTTCGCCCGCGTCGGCGTGCCGGCCTTCGTCGTCACCCTGGCCGGCATGCTCGCCTGGAGCGGCCTGCAGGAGTACGTCCTCGGCGACGGCGGCACCGCCAACAACCGCCACGACGGCGTCATCGCGAGCCTGGACACCACCTTCCTCGGCGACGGCGACATCGCCTACGCCTGGGCCCTGGCCGTCCTCGCCCCCGCCCTCTACCTGCTCGCCCACCTGTACACCGCCCGCCGCCGCCGCGCCGCCGGCCTCACCGCCCGCACCGGCGCCGACACCGCTGTACGCGCCGGAGCGCTCACCGTCCTCACCCTGGCCACCGCCTACGCCCTCAACCAGGACCGCGGCCTGCCGCTGTCCCTGGTCGTACTGCTCGGCACCGTCCTCGCCACCGACTTCGTACTGCGCCGCACCCGCTACGGGCGGCAGGTCTTCGCGGTCGGCGGCGGCGTCGAGGCGGCCCGGCGCGCCGGCGTCGACGTCGCCCGGGTACGGATCTCGGTGTTCGTGCTCTCCGCGTTCCTGGCCGGCCTCGGCGGCCTCTTCTACGCCTCCCAGCAGGGCTCCGCCGACAAGCAACTCGGCAGCGGCAACGTGCTGATGAGCGCCATCGCGGCCGCCGTCATCGGCGGCACCAGCCTCTTCGGCGGCCGCGGCAAGACCTGGTCGGCGCTGCTGGGCATCCTGGTCATCCAGTCCATCACCACCGGACTGGACATGGTCCACGCCGCCCAGGCCATCCAGTACATGATCACCGGCGCCGTCCTGCTCGCCGCCGTCGTCCTCGACTCCCTCACCCGCCGCACCCGCGCCACCACCCGAAGGTAGGTCAGCCGGCCGCGCCGCGTGCCGGGCCCCGCCGCCCCACCGAGGCGGCGGGGCCCGGCACGTGCGTCTCCGGCACGTGCGTCTCCGGCACGTGCGTCTCCGGCACGTGCGTCTCCGGCGGGACGCCGGGCGGGACGGACGCCGTATGGCACCCGCGCGATGGGCGGGTCACGACCCCAGCAGGTCGGCGAAGCGTTCCAGGGCCCGGTCGGCGCGCTCGCGGTCCCCGGTGGTGGTGAGGTCGAACAGCAGGCCCCGCAGGACCGCCATGACCAGGGTGGGGGTGGCGGTGTCGCCCTCGCCGTCGGCGACGTCGCGAAAGGCGGCGCCCAGGGTGTCGAACCAGTCGGTGACGGCCCGGGCGCGGTCCGGGTAGTGCTCGGGGTGGGCCAGCCCGTCGGCGTGGACTTCGAAGAACAGCCGGACCAACGGGGCGCGTTCGGGCGCGCTGAGCCACGCCCAGATGCCGCGCAGCCGCTGCGCGGGCGTGCCCGCCCCCAACGGGGGGCATCCGGCCAGGCGCGCCGCGCCACGGCGGCGGGCCTCGGCGAGGACGGCGGCCACCAGTTCCTGCTTGCTGCCGAAGTCGTAGAGCAGCATGCGCGGGCTGGTGTCGAGGGCGGCGGCCAAGGGGCGCAGGCTCAGTCCGGCCAGCCCGTGGGCCAGGACGTGGTCGGTCGCCCCGGCCAGGGTGCGCTCGCGGCGGGCGGGGTCGGCGGGTCGTCCCACGGCGGTCGGTCCTTTCTCCGGGGCCCGGTGACGGCTGGTCGGCACCGGGTGGGCACTGCCGGACGAGTTTATGGTACGACTGTTTCAAGAACGGCGGGGGTCGCCGTGACGAAGGGGGAAGCCATGGGGAACGGGGTCGCTGTGACGGACGGTCACGGCCTCGGGCGGGCGCTGGTGCTCGGGCCCGGGGGCCGGCTGGGCATGGCGTGGACGGCCGGGCTGGTGAACGGGCTGCGCGAGGCCGGAGTGGACCTGGGCGCGGCGGAGCTGACGGTCGGCACCTCGGCCGGGGCGATCGTGGCCGCGCTGCTGGCCACCGGACAGGACCCGGGCCGCATCGTGGACCCGCAGCACCGGTCCCAGGGCCCGGCCCGCCGGCCCGATCCGGCCGTCACGGGCGAGGTGTTCGCCGTGCTCGGCCGGGGCCTGGATCCGGCCGAGGCGCGCCGCCAGGTCGGGCGGATCGCGCTGGCGAGCGCCGGCGCCGAGGCCGAAAGCGACCTGCTGGCCCGCCGCGAGGCCCTGATCGGCGCGCCCGACTGGCCTCGCCGACGGCGCCTGCTGGTCACCGCCGTGGACGCGGACAGCGGCGAGGAGCTGGTGTGGACGGGTGCCGACGGTGTGCCGCTGCTGCGCGCGGTCGCCGCCTCCAGCGCGTTCCCGGGGGTGGAGGTGCCCGTCACCCTGCCCGGCGGCCGCCACGGCATGGACGGCGCGCTGCGCGCGGGCACCAACGCCGACCTCGCCGCCGGGGCCCGCGCGCTGGTCGTGGTCGAGCCGCTGGCGCACCGCCACCCGCCCACCGACCTCACGCCCTGGCCGTCGGCCGTGGCGCTCGCCCCCGACGCCGGGGCGCGGGCGGTGCTGGACTCCGAACGGCCGGACTGGGACACCTGGGTCGGCGCCTACCGGGAGGGCGTGCGCCAGGGCGGCGAGGCTGCCGAACGGGCGGGCGCCGTCTGGGGATCCGTCTGACCGGGGCGCAGCGGACCGCGAGGCCGGCCATCGTCCCCGTGCGCCCTCGTCTCAGCGCACCTTCGCCGCGATGAGCCTGCGGGTCTTCGGTCGCCGCGATGAGCCTGCGGTCTTCGGTGCGGACAGCCGGAGCGTGGTGCCGCCCCTGCCGGACGACCCTCACCGGTGGCGGCGTCGCCATGGGAACCGGTCAGGGCCTCAGGCGGGGGCGGGGGCGCCGACGACGCGCAGCAGGTCCAGGCGGGAGGCGCAGTCGCTGCCGGGGGCGGCGGTGTGCACGAGCAGCAGTTGGTCCTCGCCGCCGGCGGCCAGCACCTCGCACTCCAGGTCCAGCTCCCCCACCACCGGGTGCAGCACCCGTTTGCGGCCGCTGCGCCGCCGGGCGACCTCGTGGCGCTCCCAGTGGGAGGTGAACTCGTCGCCGGTGGCGAGGAGTTGCTCCAGCAGTTCGGCGGCGCGCCGGTCCCCGGGGCGGGCGGTGCGGGCGGCGCGCAGGGCGGCGACGTGGGCGCGGGCCAGGTCCTCGTGGTCCTCGGGCGGGAACAGTGCCCGGGTGTGCGGTTCGGTGAACCAGCGCAGCAGCAGGTTGCGCCGCCCGGGCGGCAGGGCGCCGGTGTCGCCGAAGACGGCGGCGGCCATCGCGTTCTGCGCGAGGACGTCGCCGAGGTCGGAGACCACCTGGGCGGGCGTGTCGTGCAGCCGGTCCAGGATCAGCAGCAGCCCCGGCCGCACGTGCCCGAGCGGCCCGTGCCGGCGCGGCGGCTCGTGCCCGGCGAGGCGGAACAGGTGGTCGCGTTCGTCCTCGCTGAGCCGCAGCGCCCGCGCCAGGGCGGCCAGCAGCTGCGGCGAGGGCTGCGGCCCACGCCGCTGCTCCAGGCGCGCGTAGTAGTCCACCGACAGGCCCGCCACCTGCGCGACCTCCTCGCGCCGCAACCCGGGCGTGCGGCGCCGCGCCCCGGGCGGCAGCCCCAGGTCGGCGGGGGCGAGCCGGGCCCGGGTCCGGGTGAGGAAGTCGGCCAGCGCCGCGCGATCGATCATGCCCCCAGCATGGCGCGCCGGGCGGTATGTATCCAGGGACCGCCGATCCCTGGCCCGCCGGGCCGCGCCTCCCCTACGCCGACTCGCCCCACCGATAGCGTTCCGGTCGTAAAACTCCCTGCTACGAACGGATGGTGACGATATGTCGGACGAGGCGAAGCGGCGCATCTTCACGATGCTGGACAGCGACGGCGACGGCACGATCACCCGCGACGAGTACCTCGCCCGGGTCGACCGGGCCGCCTCGGCCTTCAGACGCGGCCCGCAGGACCCGCTGGTCGCCACGGCCCGCGCGACCCACCAGGAGGTCTTCCTGCAGGTGACTCCTCCTCCGGCGGGAGCCGGGGGCTTCTCGCTATACCGGTACGGCTTCGCGACGGGCCAGCCCGGCCCGTAGAACGTTGGTGGCTCCCACTGTGTCGGCGTGGGCCTTGTGGCCGCAGGCGACACAGTGGAAGGTCTCCTGGGTGGGCCGGTTCTCCACTGTGATGTGCCCGCATGTGGGACAAGTCCGGGAGGTGTTGCGGGGGTTCACGGCGATCACTTCCCGTCCGGCGCTTTCAGCCTTGGCGGTGAGGATCGTCAGGAACACCCCCCATCCGGCATCGTTGATCGACTTGTTCAGCCCGGCCTTCGCCGTCGCACCGTTGGGCAGGAAGCCGCCCGGCCGGTCGGGGTCGGGCCTTGGCGCGGGGGTGCGCACCATGTTGCGGACCTTGAGGTCTTCGTGCGCGATGAAGTCGTGCGCACGGACCAGGCCGAGGGCGGCCTTGTGGGCGTGGTCAAGCCGTTGACGGCGGACCTTGCGGTGCAGGTCGGCGACGCGCTGAACGGCCTTGCGGCGGCGGTTGCTCCGCTGCTTGCACCGGGACAGGGCATGCTGCGCGGCTTCGAGCTTCGAAGCGGCCTTCCGGCCATGGCGGGGGTTGGGCACGAACCCGCCATTGGAGTCGGCGAGGAAGTTTGCTATGCCCATGTCGATGCCGACCGCGCTGCCCGTCGCCGGCAGCGGCTCGGGCGCGGCCTGCTCGGCTGTCAGCACCACATACCAACGCTTGCCCTCGCGCTTGACGCTGACGGTCTTGACCCTGCCGACTACCGGACGGTGCCGGTTCACCCTGACGTGCCCCACGCCCTGGAACCGGACCCGGGTCACGGGGTCGCATGGGGTGGAGTCCCACCGGCAGCCGTCGCCGTCCTTGGGAAACTCCACAGTGTCGAACCAGCTCACACCCCGAAAGCGCGGGTAGCCGGGTGTGTCACCAGACTTGACCCGGCGGAAGAACGCGGCGAACGCCCTGTCCAGGCGGCGGAGCGTCGCCTGCTGCGAAGAGAACGACCAGCGGCCCTGCCGCTCCGCGTCGAACGCCCGGATCTCCTTGAGCTGCACGGACTGCATCCCGTACGTGACGCTTGCCTTCGACGGGTGCCGGTAGGCGCCGCGACGTTCCTGCAACGCCCCGTTGTACAGCGAGCAGTGATCCCGCAGCATCTCGCCGAGCGCCTGCGCCTGGCGCACGGTGGGCCGCAGGAGGAACTTGTACGCACGAATCATTCGGCCCACCCCCTTCGGTCGGTGCCATCAACATAACTCGCCCCACTGACAACACGCAGAATTCCGGCTCTCCGCGCCCCCGGCAATGAACTCGCTCCCCTCCCCAGCTGAATCCGGGGATACTCGCGCAAGATCAGGGATGGAGGAGTGGATGGCGGCTGGCTGACCACTCAGGCCCGATCGCCCGGGCCCCAGCCGGGGATCGGCGGTCCCTGGATCGGGAGGTCTCTGGCGGGCCTGCCGCGCCGCGGACAGGGTGGTGGGTGTCGGAGGACGGCAAATTCCCTGGAGGAGACGGGCGATGGCGACAATCCTGGTGACGGGCGCGACCGGTTCGGTCGGGAGCCGGCTGGTGCCGCGGCTGGTGCGGTGGGCCGGGGCGGACGGCTCGGCGGTGCGGGTGCTGGTACGCGACGCGGCGAAGGCGGCCGTACTGGCGGGGCCGGGCGTGGAGGTGGTGGTCGGCGACCTGTGCGAGGAGGCGGACCGGGCGCGGGCGCTGGACGGGGCCGAGGTGGTGCTGAACGTCGCGGCGGCGCTGCGCGGGGTGCCGGAGGAGACGGCGTGGGCGGTCAACCGGGACGCGGCGGTGGCGCTGGGCCGGGAGGCGGCGAAGGCGGGGGTGGCGCGGTTCGTCCACACCAGTACGAACCTGGTGTACGGGCGGGGGCTGGGACGCCCCGCGGTGGAGGACGACCGGCCGGCGCCGGATCCGGCGTGGGGGGTGTACGCGGCGTCCAAGGCGCAGGCGGAGGCCGGGCTGCGCGCACTGGGCGACGAACTTCCGCTGGTGGTGGCGCGGTTGGCGTTCGTGTACGGGGAGGGCGATCCGCATCTGGCGCAGTCGCTGCAGTGGGCCGCCGACTGGCCCGCGCACCAGCGCCTGGCGGTGGTGCACCACGCGGACGTGGCGCAGGCGCTGTGGCGGGCGGTGTCCGTGCCCGGGATCGAGGGGCGTACGTACAACGTGTGCGACGACGCGCCGCTGACGGCCTGGGACCTGCACGCGCTCAACGGCCTGACGCACCCGGGCGGTTCGCCGGATGCGCCGTTCGACCCGTGGGAGGGCCAGGTGTCGACGGCCGCGGCGCGCCGGGACCTGGGCTGGCGGCCGCTGTACCCGTCGGCGTGGGCGGCGGCCGAGGCCGGGGCGCTGTAGGGGCCGGGGCCCGGGCGCGTCGGTCGGGTGCGGGCCGGTGCCCGGCCCTCCCGGGGAGGGGAGGGCCGGGCACCGGGCTCAGCCGGCGCTCACGGGCGAGGGCGACGGCGCGGGCGCGTAGCCGGCCGGGCGGGTGGTGAAGGTGCCGCGGCCCTGGGTGCGCCCGCGCAGGCGGCTCGCGTAGCCGAACAGTTCGGCCAGCGGCACCAGCGCGCTCACCTGCGCGGTGCCGCCGCGTCCGGCCGTGGTGGCCCGGACGTGGCCGCGCCGGGCGGCGAGGTCGCCGAGGACGGTGCCCAGCGCGTCCTCGGGCACGGTGACCGTCACCTCCGCGACCGGCTCCAGCAGCCGCATCCGCGAGGCCCGCAGCGCCTCGCGCAGTCCGAGGCGGGCGGCGGTGCGGAAGGCGAGCTCGGAGGAGTCCTTGGGGTGGGTGGCCCCGTCGGTGAGGGTGACGGCGACGCCGGTGACCGGGTGGCCGCCGAGCGGGCCCTCGGCGAGGGCGTCACGGCAGCCGGCCTCGACGGCCTGCACGTACTCGCGCGGCACGCGCCCGCCGGTGACGGTGGAGGCGAACCCGAACTCCCCCTCGCTGCCGTCCGCGAGCGGGTGGACGTCGAGGACGAGGTGCGCGAACTGGCCCGCGCCGCCGTCCTGCTTGGCGTGCCGGTACACGAAGCCGCGCACGCCCTCGACCAGGGCCTCGCGCAGCGCGACCGTCGGCCGTCCGGTGACCGCCTCGATGCCGCTGTCGCGCCGCACCTTCTCCACCGCCACCTCCAGGTGCAGCTCGCCCAGCCCCGACAGGGTGCGCTGCCCGGTCTCGGGGTCGGTGGCCAGGCGCAGCGAGGGGTCCTCCTCGGCCAGGCGGGCCAGGGCGGCGGCGAGTTTGTCGGTGTCGGTGGCGCGGCGGGCCTCGACGGCGACGGTGACGACCGGTTCGGCGCTCACGGGTGCCTCCAGGAGGACGGGGTGGTCGGGGTCGCACAGGGTGGCGCCGACGCGGGCGGTCTTGGGGCCGATGACGGCGACGATGTCGCCGGCGCGGGCGTGGTCGGTCTCGGTGTGGCGGTCGGCCATGACGCGCAGGATGCGGGCGACGCGTTCGCGGCGTCCGGTGGCGGTGTCGAGCACGGTCGCTCCCTTGTGCAGGGTGCCGGCGTACAGGCGCAGGTAGGTGAGGCGGCCGGTGGGGGCCGCGACGACCTTGAACGCCAGGGCGGTCAGGGGCTGTTCGGGGTCGGCGGTGCGCTGCTGCGCGCCGTCGGCCGAGCGGACGGGCGGGACGTCGAGCGGGGAGGGCAGGTAGGCGACGGCGGCGTCCAGGAGGGGTTCGATGCCGCGGTTGCGGTAGGCGGAGCCGCACAGCACGACCACGGCCTCGCCGGTGCGGGTGAGTTCGCGCAGGGCGGTGGCGAGGGTGGCGGCGGTGACGGCGCCGTGGGCGCAGAACTCCTCCAGGGCTTCGGGGTTCAGTTCGGCGACGGCCTCCTCCAGGGCGCGGCGCCGTTGGGCGGCCTGGTCGGCGAGGTGGGCGGGCACCGGGCCCTCGGCGGCCGGGGTGCCGTCGTCGTGCCAGGTGTGGGCGCGCAGGTGCAGCAGGTCGACGACGCCGGTGAACGACTCCTCGGTGCCGATGGGCAGTTGGACGGCGAGCGGGCGCGGGTGCAGGCGTTCGCGGATGGAGGCGACGGCGGTGTCCAGGTCGGCGCCGGCGCGGTCGAGTTTGTTGACGAAGGCGATGCGGGGCACGCCGTGGCGTTCGGCCTGGCGCCAGACGGACTCGCTCTGCGGCTCGACGCCGGCGACCGCGTCGAACACCGCCACCGCGCCGTCCAGGACGCGCAGCGAGCGTTCGACCTCGTCGGCGAAGTCGACGTGGCCGGGGGTGTCGATGAGGTTGATCCGGTGTCCGGCCCAGGCGCAGCTGACGGCGGCGGCGAAGATGGTGATGCCGCGGTCGCGTTCCTGGGGGTCGAAGTCGGTGACGGTGGTGCCGTCGTGGACTTCGCCGCGCTTGTGGGTGGTGCCGGTGAGGTAGAGGATCCGCTCGGTGACGGTGGTCTTGCCGGCGTCGACGTGGGCGAGGATGCCGAGGTTGCGGACGGCGGCAATGGCGGAGGCGGTGGTGTCGGTGCGCATGGCCCGGGTGCCTTTCGAGGCGTTTTCCTGCGGGTGGGCGCGCGATTCGGCGGTGCTGACGACACGTCAGGTGCGTTTTCCTGGCGGGCCCGTGCGGGCCGTGGATGCCGGGGTTCAGACGGTGGCGGCACTGCTCCGGTGCCGGCCGCGCAGCGGGCACCGGGAGGACGGGGACACCAGGATCACCTCGTACCGCGACGCGGGAGAGGGGGCGGCGGCGCTCTGCTTCGGCACGGCCGCTCGCCCCCTCTCTCGTCTCGTCCGTCGGCACGGTCGGCCGCACGGCGTGGCGCGGCGCGGCTGCGTGGCGAGTGTAGGGAAGGCGGGCCGGGCGGGGCGACGGGTTTTACGACGGCGGTTTACCGGCAACGGTTTTCCCGGCAGCGGTTTTCCGGCAGCGGGGATTTACGACGGCGGGTTCTGCGGCGGCGGGTTCTGCGGGGCCGCGAAGCGCAGCACCGGCGCGGACCAGCCGTCGTCGGGCACCCCGGCGTCGAGGGCGGCACCGATGGCGCGTTCCTCGTAGCCGAAGTGGGAGTCCATGATGGCGGCCAGGCCGTCGAGTTCGCGTCCGATCGCTTCCAGGTGGGCCGGGTCGGCATCGGACAGGTGGGCGGCCTGTTCGGCGAGGTCGCGGACGCGGGCGAGGATGGCGGGGATGAACCCGTGGTCCTCGACGAGTTTGGCGACGGTCGGCGCCAAGTCGGGGCGTTCGTGCAGGAGTTGGGTGAAGAGGCCGCTGTCCTCGCCCTGGTGGTGGTTGGTCAGGGCGGTACAGAAGGCCAGGCAGTGGGTGAGGAGCGTGTCGCCGTCCGGGCGGGGCCGGCCGAGGTTCGAGCGGACGTCGGCGAGGCGGCGGCGCAAGTCCTGGTGCGCGCGGGAGAGTTGAAGACTGAGGGCGGCCGTACGGCCGCCGGCGGGGGAGGCCACGGGTGGCGGTCCCTTCGGTTCCGCACCTCCATGCCTGACGCAGTCCGTCACCGGCACGCGATGCTGGCGCCAGCAGATCACGCGACCCGATCATCGGGCAAGCGCGCGCCGGCGGAAGGCTCGGCGGCGGCCTCGGCCGACGAGGGCTGCGCCGACCGCCCGCGCGGCCGTCCGAGGAGGATCCCGACCGCCACCAGCACCAGTCCCGCCCCCTGCCGCACCCCGAACGGGTCCCCGTCCAGCGCGGTGCCCAGCAGCACCCCGGCCAGCGGGTTGAGCAGCCCGAGCAGCCCCACCGTCCCGGCCGGCAGGTGGCGCAGTCCGGCGAACCAGCAGGTGAAGGCGAGGGCGGTGGCGATCAGGGTGGTGTAGGCGAAGGCGAGCAGGGTGGAGGTGTCCATCGCCGGGGGCGCGCCCTCGGTGGCGGCGGCCAGCGGCAGCAGCATCAGGCCGCCGGCGGTCAGCTGCCAGGAGGTGGCGGCCAGCGGGTCGGCGCCCTCTCGCCAGCGGGCGGCGAGCACGTAGCCGACGGAGGAGACGAGCATGGCCGCCGCCGAGGCGGCCAGCCCGGCCCAGCCGATGGCGCCGCCGGTGCCGAGTCCCCCGAACAGGGCCAGCGCGACTCCGGCCAGGCCCACCACGGCGCCCGCCAGGTGGGCGCGGCGCGGGCGCTGGCCGGCCAGCACCCAGGCGGTGAGCAGCATCGCCAACGGGGAGGCGGCCATGACGGTGGCGGCGGCGCTGGTGGGCAGCAGTTGGGAGGCGAGGTAGAGCAGGACGAAGAAGACGGCGGTGTTGAGCAGTCCGAGCAGGGCGCTGCGCCACCACCACGGGCCGTGCGGGCGGCGGCGGGCGAGGGCGAGCAGGAGCAGGCCGGCGGGCAGGGCGCGCAGGACGGCGCCCCACAGCGGGCGGTCGGCGGGCAGGTAGGCGTGGGTGACGTAGTAGTTGGCGCCCCAGGTGAGGGGGGCGAGGGCGGTCGGCAGCACCCACCGCACATTGGCTTCCATGGAAGACAATATAGCTTCTCGGGAAGCTATCCGCGCTACACTGGCTGCCATGGAGACCGACCACGCCGACCACGCCGCCCACGCCGCCCCCCGCGACCCCGGCGACCACGTCGCGCAGATCCAGGCCGAGTGGCGGCGCGAACGCCCCGACCTCGACGTCTCCCCGCAGGCCGTCATCGGCCGCCTGCACCGCCTCGCCGCCCGCCTGACCGCCGAGCTCGCCCTCGTCTACCAGCGCTACGGCCTCGGCGAGGGCGAGTTCGACGTGCTCGCCGCACTGCGCCGCGTCGGCGCCCCGTACGAACGGGCCCCCGGCGAACTCGCCGCCCACACGATGGTGACCACCGGCGCGATGACCAAGCGCATCGACCGCCTGGAACGCGCCGGACTGGTCACCCGCCGCCCCGCCGAGGACGACCGGCGCGGACGCGTCGTCGCCCTCACCGACGCCGGCCGGCGCCTGATCGACGAGGCGTTCACCGCCCACATGCGCAACGAGCACCGCCTGCTCGCCCACCTGGACCCCGAGGAGGCCGCCGCCCTGCAGACCCTGCTCACCGCCTGGCAGGCCCGCCTGGACGGCACCGGGCAGGCGGCCCACGACCGGTGACCGCGCCGGGCCCGCGCGCCCGCCACCGCCACCGCCACCGGCCACCCCCCGGCCTCCCGCGACCGGCCGCTACCTCCGTCGACAATGTGGTCCATGACCAGCACGCCGCCCCCGCCGGACTCCCCTTCGCCCTCCGCCCCTCCCCCGCCCGGCTGGGAGAACCCCGCCGTCCGGGCCGACCGGCGCCTGGTGGAACTGCTGCAGGAACTGCGGGTGCTGCAGACCGGCGTGCAGATCGTCTTCGCCTTCCTCCTCGGCGTCGCCTTCACCCCGCGCTTCGCCGAACTCACCGACGCCCAGCAGGACATCTACGTCGCCACCCTGCTGCTGGCCGTCGTCGCCGCGGCCGTCCTCGCCACCCCCGTCGCCCTGCACCGCGGCCTGTACCGCCACCCCGGCAAGGAACGGATCGTCACCGTCTCCGCCCGCATCGCCCAGGCCGGCCTGCTGCTGCTCGCCTGCGCACTGACCGGCGCCGTCCTGCTCGTCCTCGACGTCATCCTCGGCGCGGCGGTGGCCGTGCCGATCACCTGCGTCATCGCGCTGATCTTCGCCACCCTGTGGTTCGTCCTGCCCTGGGCCGTACGCCGCGCCACCACCCACGACCGCGCCTGACCGCACCTGACCGCGCCGGCCGCCGCCTCCGCTGCCCGCTTCCGGCGTCCGCTCGCCACCCGCTTCCGCCGCCCGTTTCCGCCGCCGCTTCCGCCACCCGCACGACGGGGTGCGGGCGGCGGACCACGGACCGGGCCATGGGCCGGCTGTCGGGCGCCGGGGGCCGGGCCGGGAAGGCGCGCCCCGGCCGCCTCCCCCACCCCACCGAGCCCACCCCACCCCGAACCGCTTACCGTGCCCGTATGCACACCGACGAAAGCCCGTGGGACGTCCTGCTGATCGGCGGCGCCTCCGGGATCGGCAAGAGCCGCGCCGCCGCCCGACTCGCCGCCCGGCACGGGGCGTTCACGGTGGAGTTCGACGACATCGTCGCCGCCCTGCAGGCCGCCACCACCCCGGCCACCCACCCCGGCCTGCACCACTTCTCCGCCCCCGACTTCTCCGACCCCGACTTCTCGGCCCCCGACGAGGCCCCCGACGAGGCCAGGAGCGCCGAGCGCGTCCTCCAGTCGCAGATCGCCACCGCCCACGCCCTGGACGACGCCCTGCTCGGCGTCGTGCGCAACCGGCTCACCGTCGACGTGCCCGCCATCGTCGAGGGCGACTACCTCACCCCGGACGCCGCCGCCCGCGCCGCCGCCGAGGCCGCCGGGCAGGGACGGCGGGTACGGGCGGTCTTCCTCCACGAGGGCGACCCGCAGCGCATCGCCGCCAACTACGCCGAGCGCGAGCCCGGTTGCGGCCCGCAACGCGAGCGCGCCGCCGTCAGCGCCCGCTACTCCGCCTGGCTCGCCGACCGGGCCGCCGCCCACGCCCTGCCCGTGGTCGACTGCCGCCCGTACGCCACCCTGCCCGAACGCCTGGCCGCCGCCCTGACCTGACCGGCCCGCCCGGGCCTGCAGCACCTGCGGCAGGGCCAAGTCGGAGCGCCCGCCCCGCACGTGCGTTGGCCCGCCGGCACAGGAAGCCGGCGGGCCAACGGGAACAACGTGCGGACTAGACCAGGAACTTGGCGATCGTCTCCGCCTTGCGCTGCAGCTTCTCGGGGCTCACCGAGGCCAGTTCGGCGGTGATCTTGTCGGCGTGCATCTTCAGCTGCTTCACCACCGTGGTGTCGGTGTCGCCGCCACCCGCCGTGCCCACCTCGGCGAGGCGGGCAGCCTGGATACAGGTCTGCGTCTGCGGCTCCAGGATGGTCAGCAGGGCGTAGAACTTGGCAAGTTCCTCAGTGGTCATGATGGGCTCCCAAGCCTCGAGGTGCACGAATCACCACCCACCGTATCCATGCGAATCCTCTCCGTCACGGAGGCGCGGCCGCGAGCAGACCAGGGCAGCTGACGCGCCGTCCCGCAGGGGGGCCCGGGTGTCCTACGGGGCTGCCCTACGGGGCGGTGTAGGGCTCCTTGACGTGCTGGGCGCACTCATCGCGGGTGAGGAAACCGTCGCCGTCGGCGTCGATCTGCTGGAACTCCTGGAGGGCTTCGACCTGGGAGAGGCCCTTGTCGCCCTGCCAGGACAGCCACTCCGCCAGCGAGATCCTGCCGTCGCCGTCGGCATCGGCCGCCTCCAGGACGGCGAGCTCGAACGGGATGGCGACCTGGTCGAGGAACTCCGGACGGCGGTAGGCGGCGACGAACTCGCGGGCGGTGACCCTCCCGTCCCCGTCCGCGTCGGCACCGCTTCGCAGCGTCTGCCACATCCTGTTGCTCAAGCCGGTCACCCGACGCCAGGTCGCGGACCCCGGGACGGCGCCGGCCCGCGCCAGCACGCCCTGGGTCAACTGGTCGATGTCGACCTGCTCGATCACACCGTCACCGTCGACGTCGACCTTCCTGAACATCGCCTGGAAGCGGTCGCGCTCCGTCCGAGTCACCACGAGCCCACCTGTGCCTTTCCTCATGTGCGGGAGTACCGTTCGCCAACGTGCCACACACCTCCGTCCACAGGCGGGCATCGCGCCCGTCGATCACCCGAAAGAAGCCGTCACGGGCACCGCGGCTCACACCGGCGTGCCGCGCCCGTCGTCGTACGCGGCGCGGGCCTGCAGCACCTGCGGCATGTGGGACTCCGCCCACGTCTTGATCGACTGCATCAGCGGAAGCAAGTCCCGGCCGAGCGAGGTGAGTTCGTAGTCGACGCGGGCCGGGACGCCGCCGGTGACGGTGCGGGTGAGCAGGCCGTCGCGTTCCAGCGCGCGCAGGGTCTGGGTGAGCATCTTCTCGCTCACCCCGGCCAGGCGCCGGCGCAGGTCGCTGTAGCGCTGCGGGCCGCCGGCGAGGGCGTTGACGGCCAGGCTGGTCCACTTGTCCCCGATCCGGTCGAGGAGTTGGCGGGCCGGGCACTGGGCGAGGTAGGCGTCGAAGCCGGCCGCTGCGGCGGCGCGGCGCTGGGCGGCGGTCATGGTGGGCGACACGGGCTCTCTCCTTGCCGTGCGGTACGCACCTCGGGGTGCGTGCTTCCCCGTGGAGAGTAGCTCTCCTTAGGTTGGGCGGTGTTGGACGGCATGGGGCGGTGTTCCCCCCTGATCTCGAGGAGTGTGGTGTGGTGCGTGCCGTGGTGGTACGGGAGTTCGGCGGCCCCGGGGCGCTGGAGCTGGTCGAGGTGGCGCTGCCGCAGCCGGGGCGCGGGCAGGTGCGGGTGCGGGTCGCGGCGGCCGGGGTCAACCCGGTGGACGCGGTCACCCGCGCCGGCGTCCTCGCCGAGGCCGGGCTGATGGCGCCCCGCGCGGTGACGGGCATCGGCTGGGACCTGGCGGGGACGGTCGACGCGGTCGGGCCGGACGTCGCCGGCTTCGCGCCCGGGCAGCGGGTGGCGGGGCTGCGCGACCGCCTGGACGTGGACCTCGGCGCCTACGCCGACCACGCCGTCCTGGACGCCGACGCCCTCGCCGCCATCCCGGCGAACGTCACGTTCGAGCAGGCGGCGACACTGCCGCTCAACGGCCTCACCGCGCTGCAGGCCCTCGACCTGCTGGACCTGCCCGCCGGGTCGACGCTGCTGGTCACGGGCGCGGCGGGCGCCGTCGGCGGCTTCGCCGTCGAACTGGCCGCGCTGCGGGGCCTGCGGGTGGTGGCGCAGGCCGGGGCGGGGGACGAATCACTGGTACGCGGACTGGGCGCGCAGTGGTTCGTGCCGCGCACGGCAGGCGATGTGGCGGCGGCCGTACGGGAGTTGGTGCCCGGCGGGGTCGACGGCGCGATCGACGCGGCACTGCTGGGCGTACGGGCGCTGGGCGCGGTACGCGGACGCGGCGCGTTCGTCGCGGTCGCGGGCGCCAGCGCACCGGTGGGGCTACGCGGGATCCGGGTCGCGAACGTGTGGATCACCGCCGACGGGCCCGCCCTGGGCCGGCTCGCCGCACTCGCGGGCGAGGGCCGCCTGACCCTGCGAGTGGCGGACACGCTGCCGCTGGAGCGGGCCGGGCAGGCGCACGAGCGCCTGGCGGCGGGCGGGCTGCGGGGGCGGCTGGTGCTGGCGCCCTGACCTCAGGCGGCGCGTTGGCCGTGGAGGAGGACGGGCAGCGTGCGGTTGGCCAACGCCTCCATGGCGCGGGCGCATTGCGAGGGCGCCATGCGGCTGGGCAGCTCCCGGACGGGGACGAAGCGGGCGCCGAGCAGGCCGCTGCGATGTTGCGGCGGGACGGTCAGGCGGGTGTCGTCGCGGACCGTGCCGCCGTCGAACACCAGGTTGAGGCGCTCCAGGTGGCGGTCGGCCGGGGTGAAGTCGACGGCGACGAGGTCGCTCAGGCGCAGGTGCAGACCGGTCTCGGCATGCAGGTGCCGGGCGGCCGCCACGTTCGGCGGCTCGTTCGGCTTCGCGGAGCCACCGGGCAGGATCATGCCGTCCATGTAGTCCGGGTCGACGAGCAGGACCTCCCCGCGCCGGTTACGGACGAGAACGAGACAGCCGAGCCGGCACACCGGCGGCTTGGCGAGGAGGCGGGGGTCACGCATGGGACAGTTCACTTTCTGACGGCGGCGAAGAGGACGAGAGAGAAGCCCGCCCACCACAGCAGGCGGGCCAGGAGTTCAGTCGTCATACGTGAGGCGCTCGTAGCGCAGCCCCTTGCGCAGCAGGTCGAGGATGCGCAGGAGTTCCAGCGGACCGGCGGAACCGAGCCGGACGAGGTAGTTGCCCGTCCTGCGCCCGTACTCCCAGTCCACGGCGATGGACGGCAACTTCACCCCGCCCAGGGCAAGCACGGACACGAGGTCTTCGACGACGGACGCGACCTGCCGCCGCTGCTCGGCGGTCACACGGGCGAGCGGGGAAGGCATCACCTCTCCCCCGGCCGCTTGTGCACCTCGAAGACCTGCCAGGCACTGTAGGCGTCACCGAAGAAGGTGAAGGACGCCAACTCACCGGAATCCTGACGCATCCACTCCCCCGTGATCTCGTTACGGACCCGGTAGCGCTGCACCTCGGGGTCAAAGCGCACCCCGTACCCGTGGGTGCGGGGAACCTGATCTTGAGCCATGGAAGAACCCTCCGCGATCGGCGTTTCACGTTCTGTGCACATGGTGGCCCGGCGTCACCTAGCATCGGAAGCGGCAAACGACTTGACCTCGTGGGCGCGTTGTTTTGGAGCAGCCATGGTGAACATCAAGGAAATCGACCCGGCGTCCGGCCCCTGGGCCCCTTTCGCGGTCCAACTCCGCAACTCACGCAGGGCGAAGGGCCTCAAGCAGTTCCAGCTCGCCCGCAAGTGCGGAGTCAGCGCCTCGTACGTCTCGTTCGTTGAACTTGCACGTCGACCCCCGAGTGAAAAGTTTGCTACCAAGGCCGATGAAGTCCTGGAAACGGGCGGGACTTTGATGCTGATGTGGTGGCAGCACAAGCACACAGCCTTGGTGCCAGGCTTCCCCGAGTACGCCAACTACGAGAACCGGGCCGCAGAGGTGCGACTGTTCTCAATCGACATCGTGTCCGGACTACTGCAAACCCAGGCCTACGCCGGCGCCTGGGAAGCCGCCAACGTCAGGCGCGGAACCGCAACCTCCGAACAGGCGGAGGAGCGGGTCAACTTCCTCATGACTCGCCAGCAGCTTATGGCCCGCACACCGGCGCCGCTGCTTCACGCAGTTCTCGACGAGAGCTGTCTGCGTAGGCCCGTTGGCGGGACCGAGGTCATGATCGAGCAGCTGCTGCACCTTGAGCAGTTCGCCATGTCTCCGAACGTCCTTCTCCAGGTAGCCCCGTTCTCCCTGGGCGAGGACCGCCCGTTCACCCTTCCCGTGATTCTCCTGACCATGCCCGACCGCAAAGTACTCGGATACACAGAAACCGAGCTGCGCGGGTACCTCGACCGCGATATCAACACTGTCCTTCCGCTTGCCAGGGGCTACGATCGGCTGCAGATCGAGGCACTGAACCAGGCCGCATCGATGGAGATGATCCGAGCGGTACGGAAGGACTATGAGGATGCACGTTGACCTGACCAACGCTGGCTGGCGAAAGAGCACTTACAGCGGCGGGTCGAACGGCTGTGTAGAGGTCGCTGACGGCTTCCCTGGCGCCATGCCCGTGCGCGACTCCAAGGACCCCAACGGCCCGGCCCTGCTCTTCTCCGCCACCGCCTGGCAGTCCTTCGTCACCGCTGTCCGCGCTGGCGAATTCGGCGCCTGACAGGCCTACTTCACTCCGGAGTGGGAAGTCGTCCCCATCGACTTCCCACTCCGTTCGCACAGCCTGACCAGGAGGCCCGCCATGGACCCCGCCCACATCACCACCTGGCGCAAGAGCACCCACAGCGGACAAGGCGGCCAGTGCGTCGAGGTGGCAGACGGCTTCACCGGCATCGTCCCGGTCCGCGACTCCAAGGACCCGAGCGGCCCGGCCCTCGTCTTCCCCTCCCCCGCCTGGCAGTCCTTCGTCACCGCCATCCGCACCGGCGAATTCGACGCCGAGTGATCCCGCCTGTGCGCCGCAGCCAGGCGACAGACGGGCCAACCTTGCGGTGATGCCGGCGAGGTGGTGGTCATACCCCACCCCGCGCAGGAAGTCGGCTCTGCCGACTTCCCACTCCACCCACTCGATCAGGAGGGACCCGCAATGGACAGCAACTCCCCCACCACCTGGCGCAAGAGCACCCACAGCGGCGGCGGCGGCGAGTGCGTCGAAGTGGCAGACGGCTTCACCGGCATCGTCCCGGTCCGCGACTCCAAGGACCCGAGCGGCCCGGCCCTCGTCTTCCCCTCCCCCGCCTGGCAGTCCTTCGTCACCGCCGTCCGCGCGGGCGAATTCGGTACCGGCTGACGGTGCTCGCAGGCCGCCACCCCGGCCGGTGCGCACGGTGTCCACGGGTGGCCACGTCTGCGCGGCTGTCCGGGTGTTGGAGCGCCCCCGGGGCGGCCGGCGGCACGATGGTTGCTCGCTGCCGGGTCTGGTGCGGGGTCCTGTGGCCGGAGGCCGTCTTCGTCCGCTGGTTGGTGCTCGGCGGCGGTCAGCTTGACGGGCACGGCGGAGGCGAGGGGCACGGGAGGAAAGCGGCCGCCCCTTCGGGGGCAGCGGGGGTGCGGGCCGGCACCAGGGCGCACCCGTCCCCCCGGTTTTGGTGGCGGTTCCGCACGCTGGCCGTTGACGCCCGGTCGACGATCGTGATCAGCGGGTTTCGAGGTTGTGCGTCATGCGTTCGAGGACGCTGACGGCGGTGTGGTACTCCTGCGCGGTGATGCCGGTCATGGACAGTTCGCGGAAGGCGCTGATCCGGTCCTCGACGGCGGCGAGGCGCCGGCGGCCGTTCTCGGTGAGCACCAGCCGGCCGGGTGCGGGGCGGGTGGCCCAGTCGTCGGTGAGAGCGGTGTCGATGGCGGCGGTCAGGGTGGGGAGGTCGGCGTTGGGTGCGAGGGCCGTGTGGACGTCGGTGTCGGCGGCGTCGGGCGTGTCGCGGATGACGTTGAGGACCTGCCAGGCGGTCCGGGTGAGGCCGAACTCGTCGAGCATGCCGTTCATGGAGCGGGTGAGGGCCTTGTCGGTGCGATTGAGCCAGTAGCCGATGGGCTTCACGGTGATGGTCCTTCAGTGAGGTCGGGATCGCGCGGGGCGGGGCGGGGCGCGGGAGCGGCGGCGGTCAGCGCGTGGTGAACGCGGCGGCGTTGTCGGTCGCCCATTGCCGGAAGGTGCGCGCGGGCGTGCCGAGCAGGGTTCGGGTGGTGTCGGCGATGGGGGCGGGGCCTGCGGACGCGGCAGCCCACAGGGCGAGCAGGGAGGAGACCATCGGGGCCGGCATGAAGCGGCTCATCTGCTGCTCGGCCTGCTCGTGGGTGATCGTGTCGACGCGGATGTCGCGGCCGAGGACCTCGGCCAGGACGGCGATCTGCTCGCGGAAGGTGAGGGATTCGCCGCCGGTGAGGGTGAGCGCGCGCCCGCGGCGGGCGGTGTCGGTCAGGGCTGCGACGGCGATGTCGGCGATGTCCTCGGGGTGGATGGGCGCGATGTGCGCCTCGGGGTAGGCGAGCTGGATCGGCAGGCCGTGCCCGATGAAGTGGGACCAGCCGAGGGCGTTGCTGGCGAAGGCGTCCGGGCGCAGGAAGGTGCACGGCAGGCCGCTGGCGGTCAGGGCGCGCTCGACGAGGAGGCTGTGCGAGGCCAGCGGGTCGGTCTCGGCGTCGGGGGCCAGAACCGAGGAGGAGGACAGCAGTACGACGTGCTCGACGCCGGCGGCCCGTGCGGTCTCGGCGAAGGCGTCGATGCCCTCGGGCTGGGGGTAGAGGAAGACCTGGCGCACGCCGTCGAGCGCGGCCGGGAAGGTCTCGGGCCGGCTGAGGTCGAC
The DNA here is from genome assembly GCF_055576085.1 of Kitasatospora sp. NPDC033851. Classification (NCBI taxonomy): domain Bacteria; kingdom Bacillati; phylum Actinomycetota; class Actinomycetes; order Kitasatosporales; family Streptomycetaceae; genus Kitasatospora; species Kitasatospora sp. NPDC033851. The sequence goes on along the minus strand of NZ_JBVIRL010000015.1, from coordinate 23,239 downwards.
TTCGGCGACCTCGACGCCGGTCGGGACGGCCAGCTCGGCGGGCTTGGCGCTGGCGGCGCGGACAGGAAGGCCGGCGGTGTGCAGGCGGTTGATGACGGCCTGGCCGACCTTGCCACGGGCGCCGGTGATGAGGATGGTCATGAAAACTCCCGGAGGCTCACGAAGCTTGCTCGAAGACATATGCATGATTGCATGCACGTAATTTCACGTCAACACATGCCTTCCAAAGCTCACGGACATTACGATGGGTGCATGACGACGAACGAGCCGCAGACGGCCGAGGAACTGCTGAACGCCGTGGGCCCCGCGTTCTCCAAACTGCGCCGCACCTCGCTGCTGGAGGTCGAGAACCCCGTCTCGGCCAAGGACCTGAGCCGCACCCTGGTCCTGAACATCGTCCTGGAGCACACCCGGGACTCCGACAAGGAGATCACCGTCGGAGCGGTGGCCGAACTCCTCGGCGTCGACCCCTCGGTCGCCAGCCGGATGGTCACCGACAACATCAAGGCCGGCTACCTGACCCGTGCCGCCTCCCAGCAGGACGGCCGCCGCACCGTCCTCCTGCTCAGCCCCGAAGGCGCCGACCTCATGGCGCGCTTCCGGCGCCACCAGCGTGCGGCGTTCGAGTACATCACCGCCGACTGGGCCGAGCACGACCGCCTGGAGTTCGCCCGCCTGATGCTCAAGTACGTCGGCTCCCTCGCCCAGTTGAACGATCGCCGCCCGGCCGAGGACGCCAAGGGATCCTGACGATCGCAGGCCCGGCCCTCGTCTCCCCCTCCCCCGCCCGGCACTCCTTCGTCACCGCCGTCCGCACCGGGGAGTTCGACACCCGGGAGTTCGGCACCGGGGAATCGGCACCGGGAAGCTGAGGGTGCTCGCACGCCGCCACCCCCGACCGGGGCGGCGGTGTGGCGGCGTGGCGGCTGCGGCAGGGAAGGCGGCTCAGTCGAGGCAGAACTCGTTGCCCTCGACGTCCTGCATCACCAGGCACGACTCGTTCTCGTCATCGGCGGTCAGCAGTTGCACGCGTACCGCGCCGAGTGCGACCAGTCGGGCGCATTCGGCCTCGAGTACGGCCACGCGCTCCTCGCCCACGAGTCCGGTGCCGACCCGTACGTCGAGGTGCACCCGGTTCTTGACGACCTTGCCTTCGGGAACGCGCTGGAAGTACATGCGCGGGCCCACCCCCGTGGGGTCACTGCACGCGAACCACGCACCCCGCTTCTCCGGCGGCAGTGAGAGGTTGAAATCGTCCCAGGTGGCAAACCCGTCCGGCGGCGTCGGTGCTACGTAGCCCAACACCTCGCACCAGAAACGGGCGACGCGTTCGGGGTCCGCGCAGTCGAAGGTGACCTGGAGTTGCTTGACCGATGACATCGGGTCACCCTAACAGGGGGGTTCGGGGCTCTTCCGCTCAATTTCCGGTGGGGTTCCCCGGGTTGGCGGGCGAAGCCGCGCCCCGGGCCCCACCAGCTCCCTTCACTGTCGCGTGACGGTCACCCACACGGCGTCCTGCCCGGTCACGGCACCCCGCCGGACGGCGACGGGGGCGGCGGCGGTGCGCGCGGTGACGCTAGTGGTCGGCTTCCTGCAGCGCGGATTCCCCCTGATGGCCGGTCAGCGCAGGCGAGGGCCCGGTGCGGGGCCGGCGCCGCACGGCCACGTCCAGTAGCCTGCGCACTCTTGACTTCCTCCCCCTCGTGAACGAGGGGGATTCCCCTCAGCCTCGCGGCTGAGCCGCTGCGAGTGTGCGCTGCGGTGGGACGACTTCCTGCTTCACCGACGACCGCCCGCCCGGAGTGCTCCGTTGAGGTCTTACAGCGTCTCCACAGGCGGCAACCGCCAGCCCGGCGGCCAGGATGTTCTTCGCCGCGTTCACGTCCCGGTCGTGGGTCGTCCCGCAGTCACACGTCCACTCACGGACGTTGAGCGGCATCCTGCCTCGCAAGATACCGCAGGCACTGCACAGCTTGGAGGAGGGAAACCAGCGGTCGATCACCACGAGCTCCCGCCCGTACCAGACCGCTTTGTACTCCAGCATGCTCCGCAGTTCCGACCACGACGCATCGGCGATCGCGCGAGCCAGAGTACGGTTCCTCAGCATGTTCCGCACGGTCAGGTCCTCGATCACGAGCGTTTGGTTCTCACGCACGAGAGCGGTGGTGACCGTGTGTAGGAAGTCCCTGCGACGGTCGGCGATCCGGACATGCGCCCGGCCGACCTTCAACCGGGCCTTGTCCCGGTTCTTCGATCCCTTGGCCTTGCGCGCAAGATCCCGCTGAGCCTTCGCGAGGCGCTGCCGGTCATTCCGCTCATGCCTCGGGTTGCGGATCTTCCCGCGCCCGTCCGTCAGACCTTCGATCGGTCTGGACAGGACGAGCAGCGACGCTATGCCCGCATCGATACCGACAGCGGCGTTCGTCACCGGCATCGGCGCCGGGCGGTCGTCGCACAGCACCGACACGAACCAGCGTCCGGCCGAGTCCTGCGACACGGTGACCATGGTCGGTGTACTGCCCTCGGGCAGAGGCCGGGACCACACGATGCGCAGAGGCTCGGCCATCTTCGCCAGCGTCAGCCGACCGTCCCGCCACCGAAACGCGGAGGACGTGTACTCGGCGGACTTGCAGGACTTCTTCCGGGACTTGAAACGCGGGTACTTCCCCCGTTTCCCCCAGAAGTTGACGAACGCACCCTGCAAGTGCCGCAGCGCCTGCTGCAATGGAACGGAGGAAACCTCGCAGAGGTAGGCCAGTTCCTCGGTCTTCTTCCATGCCGTCAGCATCGCACTGGTGGCGTTGTAGTTGACGCGCTCCTGCCGCTGCTGCCACGCGTCCGTACGCGCCTGCAGCGCCAGGTTGTAGACCTTCCGCACGCACCCGAACGTGCGCGACAGCTCAGCCGCCTGCGCATCGGTCGGATAGAAACGGAACTTGAACGCCCGCTTCACGGAAGTGGTCCGCACGAATCACACGATACATCATCAGATTGTGACCATTTGCTGGCGGTTGGTAACCGGCGGTCCGTCTCTACGACGACCCGCCGTCCCCTGCCCCGCTACGCGGGCGGTCCGTTTCCTCCCCCGGCTGAAGCCGGGGGTATCCCCGGAGACATCCGATGACGCGCCCTTGGATCATGCCGGTACTGCTCCTGCTGTGCGGCTCGGTCGTCGCGGCCGGGCTGGCCTCCCGGGGCAGCCTCGGGCCGGCGGCGGCCTTCCTGCTGGTGTTCGTGCTGTGCGCGCTCGTGAACTCGCCGCTGGTCTTCCCGCGTTCGGTGAGCGTGGCGCAGGCGCAGCGGCGCAGCGCGGCCGACGGGCGGCCGGTGGTCCTGTGGCGGCCGGGCTGCAGGTACTGCCTGCGGTTGCGGTTGCGGCTGGGCCGCGATGCGCGCCGGGTGCACTGGGTGGACATCTGGCGCGATCCCGAGGGGGCGGCGGCCGCGCGGGCGGTGAACGAGGGCAACGAGACGGTGCCGACGGTCTTCGTGGCGGGGCGGGCGCACACCAATCCCCCGGTGGAGTGGGTGCGCGCGCAGCTGTCCGCGCGCGGGTGAGCGGAGCCGGCGGGGGGTCCGCGCCCTCGGTGTCTCGTCAGGCCTGCGTGGCGAGGAGGGTGTCGGTGGCGGTGACGGTGGCGCCCAGGTCGCGGAAGGTGTGGAGGGCGGCGGTGTGGGCGGGGGCGGACAGGGCGGTGACGGCGTCCTCGGCGACGGTGGTGGGGTAGCCGAGGGTGACGGCGGTGCGGACGGTCTCGCCGACGCCGTACTCGGTGGTGATGCCCGCGACGACGAGGGCGGTGGCGCCGAGGCGGCGCAGGCGGTCGGCGAGGTCGGTGCCCTCGAAGGCGTCGATGCCGTACTTGGTGACGACCTCGTTGCCGGGGCGGGCGTCCACCTCGGGCGCGAAGCGGTTGGCGTGGGAGTCGGGGCCGCCGTCGCTGCCGTCGATGCGGGCGTAGCGGACCAGGACGACGGGCAGGCCGGCCGTTTCGAAGGCGGTTTTCAGGCGGGCGGCGGAGCGGACCACGGCGGTGCCGGTCAGTGGGGCGGATGGGCGGTTGACGATCCAGTGCTGGAGGTCGACCAGGACCAGGACGGTGCCGGGGGCGAGGGCGGCGGGGCTGTCGGGGGTGTCGGTCATCGGGGTTCCTCGGGGTGGCGGGCGGCGCGGGCCGGGGTTGGGTCGGTGTCGCGCAGGGCGGCGGTGGAGCGTTCCAGGAGGTCGCGCAGCTGGGCCTGTTCGGTGGTGTCGAGGGCGTCGGCGAGGCGCTGTTCGACGGCGCGGGCCAGGGTGTCGGCCTTCCTGGTCAGGGTGCGGCCGGAGCGGGTGAGCGTGGCCACGAGGACCTTCCGGTGGACGCTGGAGGTCTCGCGGGTGATGAGGCCCTTGTGTTCCAGGTTGGCGAGGACCGTCGTCATGGTCTGCGGCGTGACCATGCACGCGCGGGCGAGCTGGGCGCCGGACAGGCCGGTGGTGGACTGCTGCAGGACGAGCAGGGCGACGTACTGGGGGACCGTCAGGTCGACGGTGCGCAGCACGCGGGTCTTCTCGCCGATGAGTGCCTGCTCGGCCCGTTTGATGGCGTGGCCCAGGCGGTCGTGGAGGTCGGGCGGGGCCTGGGCCGGGCCGTCGGTGCCGCTGCCGCTGCTGGTGTCAGTGTCGGTCATGGTGATCGCATCCCTGGCCGCTCCCCGGTCCTAGGCTGTTCGGGCTTTACGTTATATCAGTGGCCTGACACTGTGCCAGATGGGGAGTCGGCGGGTACGTCCCGTGGGCCGGGGTGCGAATCCGGTGGCATCGGCGGCTCGTGGGCGGGGAGACTGCGGGGATGGAGACTCCTGTTCCGGACCTGCGCGTGCGCAGCGTCGTGCCCGACTACGCGGGCATGCATCCCCTGGTCGCCGAGCTGGTGCTACCCGAGGGCGCGTCGATGTCCGTCATGAGCGCGCTGGAGACCTCCCGCGAGCTGATCCGGCATTCCTTCTACCGGTACGAGTTCGCCACCGTGGCCGTCACCCACTCCCTGTCGGCCCTGGAGCAGGTCCTGGCGGGGCGGCTGGCCGACGAGGACGCCCCGTTGCGGGAGCTGGTCCGGCGGGCCGGCGACGCGGGGCTCGTCCCGGCGTACCTGGCCGGGGAGTTGGAGCGCGCGGTGCGGCTGCGTGAGCGGATCGCGCGGGGTGCCGTGAGCAGCGGCGTCGTGAACCCGCTCAGGGCCGTCGATCTGCTGCGCGCCGTGTTCGACACGGTCGCCCTGCTGCTGGGCCCGCCGTCGCAGGCGGGGCCGGCTGCTGGGGAGCCCGGTCCGGGCGAGCCGCAGGAGCGCCTGGCCCGTCTGTGGGAGGAGCACCGGCAGGCCCCGTTCCCGGAGAGCTTTCGCGGCGTGGACATCGACGGCGCGGACCTGATCCAACTGGACGCCGACGTGGCCGGCCTCGTCCGGCGGGAGCTGGGCGGCGGACTCGACGCCGACGGCGTCGCCGTCCTGTGGGCGTGCATCGCCGGCCTCGGCAGGGCCGTGCCCGTGCTCGACGAGGAGTACTGCGCCGCCTACTTCACCCGGCTGCGCACCATGGCCGATCTCGTGGCGGCCCGCCACCTGCCCCCGGCGGCCGCCTGACGCCCGGCACCCGGCACCCGACGCCTGACGCCTGACGCCTGACGCCTGACGCCTGACGCCTGACGCCTGAGTGGGCGTACACGCCCGGACGGGGTCTCAGGACGGCGAGGACGTGCCGCCGGGCGCGGCGGGCTTGGTGTGCAGGACCTCGCGGGCCTGTTCGGCGGCGCGCAGGATGCTCTCGCTGATGAAGTCGAGGAAGCGGGCGACGTTCTCCAGGCGGTGGGCGGCGGGGGTGCCGGCGCCGAGGACGGCGACGCCTTCGCGGGCGGTGGCGACGAGTTGGTCGTTGGCGCGGGCGCTGGCGATGGTCGCCTGGTAGAAGAGTTCGTCGTCGACGATGTAGCGGTCGCGGCGGCGTTCGTCGCGTTCGCGGCGCACCAGGCTCTGGCTCTCCAGGAAGGCGATCGCCTTGGAGATGGAGGCCGGGCTGACCTGGAGGCGGTGGGCGAGGTCGGAGGCGGTGAGGCTGCCCGCGTCGGTGACGAACAGGCAGGTCAGCACCCGGGCCGTCATCTTGGACAGGCCCGTGCCCATCATGACGGTGGTGAGCGTCTCCTCGTAGTCGGCCACGGCCTCGGCGTCGCGGCCGTGGGCGTGGGGGGCCGGCTGCGGCCCGCGGGCGGCGGCGGGTCCGCGCCGGTGGGCGCGGCGTTCGGTGGCACGGTGGGCCAGGTCGGCGCGGTAGGCGGTGGGGCCTCCGTTGCGCATCACCTCGCGGGTGACGGTGGAGGTGGGGCGTTCCAGGCGCCGGGCGATCTCGGCGTAGGGGAGGCTGTCGGCCAGTCCCAGCGCGATCTGCTGGCGTTCCTGCTGGGTGAGTCGGCCTCCCGGCATCGCGGTCTCCTCGGTGGTGCCTCGTGGTGGTCCTTGATCCCCACGATAGCGTTCACCTCTCATCCATTGCAATGAACAAGTCTCATGCCGTTGCGCTACTGACAGAACCGTTGCAACACTTTCCCGCATCCCACCTGCAGATATGGCCGTCTGACGCAACGAACATGTTGTCGCTACCTGGAAAGCAACGTAGCGTTTCCGGTGTCAGAAAGATCGCCCGACCGGCCGGCCGAAGCACTGGCCGGCCGAGACACCGCCGGCCGAGACACCGGAGAACACCGTGCAGAAGTTCGACACCCCCGCCGCGATCACTGCCGTCCTGGACATCCGCGCCACCACCCCGCACGGCGACATCACCGCCCGCAGCCTCTGAGCCCCCGAGCCCGACCGCCGCCCGCCCGGGGAACCGACGGCACGCCCGCACCGGGACCGACCGCGTGGCGGCACGGGGCCGCATGGGCCAGGCGCGGGCTCCGTACGGGTGGATTCGCCAGGACGCGTCCCGCGCGGGGGCGTACCCGGCCGGTCGGGCTGGTGATGCTGGCGTGGGTCCGCTCCCCCGACCCGAAAAGGCGCCCCGACGTGCGACGCACCCACCACCGCAGACTGTTCGCCGCCGCCCTGGTCGTGGCATCCGTGCTGGCCCCGATCACGGCGGCCCCCGCCACCGCGACCGCCCGCCCCGCGGGAGTCCACCCCACGGGCAACCACCGGTACGACACCCGCCACGGCGGGGACGACTGCCCGCCCGACGGGCTCGACCCCGACCTGACCGCCCGCCTGGACACCGCCATCGAGTCCGTGCGCCGCCAGGCCGCCATCCCCGGCGTCGTCGTCGGCCTGTGGATGCCCGGCCGGGGGTGCTACGTGCGCGCCACCGGCGTCGCCGACACCGCCACCGGCGCGCCGATGCGCACCGACTCCTACGTCCGCATCGGCAGCGAGACCAAGACCTTCACCGTCACCGCGCTGCTCGAACTCGTCGACGAACACCGCGTCGGCCTGGACGACCCGATCTCCGCCTACGTCGACGGCGTGCCGAACGGCGACTGCATCACGCTGCGCCAGCTCGCCGAGATGCGCAGCGGCCTGTTCCCGTACACCTCCGACCCGGACTTCATCCACGACCTGCTGAGCGACCCGCAGCGCTCCTTCACCCCGCAGCAGGCGCTCGCCTACGGCTTCAGGCACGACAACACCTTCGACCCGGGCCAGGAGTTCCAGTACTCCAACACCAACCTCGTCCTGCTCGGCCTGGTGGTCGAGAAGGCCGGCGGGCGCCCGCTCGCCGAGTTCCTGCGCGAGCGGGTGCTGCGCCCCTCCCGGCTGCACCGCACCCTGCTGCCGCAGGGCCCCGAGTTCCCGCAGCCGCACCCGCGCGGCTACACCGACCAGACGCTCAGCGGCGCCACCGCCGACGCCACCGACTGGAACCCCAGCTGGGCCTGGGCGGCCGGGGCGATGATCTCCGACCTGCACGACCTGCGGCACTGGGCCGAGGTCCTCGCCACCGGGCGGCTGCTCAGCCCCGGGACCCAGGCGCAGCGCCTCACCACCCTGCCCACCGGCTTCCCCGGGACGAGCTACGGCCTGGGCATCTTCGACGCCAACGGGTGGATCGGGCACAACGGCTCCATCCCGGGGTACGAGACCGTCACCGTCTACCTGCCCGCGCAGCAGGCCACGCTGGTCATCGAGATCAACACCGACTCCACGGTCCAGGGCCAGGAGCCGTCCACGCTCCTGGCCCGGGCGATCACCGGGATCGTCACGCCGGACAACGTCTACGACGGGGCGGTGGTCACGCGGTAGGCGCACCGGCCCGGCGGCCCGGCGCCGCCCCGGCCCGCACGGGCGCCGCGGCCGGGGCCCGACGTGCGCTCCGCCAGGGGCCTTCAACGCGGCGGGGGCGGGCGCCGCTCAGCCCGCCCATCCCCTCCCCCGCGCCGCCGTGCCCGCCCGCGCCAGGTGCCGCACCGCGGGCCGTTCCACCACCGCGTACGTCAGCGCCCCCGCCCCCAGCGTCACCGCGAACGCCGCCAGCGTGAGAGCGGCCGCGACCGGGGCGGGGTAGGTGCGCTCGCCCAGGAGCAGCGGGCGGCCGTGGAAGAGGACGACGCCCTGGCAGAGGTAGAAGCCGAAGGAGACGCCCCCGAGCCACTGCGCGAACGGGCGGGCGGGGGCGGGGTGGTGGAGGTCGCGGTGGGCGGCGGCGCAGACGAGCAGGGCCAGCGGCACCAGCATGGGCAGGGTGAAGTCGTACGGGGCGGGGACCGCGAGGGTGAGCGCGTAGGCGGGCGCGACGAGGAGGGCGGCGGGGGTGAGGCCGGGGCGTGGGGCGAGGCCGGCGGCGACGGCCCGGGCGAGGAGCATGCCGAGGACGAACTCCGGCAGGCGGGCCGGCGGGAAGAGGTAGCCGAACCACAACTGGTCGAGGGATACCGGTAGTTGGGGGATCCGGGGTCGGTCGGGCAGCAGGGCGTCGTCGGCGGCGGCCACGGCCGCGGCGGCCGTCAGGGCCAGGGCGATGGCCGGCCGCAGGCCCCGGTCGGGCAGGCGGCGCAGCGCGCGGTGCAGGAGCGGGAAGAGCAGGTAGAACAGCAGCTCGCAGCAGAGCGACCAACTGGGCATGTTCATACCCGAGTTGATGTTGGGGTCGGGTGATTCGGCGTGCACGAGCAGGAGGTTGGGCAGCCAGGTGCGCACCGGTGCGGTCTGGGCGAACAGCAGGAGCGCGGCCGCCCACATCACCAGGTGGGTGGGGTAGATCCGGGCCAGGCGCCGGCGCCAGAAGGCGCCCGGCTTCTCCCCCTCCCGGGCCGACCGGGTCAGGACGAAGCCGCTGAGGACGAAGAAGAAGGACACTCCGGCGTACCCGGCCTTGGAGGTGGCGTGGGCGAGCGCGCCGGCGAGGGGACGGTCGGCGAAGAAGGTGAGGGGTGCCTGCGGGCGCAGCGGGTCGGCGGTGAGGAAGGCGTGGAAGAGGAAGACGGCGAGGGCGGCGGCGAAGCGCAGGGCGGTGAGGGTGGGCAGATGTCCCCCGGACCTGCCGTGATCGCTGTGTGCGCGCATGATCTGACTGTAGGTCACGGACGCGTGGGGGCCTGCCCGGGGCAGCTCGCTCCCCCGGCCCCGGGGAAGCCCCGGGGCCGGGCGGGTGCGGCCCCGGCGAACGGACGCCCGGCGGACGGCGGACGGCGGACGGCGGACGGCGGAACGGGACCGTCAGCCCCCGCTCGGGGCCGCGCCCAGGGCGGCGGGCAGGGCCTCGAGGGAGTGCAGGACGTGCACGCCGTCCGCCACCGGGGCGCCGTCGGCGGACCGGTCGAGCCAGAAGGCGTGCAGGCCCGCGTCGCGGGCGCCGAGCGCGTCGAGGTCGTACTTGTCCCCCACGTAGGCGACCTCGTGCGGGGCCAGGCCCAGGCGCGCGCAGCCGGCCCGGAAGATGCCCGGGGCGGGCTTGGCCTCGCCGTGCTCGTCGGAGCAGACCAGCACGGCGTCGTCGAAGTGGCCCAGCAGGCCGACGGCCCGCAGCTTGCCGCGCTGGTGGCCGGCCGAGGAGTTGGAGACGATCCCGAGCCGGTAGGCGGGCGCGAGCGCGGCCAGCACCGGCGCGGCGTCCGGGAACGCGGCCCAGGCCGCGTCGCGGTGCGCCGCGTACCCGGCGAACCAGGCGGCGGCCCGCTCGTCGGACAGGTGCTCGGCGTCGTCCTCGCCCAGGCGGGCGAGGAACTGCCGGGTGCGCTCGTACTGCTGGCCCGCGAAGGTCAGCTCGCCGGCCAGGAACCGCGCGTACTGCTCCTCCATGACGCCGCGCCACAGCGCCACCGCCGCCGCGGGCGCCGGGAAGCGGCCCAGCAGGCCCAGGTCCCGCAGGTGGGCGAGGATGCCGGTCTCCTCCGACCCCGAGTAGTCGAACAAGGTGTCGTCGACGTCGAAGAGCACGCCCCTGATCGGCACGATCCGTCCTTCCCGCTGTCCCCCGGCGCCCCGGGTGCGCCCGGAGCCGTACGGAGCCGTACCCTACGCGAGGTCCGGGCGCCGGGCCCTGGGCGGCAGCCGGGGCGCCCGGCCCCGGGTCACTCGCCCTTGAGCTGCTGCACCAGGCCGAGCCGGTCGATGACGGCGTGCCGCTCGCTGATGCGGTCGCCGACGAAGCGGAACAGGGCGAAGGCCTCCGTGCTGACGCGCTTGCCGGTGGCCGGCAGGCCCATCAGCGGGCCGGTGTGGGTGGCCGTCATCCGCCAGCGCACGACGACGTCCTCGCCCTCGCCGAGCAGGTCGAGGATCTCGAACGACGGGTCGCTGTGGGTGGCGTGCACCTCGCGGATGGCGTCCTTGAAGCCCTGCGGGCCGCGGACGTTCTGGTGCAGGCCCTCGCTGGTGACGAAGTCGGCGGTGAACAGCTCGTCGGCGACGTCCACGTCCCCGGCCTCAAGTGCCTTGTAGAGGCGGCGGACGGCGTTCTTGCGGTACTCGACGGTGGTCATGGGGGTCCCCTCCCGAGGCGGATGCCAGGCGAACTGCCAGGCGAATTGCCGAAACGGACTGCCGAAACGGATTGCCACATGCGGTGGCAAGCGGATCGCCGAGCGACTTACTGAGCGATCCATCAGTAAGTTAACCTCTTACTGAGCGATTACTCAAGTAGTCGGGACGGCATGGAGAAACGGAGGCCGGGCATGGCCCAGGCGCGAAGCGGTCGGCCCTCGACCGGGGTACGGGAGGCGGTGCTCAAGGCGACCGAGGAGGTGCTCGGGGAGGCCGGACTGGCGCTGTCCACCAAGGAGATCGCGCGCCGGGCGGGCGTCGCGGAGTCGAGCATCTTCTACCACTTCGGCGACCGGCTGGGCCTGCTCCAGGCCGTCATCGGGCTGCACCTGCCGGCCTTCGCCGACGCGACGGCCATCCTCGGCACACCGGAGGCCGAACCCGAGGCCGACGCTCCCGAAGCCGACCTGGAGGCCGACCTCGCCGCCCTGCTCACCCGCCTCGAACAGTTCTACCGCCGGATCATGCCGATCCTCGGCGCCGTCCAGTCCGACGCCGGGCTGCGCGGGCTGCTCGCCGAGCGCGACGGCGAACTCGGCCCGCACCTCGCCCTCGGGGCGGTCGCCGGCGCCGTCCGCGCCCGCCAGGGCGCCGGCCGGCTCCCCGCCGCGCTCGACCCGTCGGCCGCGGCCCTCCTGCTCGTCGGCGCCGCCCACCAGCGCGCCCTGCACACCCATCTGCTGGGCGAGGCCGCAGCCCGCTTCCTCCCCCCGGTGGCGGCCCTCGCCCGCACCCTCGCCCCGGCCTTCCGGTAACCCGCCCTCCGGTAACCCGCCCTCCGGCAACGCGCCTTCGGACGACAGCAACCCCCGGCACGGCCCGCAGGACGGCGATGACGACGCCGGGCGCGCGCCGGCCGCGCGCCCGGCCTCGCCGCGGAACCAGGCGCCATGAGCCGGGCCACGGCCCCGGCAGCGGGGTTGCCGCGCACTGGAGTTGCGCGTGCGCCCGGGCGGCCCCCCGGCGCCTCATCCGGCGCCTCCTCCGGCGCGCCAGGGTGCGATTCCGGCTGCTCAGGCGGGAGTCGCGGCCGCCGCGAGGAGGGCGTCGAGCAGGCCGGGGAAGCGGGTGTCGAGGTCCGCACGGCGCAGGCGCACGAAGCGGTTGCGGCCGGCGACGCGGGTGGTGGTGACGCCGGCTTCGCGCAGGACGCGCATGTGGTGGGAGACGGTCGACTTGTGCAGGCGTTCCAGGCCGAGGCCGCGGGGGTCGCAGGAGTGCTCGGCGTCGTCGGCGTAGCTGAGCAGCAGGGTGAGGCGGACCGGGTCGCCGAGGGCGTGCAGGACGGTGACGAGGTCGATGTCGGCGGTGGCGGGCTGGGGAAGCCGCTCGTCCCCGCCCGTGACACTCGTGGCGCTCGTGACAGTCGTGGCGCTCGTGACGCTCATGGCGCTCAGCCTCCGGGCCGCTGGGAATGACGGGGAATGAATGGTTTGACAATCATCCACCCATCCCCGAGTGTTTGACGAGCTTCAAACTGTTGCACGTCCATCCAACAATCTGTCATCGGGGGGGCTCACCCGTGCCCGTACGTCTGCTCCTGCTCGCCCTCGGCACCTTCGCCATGGGCACCGACTCGATGGTCGTCGCCGGCATCCTCGGCCCGATCTCCGCCGACCTGGGGGTGTCGGTGCCGGCCGCCGGCCAGCTGGTCACCGTCTTCGCGCTCGGCTACGCGCTGCTGGCCCCGGTCCTGGCCGCGCTCACCGCCCGCTGGCCGCGCCGGCGCCTGCTGCTGAGCGCGCTCGCGGTGTTCAGCGCGGCCAACGCGCTCAGCGCGCTCGCCCCCACCTACGGCCTGCTGCTGGCCACCCGGGTGCTGGCGGCCGCCGGCGCCGCCCTCTACACGCCGACCGCCAACGCGGTGGCCACCACCCTGGTCGCCCCCGAACGGCGCGGACGGGCGCTGGCGACCGTGCTCGGCGGGATGACGGTGGCCACCGCCCTCGGCGTGCCGCTGGGTACCTGGGTGGGGCGCGCCGACTGGCGGCTGACGATGTGGCTGGTCACCGCCCTGGGCGTGGCCGCGCTGGCCGGCCTGGCGGTGCTGCTGCGCGACCTGCCCGCCCCCGCCGCCGCCCCCACCCTCGCCGCCCGCCTGGCGCCGCTGGCCCAGCGCCGGGTGCTGGGCGCGGCCGCCACCACGCTGGTGTTCTTCCTCGCCTTCCAGAGCGTCTACATCTACCTGGCCACCGCCGTCTCGGGTGCCACCGGCGGCGACGCCAACCGGCTGAGCCTCGTCCTGCTGACCTGCGGCGTGATGTCGGTGGCCGGCAGCTGGCTGGGCGGGCGCCTGGTGGACCGGGCGGGGGTGCGGCGGGTACTGCTGGCCGGCTCGGCCGTGGCGGCGGGCGCGTTCGCCGCACTGCCGTGGCTGGGGCGCAGCATGCCGGGGGCGCTGGTGTACGCGATGGTGGTGCCGCTGGCGGGGTGGGCGGTGTCGGTGGCGCTGCCGCACCGGTTGGCGTCGATCGATCCGGCGAGCGCGCCGCTGCTGATCTCGCTGAACAGCAGTGCGCTGTACCTGGGGACGGCGGCCGGGGGTGCGGTGGGGTCGGCGGCGGTCGCGGTGCTGGGCGGGCGGTGGTTCCCGCTGGCGGCGGCGGTGCTGGCGGTGGCGGCGTGCGCGGTGGCGGCGGCGACCACGCGCGACGAGCGCCGGGCCGGGCCCGTGGTGGCGGCGGTGCCGGTACGGCCCTGAGCGGCCGGGTACGGCTGAGCGGCCGGGTGCGGTGCCGGGCGGTCGTGCGGTGCCCCGGGCCGGTGTCGGCCGGCCCGGGGCTGGGGCGGGTTCAGTTCCCGAGGACCTCGCCGACCAGGGCGCGGGCCTCGTCCTGGACCCGGGCGAGGTGGTCGGGGCCGTGGAAGGACTCGGCGTAGATCTTGTAGACGTCCTCGGTGCCGGAGGGGCGGGCGGCGAACCAGGCGTTGTCGGTGCAGACCTTGATGCCGCCGATGGCGGCGCCGTTGCCGGGGGCGTTGGCGAGGACGGCGGTGATCTTCTCCCCGGCGAGTTCGCCGGCGCCGACCCGTTCGGGGGACAGGCGGGCCAGGCGGGCCTTCTGCTCGCGGTCGGCGGGGGCGTCGACGCGGGCGTAGGCGGGGGCGCCGTGGCGCTTGGTCAGTTCGCGGTAGCGGGCGCTGGGGGTGGTGCCGGTGACGGCGGTGATCTCGGAGGCGAGCAGGGCCAGCAGGATGCCGTCCTTGTCGGTGGTCCACACCCCGCCGTCGCGGCGCAGGAAGGAGGCGCCGGCGCTCTCCTCGCCGCCGAAGCCGATCGAGCCCTCCAGCAGGCCGTCGACGAACCACTTGAAGCCGACCGGGACTTCGACCAGGGTGCGGCCGAGGTCGGCGGCGACGCGGTCGAGCATCGAGGAGGAGACCAGGGTCTTGCCGATGCCGGCGTCGGCGGGCCAGTCGGCGCGGTGGCGGTAGAGGTAGTCGACGGCCACCGCGAGGTAGTGGTTGGGGTTCATCAGGCCGCCGTCGGGGGTGACGATGCCGTGCCGGTCGGCGTCGGCGTCGTTGCCGGTGGCGATGGCGTACTGGTCGCGGCGGGTGATGAGGGAGGCCATCGCGGACGGCGAGGAGCAGTCCATGCGGATCTTGCCGTCCCAGTCCAGGGTCATGAACCGCCAGGTCGGGTCGGTGAGCGGGTTGACGACGGTCAGGTCCAGGCGGTGGGTCTCGGCGATGCGCGCCCAGTAGGCCACCGACGCGCCGCCCAGCGGGTCCGCGCCGATGCGCAGGCCCGCCGCCCGCACCGCGTCCAGGTCCAGGACGGAGGGCAGGTCCTGGACGTAGGTGCCCAGGTAGTCGTGGCGGGCGGTGGTGGCCGCGTTCAGGGCCCGCGCGTAGGGGACCTTCCTCACCCCGCGCAGGCCCTCGCGGATCAGCTCGTTGGCGCGGTCCTGGATCCGCCCGGTGGCCTCGGATCCGGCCGGGCCCCCGCTGGGCGGGTTGTACTTGAAGCCGCCGTCGCGCGGCGGGTTGTGCGAGGGGGTGACCACGATGCCGTCGGCCAGCGCGCGGGGGCTGCGCCGGTTGTGGGCGAGGATCGCGTGGGAGACCGCCGGGGTGGGGGTGTAGCCGTCGGCGGCGTCGATCAGCACGTGCACGCCGTTGGCGGCCAGCACCTCCAGGGCGGTGACCTTGGCCGGCTCCGAGAGGGCGTGGGTGTCCGCGCCCAGGAACAGCGGCCCGCCGACGCCCTGTTCGGCGCGGTACTCGCAGATCGCCTGCGTGGTCGCGGCGATGTGGTCCTCGTTGAACGCCGCGTCCAGCGACGAGCCCCGGTGCCCCGAGGTCCCGAACGCCACCCGCTGCCCGGGCTCCTGCGGATCCGGGTGCAGCGCGTAGTACGCCGTCACCAGCCGCGCCACGTCCACCAGGTCACCGGGCTGCGCCGGCTGCCCGGCCCGTGCGTGTGCCATCCGTCTACTCCCGCCGATTTGCGACTTGTGTGCCGTACCCGTCCTTGCCCGTGCTCACCGATCGTAGCCAGAACGCGACGGTGCCCCGAACCGCGGCAGGCGGTCCGGGGCACGGCGGCACAACTCTTTCCCGCGGGATCAGCCGGGCAGCTGCTGGCGGTAGTCGTCCAGGACGGGCGCGGTGGTGGTGGCGAGGAACTCCGTCACCGTGTACGCGGTCAGCCCGGCGACCACGAACGGGTCGGTGGCCACCAGCGCCTCGATCGCGGCCCGGTCCTCCCCCACCGCCAGGATGATCCCGCCCTCGCGCGGAACCTTGCGCCCCGAGGCGAGGAAGGTGCCCGCCGCGTAGTGCGCCTCCAGCCACGCGACGTGCTGCGCCAGCGCGGCGTCGATCTGCTCCAGCGGTGCGGTGTAGCTCAGCTCGAGAATGAACATGCGCCCAGGCTAGTCCGGCCGCCGCCAGGGCTTCCCGCCGGCGGCCCCTTCCCCGGGCCCCGGGAGGGTGCCGACCCCAATCCTGCCAGGTCAGGCAAGGTTTCGGTAGGACGCAGCGCACCCCGTTTTCGTCTTGCCGCGCGGTGGGCGCGGCCCGCAGACTCGTGCGACATCCCCTCCCCCTCTCCACGGCCTGACGTGCCGTCGCCCCGCTGCGGGCGGCCGGTGCGTGGCGCCGTCGTGCCCGCGGGCCGCGTGAGGAGGGGGCGGGGAGCGAGCGAAGCGACGAAGGGGGACAGACCCATGAGCGGGACGAACGTGCACGGGGACCTGGTGTTGAAGGCGCGCGTGCGGCTGCTGAGCCACAACGAGCGGGTGCTGCACGGCGAGGAGGGGCTGTGGGTGTACCGGACGCTGTTCGCGGTGAGCCCGCACGTGTACGCCTTCAAGCTGGCCCTGGTGCTGCGGGAGGCGGCCGAGGGCCCGCGGGTGGCGCACCTGCCCGAGGCGCGGGAGGCGCTGCTGGCGCAGGCCCGGGCGGCGGCGGCGAGCATCCCGGCCGGCGCGCCGGCGTACCAGGTGCGGATGTGGGAGCACACGGTGACGGACCTTCGGCTGACGGA
This sequence comes from Kitasatospora sp. NPDC033851, assembly GCF_055576085.1. Classification (NCBI taxonomy): domain Bacteria; kingdom Bacillati; phylum Actinomycetota; class Actinomycetes; order Kitasatosporales; family Streptomycetaceae; genus Kitasatospora; species Kitasatospora sp. NPDC033851. Next base: position 6,733 of record NZ_JBVIRL010000015.1, on the reverse strand, counting down.
GCAGCAGGCGGGGCGTGCGGGGCGGTAGGTGGCCGCGGGATGGTTGCGGTACGACAATCCCTTTGTGACGACTGATCGGAGAGATTCTTATATGAGCAGGTCAGGGCTGTCGCGGCGTGCGCTTCTCGCCGGTGCCGCCGCGGGTGCGGGCGGCGCCGTCGTCGGCTGGGACACCTCGGCGCGGGCGTGGGCCGCCGAGCCGGGCGCCGGTGTCGCGCGACTTCCCGCCCTGGACGGGGTGGTGACGCTGCAGGGGGCGGATCTGGAGCGGTTCTCCTCCGATTTCGGGCACCTGGTGTCCGCGGCGCCGCGGGCGGTGCTGCGGCCCGGCTCGGTGCGCGATGTGCAGCGGGTGGTGGCGTTCGCCGCCCGGCACCGGATCCCGGTGGCGGTCAACGGGCAGAGCGGGGACGTGGCGCAGGTCGGCGAGGCGGGGCTGGAGTCGCACTCCAGCTACGGGCAGGCCAACCCCCGCGGCGGGATCGCGATCGACGCGCGCGGCCTGTCGAAGGTCGTCTCGGTGCGGCCGGGGCGTGCGGTGGTGGAGGCCGGGGCGACCTGGGCGCAGGTGGTCGAGGCGGGGCTGGCGCAGGGCTGGGTGCCGCCGTGCCTGACGGACTATCTGCACCTGTCGGTGGGCGGGACGCTGAGCGTGGGCGGGATCGGCGGCGCGGTGCAGCACTACGGCCTGCAGGCGGACCGGGTGCTGGAGGTGGAGGTGGTGACCGGCACCGGGGAGCTGGTGACGGCGTCGCCCGCGCGCGAGCGGGAACTGTTCGAGGCGGTGCTGGCCGGCGGCGGGCAGGCCGGGATCATCGTGCGGGCGACGCTGGCGCTGGTGCCGGTGCGCGAGCGCGCCCACGTGTTCCAGCTGTTCTACGACGACCTGGACACCTACCTGGCCGACCAGGAGAAGGTGCTGGCCCAGGGCCGGTTCGACCTGCAGGTCGGCGACGTGGAGCGCAGCGCGGACGGGTCGCGGTGGCGGTACAAGGCGGAGCTGGTGGCGTTCGCGGACGCGGGGCAGGCGGTGGACCGGGAGGCGCTGCTGGCGGGGCTGTCGCCGGCGGCGGGCGGGGTGTCGGTGGTGGAGCAGGGCTGGCGCGAGTACGCGTTCCGGGTGGACGCGTTCGCGGGGTACCTGCGGGCGGCGGGGCTGTGGGGGCTGGCGAAGCCGTGGCTGAGCGTGTTCCTGCCCGCGTCGACGGCGCGGGTGTTCATGGCGGAGGCGGCCGAGGTGCTGACGGCGGCGGATCTGGGGGCGGGGCTGCTGCTGTTCTACCCGTACGCGCGGGAGCGGGTGCGGGCGCCGCTGGCGGTGCTGCCGCAGGAGGCGGTGGGCTGGCACTTCGACCTGCTGGCGTTCCCGGGGCCGGGGGCGGACACGGCGGCGATGCTGGAGCGCAACCGGCGGCTGTACGACCGGGCGGTCAAGCTGGGCGGCAAGCGGTACCTGATCGGGGCGGTGCCGGGGATGACGGGGGCGGACTGGCGGCGTCACTACGGGGGGCTGTGGGAGCGGGTGGTGCGGGCCAAGCGCCGTTTCGACCCGGCGGGGATCCTGGCCCCCGGGCAGGGCATCCACGCGTCCTGACGGGCCGTCGATCCGGCCCGCCGTACCGCCCGGGGCCCGGGGCCCGGGCGGTACGGCGGGCCGGTGTGCGTCAGCCGGGTGTGTGTCAGCCGGTGTGCGTCAGCTGATCTCCATCTGCGCCATCATCCCCATCGCCGAGTGGTCCAGCAGGTGGCAGTGGTACGGGTAGCGGCCGCGGTAGGAGTCGAAGGTGGCGTGCAGGCGCACGCTCTCGCCGGGCAGCAGGCGCACGGTGTCCTTGAGGCCGGCCTCTTCGGGGCCGGGTGCCGTGCCGTTGCGCTCGAGGACGCGGAACTGCACCAGGTGCAGGTGGAAGTTGTGCGGGACGTCGGTGTTGGCGTTGACGACGGTCCAGATCTCCGAGGTGCCGAAGGCCACCGCCGCGTCCACGCGCGCCGGGTCGTACACCTTGCCGTCGATCAGGCCGCGCGCGGCGCCCGGGGTCTCGTCGACCTTGAGCACGACGGTGCGTTCGCGGGCCGCCGCGCCGAGGGCGGGCAGGGTGCGCAGCCGGTCGGGGACGCTGCTGGGGTCGGGGGCGGAGCGCACGATGTCGAAGCGCATGACCTGGCCGACGTGTTCGGCGGGGCCCGGCGGCATGGAGTTGGTGAGGACCACGGAGGAGCCGATGGGGTAGCGGGAGAAGTCGATGACGACGTCGGCGCGCTCCCCGGGTGAGAGGTCGATCGTGTCGGTGGTGTGGGGGCGTTCCAGCAGGCCGCCGTCGGAGCCGATCTGGGTGATCGGGCCGCCGTCGGCCAGGCGCAGGGAGAAGAAGCGCAGGTTGGAGGAGTTGAGCAGGCGCAGCCGGTAGCGGCGGGCGGCGACCTCGGCCTTGGGCCAGGGGCGGCCGTTGGCGAGGATGGTGGTGCGGTTGAAGGGGTCGTCCATGCGGTAGACGAGGTGGCCGGAGGCGTCGAAGCGGGCGTCGCGCAGGGCGATGGGCAGGTCGTAGCGGCCGGCGGGCAGCGGCAGGGCGGTTTCGGTGGCGTCGGTGAGCAGGTAGGTGCCGGCCAGGCCCCGGTAGACGTGTTCGGATTCCGTGTGGTGGGCGTGGTCGTGGAACCACAGGCTCGCGTGGGGCTGGTCGTTGGGGTAGGTGTAGGTGCGGCTGGCGCCGGCGCCGAGCAGGTTCATCGGGCCGCCGTCGCTGGCGACGGGCACCTTGGAGCCGTGCAGGTGGACCGAGACGGCGTCGTCCAGCAGGTTGGTCTGGCGCACGACCACGGGCCGTCCGGAGCGGGCGCGGATGACGGGGCCGGGGAAGGCGCCGTTGTAGGTGAGGACCTCGGTGCGGTGCCCGGGCAGGATGCGGGCGAAGGAGCGGAGCATGGTGACGGTGTAGGTGTCGGCGCCGCCGTCGGTGGAGACGGGGCTGAGCACCGGGGGCAGCGGCAGCGTGGTGGTGAACTTCGGGGCCAGGGCGGGGCCGGTGTCCGGGCCCGGGTCGGGGGCGTCGGTGCCCGCGGGGTGGGTGTGGCCGGCCGCGGCCTGCGCGGCGGCGGTGTCCTGGCCGGCGGCGGCGTCCTGCGCGGACGCGGCGGGGGCGGCGGAGGCGGCCGGGCGTACCGCGGTGCGCACGAGCAGGACCCCTCCCCCGGTCGCCAGGGCGGCGCCGATCATCCTGCGTCTGGTCACCATCGCGCGTTCCTCCCGCATGCTGCTCCCCCGCGCGCCCGGCGGGTGCCGGGGCGGCCTGGTCCGGGGGTGATTGCAGCAGCGCCGCCTTGCGCGCGGCTGGGGTCCGGCTGGGGCGGGCGGGCGGTGCGGGAGTGCGCGGCAAGGCGGTGCGGGCGGGCGTGGCGCCGCGGTGGCCGGGGGTGGTTTCGGGGTGCGGCGGCGGTGAGCTGCGGGTGTTGCGGGCGGCTTGCGCGGCGCCACGACCGTGGCTCGGGACGCACTCGAGGAACGCTCGCGAGGCGGGGCAGCCCCGGGCCCGGTGGGCTCGCGGCACGCTCGGCTCGCACTCGGAGCACTCGGCTCGCGGAGCACTCGGCAAGCACTCACGGAGCACTCGGCTCACGGAGCACTCGGCTCGCGCAGCACTCGGCTCGCGGAGGACTCGAAGGACTCGAAGGGAAGGGCCCCAGCGTGGACCTGCGGTACTGGCTGCCGAGGGCGGCCGAGGTGGCCGAACGGTGGGGGGAGCGGTTCGGGCCTTTCGCCGCGCACCCCTCGCACCTGGTGGACGAGGCGGACTTCGCCGTCGCGTTCGAGCGCTTCGCCAAGCGCCTGGAGCACAACTACCCGTTCTTCCACCCGCGTTACGCCGGGCAGATGGTCAAGCCCCCGCACCCGGCGGCGCTGGTCGGCTACCTGACGGCGATGCGCTTCAACCCCAACAACCACGCCTACGAGGGCGGGCCGGCCACCAACGACATGGAACGCGAGTGCGTGGCCCAGCTCGCCGCGATGTTCGGCCTGCCCGCGCACGTGGGCCACCTGACCAGCAGCGGCACCATCGCCAACCTGGAGGCGCTGTACGTGGCGCGCCAGAGCCACCCCGGCCGGGGCGTCGCCTACAGCGCGCAGGCGCACTACACGCACAGCCGGATGTGCCACGTGCTGGGCGTCGACGGGTACGCGGTCGCCGCCGACGCCCAGGGGCGCATGGACGCGGGCGCGCTGGAGGAGCTGCTGCGCACCGGGCGGGTGGGCACGGTCGTCGTCACCTGCGGCACCACCGGGCTCGGCGCGGTCGACCCGGTGCACGAGGTGCTGGCGCTGGCGCGCCGGTACGGGGCGCGGGTGCACGTGGACGCCGCCTACGGCGGGTTCTTCGCGGTGCTGGCCGCCGACGACGCGCGGGCGGCGGAGCTTCGCATCGACCCGGCGCCGTGGCGGGCGATCGCCGGCTGCGACTCGGTGACCGTCGACCCGCACAAGCACGGCCTGCAGCCCTACGGCTGCGGCGCGGTGCTGTTCGCCGACCCCGCCATCGGCCGGCACTTCGCCCACGACTCCCCGTACACCTACTTCACCGACGCCGAACTGCACCTGGGCGAGATCAGCCTGGAGTGCTCGCGCGCCGGCGCCTCGGCCGCCGCCCTGTGGCTGACCCTGCAACTGCTGCCGCTCACCCCGGACGGACTGGGCGCCGGACTGGCCGCGGGCCGGCGCACCGCCCTGGCCTGGGCCGACCTGATCGAGGCCAGTGGCGAACTGACGCTGCACCAGCGGCCGCAGCTGGACATCGTCACCTACTTCCCCACCCCGAACGCCCCGCCCGCGCCGCCCGCCCCGCCCGCGCTGTCCGCGATCGACGCCGCGAGCGAGCGCGTCCTGCGCCGGGGCACGGCCGACGAGCACGACCCCGTGTACCTGAGCGTGCTGCGCGTGGACGCCGCCGACTTCACCCGCCGCCACCCGGACGTCACCGCCGACGCCGAGAGCGCCCGGGTGCTGCGCAGCGTGCTGATCAAGCCCGAGGCGGAGGCGTGGCTGCCGCGCCTGCACGCGCGCGTCGCCGCGCTGGCCGCCGAAGCCGCCGCCGAAGCCGTCGAACCGCCCGCCCCCTCGTACGCAGAACCGCCTGCCCGCCCGTCCGCCCCCACACCCGCCCCCACACCCGCCCCCTCGTCCGTCGCCTCGCCCGAGGAGAGTGTCCGTTGACCACCGCCACCGCCACCGCCACCGCCCGGCGGCCCGCCGTCCGCGCCGCCGTACGCCGGGCCCGCCCCGACGAGGCGACCGCCCTGGCCCGGCTGCTCGCCGACGCCTTCGCCGACGACGCGCTGATGCTCTGGGCCTTCCCCGACCCCGACCACCGCGCGCGGGTGCTGCCCGCCTTCTTCCGCGTCCACCTGGAGCAGTGCCTGGCCCACGACGGCGTCGTGGTCGCCCACGAGGACACCGCGTACGGGCGGCTGCTGGGGGCGCTGCTGTTCCTGCCCCCGGGCGTGTGGGAGGACCCGGGCCGCGCCGACGGCGCCGCCACCCGCGCCCTGACCGAGGCCATCGACGCCGGGCACCACGGCGAGTCCGCCCGGCGCCTGGCCGCCATCACCCACCTGCAGACGCGCCGCCACCCGCGCCACCGCCCCCACCACTACCTCGCGTTCGTCGGGGTGCGCCCCGACGCCCGCACCGCCGGCGCCGCCGAGGCGATGCTGAACGCCGTCCTGGCTCAGGTCGACGCCGACGGCCAGGCCGCCTACGCCGAGACCAGCTCCGTGGGCGGCGCCCACCTGTGCGCCACCCACGGCTTCACCCGCTTCGGCGAGGCCATCGCCCTGCCCGGCGGCGGGCCCCGCCTGGCCCCGATGTGGCGGGGGCCCCGGTGACCGCGCCCGCCACCGCCACCGCCGGCGCCCTGCGCCTGTTCAGCGCCGAGCGCATCGACGCGGGAGGGGCCGCGGCCCACCCCGAGGCCGTCGAGGTCCTCGCCTGGGCCCGCCGCTTCCTCACCACCGCCCACCCCGACCTCGGCCGCAGCGGCCCCGTCTGCCCCTACACCCAGCCCTCGCTGCGCCGCGGCCTGTTCCACATCGCCGTCCCCGACGGCAGCGACGGCGGCGACGGCGACAGCGGCGGCGACCTGCCGGCGCTGGTGGGTGAACTGCGCGCCCGCTACGAGGAGTTGCTCGCCGAGCTGAGCGAGGAGTCGGACCGCGAGCTGCTGACCGTGCTGCTGGTGCTGCCCGGCCTGGACCGGGCCTCCTGCGTGCTGGACGAGGCGCAGCGCAAGGCCAAGGACGAGTTCGTCGAACAGGGCCTGATGATCGGGCAGTTCCACCCGGGGTGTGAGGAGCCGGGCCTGTGGAACCGGTCGTTCCGGCCGCTGCGCGCGCCGGTGCCGCTGCTGGCGGTGCGCAAGCTGCTGGTCTTCGACCTGCCGTTCCTGACCGGTGACGAGGCCCATCTGAACCACTACCTGGCCCGTTTCGCGCCCGAGGTCCCGGCCCGGATCCGTGACCAGCTGGTCACCAGCGTCCGTGCCCACCAGCGGGCCGCCGCCTGACCCGCCCCCTCCCCCGGGGGGGGGGGGGGGGGGGGGGGGGGGGGGCGGCGCCCCGGGGGGGGGGGGGGGGGGGGGGGGGGGCCCCCGCCGGGGTGTCGTGGGCGGGGGCGACTGCGGACGGAGTGTACGTGGGGACGGTGGTCATGGCGGACCCTCCAGGGCAGCACGATCGGCGGTGC
>NZ_JBVIRL010000014.1:0-242729 GCF_055576085.1 Kitasatospora sp. NPDC033851 | reverse complement strand
CCGCCACCTCGACCTCACCAACTACCAAACCACCACCCACACCAACCACACCACCACACCCAAACCCACCAAACCCCACACCCCCAACAACACCTGACACCCAGCCACACCCCACACTCCACACCCCCACAGCCCCCACAGGACCCCGGCCACACCCAGCCAGAGCCCCCCCGGACCGCCAGAAACAAGCAGCACCCCGCACCAGCCACCGGCGACGGCACCCCCACCAACCCGGCACGGCACCAGCACGGCCCGCCGCCCAACCACCCCCACCCGGGCGGCAGGCCAACCCCACCAAGCCGGAAGCCAAACCCCCCAACCGGCCCGCACCACCCGAGCACCGCCGGGCACCGCCCGCCACGACCCGGCCGCGGCCCGGCCCGCCAAGGCCGTCGGTGCGGGCCCGCCACCCGCACCCCCCGCCCCCCACATACCGGCCTTGCCCGCGCCGCCTGCCCCGGCCGGCCTTGTTCTGCCGTGTTCTGTCTTGTTCACGCGACCCGCTGGGAGACCCGCCCGATATGAACCGCCCGCACCCTTCCAGGCGCGCCCTGCTCACCGGAGCCGCCGCCACCGTCATCGGCTACAACACCATCACCCGCTCCTGGGCCACCACCGCCGACGGACCCACCAGCGGACACCTGATCCCCGCTCCCGCCCTCCAGGGCACCCTCACCACCAACCCCGCCACCACAGCCGCTTTCGCCAAGGACTTCGGGCGCCTCACCACCGCCACCCCCTACGCCGTCCTCACCCCGGCCGGCGCCCAGGACATCGCCACCGTCATCAACTTCGCCCGCCGCAACAACCTCAAAGTCGCCATGAACGGCCAGAGCGGCACCGGCAACGACCTCGAATCACACTCCAACTACGGCCAAGCGGGCGTCGCCGGCGGCATCAGCATCAACGCCCGCGCCCTCAACCGCATTCACAGCATCACCCCCACCAACGCCACCGTCGACGCCGGCGTCACCTGGGCCCAACTCACCGACGCGGCCCTCGCCCACGGCCTCACACCCCCCTGCCTCACCGACTACCTCCACCTCTCCATCGGCGGCACCATCAGCGTCGGCGGCATCGGCTCCACCGTCCACAAATACGGCCTCCAAGCCGACACCGTCGAGGCCATCGAGATCGTCACCGGCAACGGCCGCATCCTCACCGCCACCCCCACCCACAACACCGACGTCTTCCACACCGCCCTCGCCGGCGCCGGCCAAATCGGCATCATCACCCGGGCCACCGTCAAACTCGTCCCCGCCCCCGAACGCGCCCTCGTCCTCACCCTCCACTACAACGACCTCACCACCTACCTCGCCGACCAACAGACCCTCCTCGACGGCCGCTTCCCCTCCCAAACCGGCGAAATCCTCATCCAGCCCGACGGCCAACCCCCCCTCTACAAGATCGAAGCCGTCGCCCACTACAACGGCACCACACCCCCCAACCCCACCCCCCTTCTCACCGGTCTCAACCCCACCCACACCGCCACCACCGACACCACCTACCGCGACTACACCTACCGCGCCGACACCTTCGCCGACACCATCAAGAACCTCGGCTACTGGAACGCCCCCAAGCCCTGGCTCTCCCTCTTCCTCCCCGCCTCCCAAACCCACACCTTCCTCACCGAAACCCTTCCCCAACTCACCCCCGACGACATCGGCCAGGGCCTCCTCCTCTGCTACCCCTTCCCCACCAACAGGCTCACCCATCCCTACGCCATCACCCCCAACGAACCCATTGCCTATCTTTTCGACCTCCTCACCTTCCCCCGCCCTGACACCGACCCCCAACCCGCCCTCAGCCGCAACCGCCGCCTCTACGACCGCGCCACCCAACTCGGCGCAAAGCGCTACCCCGTCGGCGCCGTCCCCCACATGACCCCCACCGACTGGCAAACCCACTACGGCCCCCGCTGGAGCACCCTCACCGCCGCCAAGAACCACCACGACCCCACACACACCCTCACCCCCGGCCAAAACATCTTCCCCTAACAACAAAACACCCACCCCCCGAAAGGAAACCCCCATGCACGCCATCCACCACACCGACCAAACCCTCCTCCCCCACCCGCCCCAAACCGTCTGGAACGCCATCCTCGACGAACTCAATGGCAAAACCACCTGGTGGCACCCCCACAACACCCACCAACCCGGCCCCACACCCCCTCACACCACCGGCGGCACCACTCACATCACCGTCCACCCCACCGGCGTCGGAAACCCCGGCCCCAAACTCCGCTTCACCAGCACCACCACCCACATCGCCCCCCACCACACCCTCACCCAGACCCACACGGGCCACTTCCACGGGACCACCACCTACACCCTCACCCCCCAGCACAACAACACTCACACCCAACTCACGATCACCTTCTCCGCCACCCCCCACCACTGGCCCAAACTCCTCCACAAACTCACCAACCTCACCATCAAGCACACCGCCGCCACCCAAGACGCCCTCACCAACCTCCACCACCACCTCACCAACGACGAATAAACAAACAACCCATCAAAAACCGGAGGACCTCATGCAGACCGCCGTCGGAATCCCTGCCCTGCCGGCCGATTACGCCGTCACGGCCACCGATCACGCCGCGACCACGGACGACTTCGCGCGCCTTGCCATCACGGTCCACCAGCCCGAGACGCCCGACCCGACGCGGCCGCTGGTCGTTCTCGTCCACGGGTGGGCCGCCTCCCGGACCGTCTGGCACAGCACGGCTCACCAACTGGCTGCCGCCGGGCACACCGTGGCCACGTATGACCAGCGTGGGCATGCCTCGTCGACGGTCGGGCGGGAGCCGATCAGCATCGAGCGGCTCGGGCGGGACCTGGGCACCGTCGTGGGGACGCTGACGACGGCGGAGCGGCCGGTCGTGGTGGTAGGGCACTCGGGTGGCGGTTATGCGGCGCTTGCTTGGGCGGCTGGGCTTCCGGTCTCGCGCACGGCTGGTGCGGGCGGGCGGCTTGCCGGGCTGGTGCTCGTGTCGACCGCTTCGCACGGGCAGGACACTCCGGCGAGCGAGGTGAAGATGATGGGGTCCCAGCTGTTCAGTCGTGCGCTTCGGACGCCGTGGCTGGGGCGCAGGTTGCTCGGTCAGACGCATGGACCGCGTGCCACCCTGGAGGCCCGTGAGGCCAACCGGCGGCTTTTCGCCAGTACCTTGCCGCAGACGCGTGCCGCCTGCTTCGCCTCCACGCAGCAGATGGACCAGCGGGCCGGGCTGGCCGGGATCACGGCGCCCACCGTGGTGATCACCGGCACCGAGGACAAGGTCGTCAAGCCGGCCTTCAGCCAGGAGCTCGTTGCCGCGCTCCCGCAGGCGACGCTGCACAAGGTTGTCGGAGTCGGGCACATGCTGCCGTTGGAGACTCCTCAGCACATCGCCCACCACGTCCACCAGCTGGTCCTGGCCGGCCGCTGACCCGCCGTGACCGCCACCACCGCTCTCGCCGGCGTCCTGGGCTCGCTGTTGCCGCCGCACGTCCGGTGCGCCGAAGCGTTCGGCGCCCTGGACGCGGGCCGTCTCCACCCTGCGGAGGCGGCCTACATCCGGGATCGTTCCCCGCGCCGCCGACACCAGTTCACGACGGCCCGCACGCTCGCCCGCCGGGCGCTGGCCGAGTTGGGCCATCCGTCGGCGCCTCTGCTGCCCGGGCCCGGGGGTGCGCCGCAGTGGCCGTCGGGTGCCGTGGGGAGCATCACCCACACCGACGGCTACACGGCCTGTGCGGTCACCAGTACCGGTCGGCACGTCTCGCTCGGGATCGACGCCGAGCCTGTCCGTCCGCTCCCGCGCGGGGTCCTGGATCTCGTCAGCACCGAGGGCGAGCGGCGGCGGCTCGCCGTGCTGCCGGTGGGCGCGGTCCCTTGGGACACTGTTCTCTTCAGCGCCAAGGAGGCCGTCTACAAGGCTGTCCACCCGCTGACCCGCACGTGGACGGCTCTTGCCGCGATCACCGTCGCGGTCCGACCCGACGGCACGTTCACCGCCCGGCATCCTCACCGTCCCGGTGTCGGCATCGGCCGGTGGGGCGCCCACGGGGGGATCCTCATCACGGCGTTCGCTCTTCCGCCGTCGAGTTGAGTACGGCTACCCGTGTCGTCGGCGGGCCCGCTCCGCTGCTGCTGGTGAGCCTGGCCGCGCTGGTGTTCACCAGCGCGGCCTGGCCAGGGCGGGTCACGGCGGGTCACGGCGCCAGTGGGCCACCCGGGGTGAGGGCCAGCCGGGTGAAGCGTTCGGCGATGAGGCGGTGGGCTTCCGGGGAGGGGTGGACGCCGTCGGGGAGCGGGTGGGTGTCGTGTTCGGGCCGGCCGTAGAGGGCGAGTCCGTCCAGGTGGTACAGGGCGGAGTCGCCGTCGGCCCGGCGTTCGGCGACGATGCGGGCCAGGTGCTCGCGGATGACGGTGAGGGTGAGGCGGCCTGCGGCGCGTTCGGCCGGGTCGCCGGTGGCCCGGAAGCGGAGGGTGCCGCTGCTGAAGTCGGGGGCGAGCGGGCCGGGGGTGTCTTCGTGGATCGGGCAGAGCAGCGGGGAGACGACGAGCAGCGGCGTGGTCGGGTGGCCCTCGCGGATGGTGTCCAGGAAGCCGTGGACGGCCGGGGTGAGGGCGCGCAGCCGCATCGCGTCGGTGTTCACGAGGTTGATGCCGAGCTTGAGGCTGATCAGGTCGGCGGGGGTGTCGCGGATCGTGCGCGCGGTGAAGGGGTCGAGCAGGGCGCCGCCGCCGAAGCCGAGGTTGACCAGGTCCAGTTCCGCACGGTTGGCCACGAGGGCGGGCCAAGTGCCGCTCGGGTGGGCGGCGTTGGAGCCGTGGCTGATCGAACTGCCGTGGTGGACCCAGCGCTTGCGCGCACCGGGCGGGACGGCCTCCAGTGGGGCGTCCGTCTCGAGGGCGATCAGCTCGGTGGTCTCGGTGTGCGGGAGCCAGAGTTCGACGGTCTTGTCCCGCGCGGGCAGGCCGGTGAACCGGGCGCTGCCGGCGGGGCCTTCGGTGAGTTCGAAGCGGCCGGTGGTGAGGTCGACGGTGCGCAGGTTGCCGCTGGGGACGGTGGCCTGGGCGGTGAGGGCGCCGTCGACGAGGAGGTCGTAGACGCCGTCGGGCACGTGGGGGACGCCGGGGTAGGCGCGTTTGGTGGGGACGGCGTGCAGGGTGATCGCGGTGGCGCGGGTGCGGAAGGCGAGGCGGACGCCGGAGGGCTGGGACTCGGCCATCGCGAGCTGCTCGTCGGGTATCTGCCGGCGGGCGCGGGCCGGTAGGCGGTGCGGCAGCAGGCCGCGGCGGGTCCGCTCGACGTCCAGGTGGCCGTGGAGGAGGTCTTCGGTGACGGGGGTGGTGATCGTGGTCATGGCGCTTCTTCGGGTCGTCGTACGGGCGGAGTGCGCGCAGGCGCCGGGCGGGCGGTGCGTGCGCGGCGCGCGCCGTACGGGGGTTCAGGTGGTGGTGCGGGCGCCGCCCTGCCGGAGCAGGGTGTCGAGGGAGTCGATGATCCAGTCCCAGGACTGCCGGGCGTCGACGGCGGTGTGGCTGAAGCCGCCGGCCGCCTCGAGGCTGATGTAGCCGTGGAAGACGCTGCCGAGCATGCGGACCGCGTGGGTCTGCTCGGGCTCGGTGAGGTCGTAGCCGCGCAGGATCGCCCTGGTCATCTGGGCGTGCCGGACACCCGCACTGGCGGCGGCGGTCTCGGCGTCCAGGCGCAGGCAGGTGGCGTCGTAGCGGCCGGGGTGGCGGGCGGCGTAGTCGCGGTAGGCGTCCGCGAAGGCGCCGAGCGCGTCGCGGCCCGCGCGGCCGGCCAGGGCGTCGGCGACGAGGTCGGCGAGTTCCTCGAGGGCGTGCAGGGCGATCCGGGTCTTGAGGTCCTGGGAGCTCTTGACGTGGGAGTACAGGCTGGCGGTCTGGACGCCGAAGCGCCTGGCCACCGCGGCGACGGTCACCTGCTCGAATCCGACCTCGTCGGCGAGTTCGGCGCCCGCGACGACCACGCGTTCGACGGTCAGTCCTGCCCGTGCCATGTGTGCTTCCTCCCGTACTGACGGTCGCGCCGCTCGCACCGGTGCGCTACAGACAGTATGGGATTACCTAAATGGCTTAGGCAAATGGGATCACCGTTGAGGCGAAGGCCTCGCTCCTTCGGCTCAACCCGCCAGGATCACCGTCTCCGCCGGACCCGAGAAACCCACCGGCTGCGCCGGGGTCCCGGTCGCGGCGAGGCGGCGGTGCTCCTGCGGGCTGACGCCGCGCACCCGCTTGAAGGCCGCCGAGAGGGCGAAGGCGTTGCTGTAGCCGACCTTGCGGGCGGCAAAGGCGACGGTGCACTCGGGCTCGCGCAGCAGATCGGCGGCGACGGCCAGCCGCCAGCCCGCGAGGTACGCCATCGGGGGCTCGCCGACCAGGGCGGTGAAGCGGCGGGCCAGGCCGGCCCGGGAGACCCCGACCCGCTGGGCGAGCTCCGCGACCGTCCAGGCGGTGGCCGGGTCGTCGTGCATCATCCGCAGCACCGGGCCGACCACCGCGTCGTGCTGGGCGCGGTACCAGGCGGGGGCGCCCGAGTCGGGGGCGGCGAGCCAGGAGCGCAGGACGGAGACCACGAGCAGGTCGAGGATCCGGTCCAGGACCAGCTCCTGGCCGGGCTCGTTGCGCCCTATCTCGGCGGCCAGCAGGTGCACCAGGGTGTCGTCGGCGCCGGTGCCGGCCGGTCGGACCAGCAGGGCGGGCAGGCAGCCCAGCAGACGCTGGCCGATCTCGTGCTCGGCCTGGTAGGTGCCGGAGAGGACCACCGAAGAGGCCCGGTCGCCCTCGCGGCCCTGCCCCCAGGTCCGGACGCCGAGCGACATCACCTCGGAGACGTCCACCCCGCCCTTGGTGCAGACCTGGCCCGGGCCGACGATCACGTCCACCGGCGTGTCCGGGTCGTCCGCCACGGTGTACGGCTCCGGGCCGCGCACGATCGCCACGTCCCCAGGGTGCAGCAGCAGCGGGGTGCCGCGCTCGGGCAGGATCCAAGCCTCACCGCGGACCATCGTCACCACCGAGAGCGGGGCCCGGTCCTCGATCCGCAGCGACCACGGCGGGGTCAGGATCGACCGCAGCAGGAACGCGCCGCGGGCCTTGGGGCCGTCGAGGAGTCCCGTCAGAGTGTCCATGCCGTCAAGTGTAGACGCAGGGACATTATTTGACGTCCCATCATTTGAGGGACTCTTGAGTGAACGAGGTGGCCCGGGCGCCGCAAATGCCGGATGATCTGCCCCACGGGGGTAGGACCGACACGCGGCGCCAGCGATGCCGCGATACAGCAGCACAGCAATACAGCAGCACAGCGATAGAGCGATAGAGCGACACCGACAGCGAGAAGCAGCGAAAACTGCGAGAAGTGAGGGGCTCACGACGATGGAAACGGCACGCACACTCGTCCTGGTGGCGGCCACTGTCACCTGTGGACTGACCGCCGGACTGTTCTACGCCTTCGCGTGCTCGGTCATGCCCGCGCTGGCGCGGGTCGAGGACCGGACCTTCATCGAGGTCATGCAGCGCGTCAACGTGGCGATCCTGAACGGCTGGTTCGTCCTCGGCTTCGTCGGCGCCCTCCTGACCACAGCGGCTGCGGTCGCCCTCCACCTGCCGTCGGACGGCCACGACGTGCTGCCGGCGACCATCGCCGCGCTCGTGCTGTACGTCGCGATGATCGGGGTCACCCGTTCGATCAACATCCCCCTGAACGACGAACTCGCCGCCGCCGGAACGCCGCAGCGGATCGCCGACCCGGCCGGCGTGCGCGGCCGCTTCGAGGCCCGCTGGGTGCGCTTCAACGTGCTGCGCGCCCTGCTCTCCACGGCCGCCCTCGGCTGCCTCGCCTGGGCACTGGTGCTCAACGGGCAGAGCTGACCCCGGCCTTCGGCGGAACCGACACCCGCTCTGCCGACACCCGCTTAGCCAACCGATTTGCCGACGCCACCCTGGGCGGCCTCAGCCGCACAGGGTGGCGAAGCCGTAGCCGCGCGCCTTGAGGGTCGAAATGATCGCCGGCAGCGCGGCCACCGTCTGGCTGCGGTCACCGCCGCCGTCGTGCAGCAGGATCACCGCCCCCGGGCGGACGTTGTTCAGCACCCGCGAGCGGATGGCCTCCGTGCCCGGCCGGGACCAGTCCGTCGGGTCCACCGACCAGAGCACGACCTGCTTGCCGAGCGCCGCCGCGCGCGAGCGCACCGCGGCGTTGACCGCACCGTACGGCGGGCGCAGGCAGGTCGGGGTGCGGCCGGTCTGGGCGCGGATCGCCCGGTCCGTACTGCTCACCTGGGAGTTGAGCGCGGAGCCGGAGAGCCGGCGCAGGTCCGGGTGCGACCAGGAGTGGTTCTGCACGCTGTGGCCCTGCCGTGCGACCTGCGCGGTGAGCGAGGGGTGGGCGGAAACGTTCTGCCCGATCTCGAAGAAGGTCGCGCGCACCCCGTAGCGGGCGAGCGTCGCGAGGACCTTGGGCGTGTAGGCGGGGCTCGGGCCGTCGTCGAAGGTGAGGTAGACGACCTTGCCGCCCGTGCCGGCCGTGGCGCCCGTGCCGCCGGCCGCCTCCGCCGGTGCGGCGGGCAACGTGACCGCGGCTCCCGCCGCCAAGGCGACGGCGAGCGCGCCGATCGCGGTCCGGAAACGTCCAACTGTCCTGCGCCTCGCGGGTCGTACGGACATGCCTGCCCCCTGCGGTCGGAACTCCGGTGCCACCGGCCAGTCTGCGCCGACGGCGGGCCCGCCGCGACCCGCCGGGTGACGGAACCGGGTGAAATCGGCCAGCCGCGCGACGGGGTGACCGGGCACGCCCTGGCCGGGCACGCCTTGACGGGACACGCCTTGGCACGGCACGCCTTGACCGAACACACCATGGCCGAACACGCCGAAGCGCCCCCGACGGGATCCGCCGGGGGCGCCGATCGCGGTGCGGTGCGGGGCTGCTTGGTTCAGCGCCCGGAGCGTCCGTGCAGCACCAGGGAGCGGGTCAGCGCGAGCAGGCCGCCCGTGCACAGCGCCGTGCGAAGCATGTTGACCGGCACCCAGGTGTCGGCGAACTTGGCCCGCACGGCCGCGAGGTCCTGGATCTGGGACGGGTCACCGGCCGCCGCCAGCTGGTTGTTGAGCGGGATGTTGACGCCCATCGTCACCAGCAGCGCCACCACGTACAGCACCGTCGCCGCCGCCGCCCACAGCGCCGCCTGCCGACGACCCGCCTTGTGCTGCAGCCACGCGGCCAGACCCGTCGCCGCGAACGCCCCGACGAACACCAGGCCGAACATGCCGTTCTCGATGGACTTGTTGATGTGCTGCATCGCCGTCACATACGTCCGGTCATCACTCGCCGCCAAACCGGGCATCACCGACACGTCGAAGGCGAAGAACAGCCCCGCCATCAACCCCATCGCGACGGTGGCACCCACCAACAGCGGCCCGGCGGCCTTGCTGCGCGTGCCGGGCACGACCGGGGCCGAGCCGTCCGGCGCGAGGCCGGTGAAGGACTGTGGAGCGGTGGAGGAAGCAGGAGTCGCAGTCTGGTTGGAACGCATAGGTGATCCTTCGGTTCTCCCCGGTCCCCGCCCAGCGCGGGGACCCTCCCGGTACCCGGCGGGCATCGGCCTCCTCACCCCTCCCGGCGCAGCCGGGACAGACGGTCAGGGGGCCTACTCCACCCGGCACCGAAGATCTACTGAACTGCCGTACGAACGGCAGGTGTTGCTTTCCGGGTCCGTCAGCTCGGTCGTCCGGCTGGTCACGCGTTCCACACGCCCGAGGCGGCAGCCTCACGGGCGTAGTCCGCGAAGTCCCGCGGCTCACGACCCAACGCCCGCCGCACCCCGTCACCCAACGACGCGTTGCGACCGTCCAGGATCACCGCGAACAACTCCGCGAAGTCCGCCGGCAACCCCGCCTCCGCCAACACCCCCCGGTACGCCTCCTCCGACACCGCCGCGAACCGCACCTCACGACCCACCACCCGCGACAACTCCACCGCCACATCCCCGAACGACAGCAACCGCGGCCCCGTCACCTCGTACACCTCACCCCCGTGACCAGCCTCCGTCAGCGCCGCCACCGCCACGTCCGCGATGTCCTCCACATCCACGAACGGCTCCACCGCACCACCCACCGGCAACGCCAACTCCCCCGCCAGAACCGGCTCCAGGAAGAACGACTCACTGAAGTTCTGGTCGAACCACGCGCACCGCACCACCGTCCACGCCGCCCCCGACTCCATCACCGCCTTCTCCCCCGCCTCCGCCGCCTCCTCACCACGCCCCGACAACAACACCAACCGACCCACACCCCGCGCCGCCGCCAACCGCGAGAACGCCCCCACCGCCTCCACCGCACCCGGAAACGCCAGATCCGGGTAATACGTCAGATACGCCGCACTCACACCCGCCAACGACGCCTCCCACGTACCCCGGTCGTTCCAGTCGAACGGCACCGCACCCGACCGCGAACCCACCCGCACCTCATAACCCCGCGCCGCCAACCGGTCCGCCACCCGCCGACCCGTCTTCCCGGTACCACCCACGACAAGCACCACACCGGCATCCACCGCAAGATCCACCACACCAGCCATCACGATCACCCTCGCTCGAAGTAGAAGCCAGTCGGACCGGTCGGACGCGCTCGGGATCCTGTGCCCCCTTCGCGTCCGTCCTTGTGTCCACCAGTCAAGGTCACTCCGGGCCGGCGAACCATAGCCTCCGCACTCAGCTCCATGCGCGAGCGTCTACACCGCCGACACGCCCTCGCGCTGCCCCGCCCGACCCCGGACCTGCCGAGGCCGCGCCTTCTCCGTCCACCACCAGAACACACCCAAGCCGTCACGAACCACCCGTCTTGACCGGGGTTCCACCGGCTCTTGAGCGCCCCGGCGACACCCTGCGGCGGCCGGAGACGCCCGGCGGCGGGCGCGCGAAACGGTGTGGCGGGCGGGCGACTGCGAGCGCTATGCTCCCGGCGATGACCACTCACGCTGATCTCAGAATGGGGGTCCCGTCCGCGAAGAGTGAGTGCTGATGCTCACTTCCACCGCGAACGGGAACGACTCCCGCCTCTCCTTCTGGCGGCGCGTACGCGAGTACGCCGTGCCGCCCTCCATGATCGAGACCGCCTCCGCCCGCCGTCTGGCCGGCGACTGGGCCGGTGCCTGTGCCGCCGCCAACGTCGAGGTCGACTTCCGCCTCGGAGACGTCGCACGCACCCACGGCCGGGCGCTCGCCGACCGCGTACGCGCCGATCTCCGCTGCCTCGCACCGGACTTGCTGCGCTGGCACCTACCGAGAACCGCACCCGACGGGCTGCTGCGGCCCGGCCTCACCATGCCCCTGGCCCGGTACCCGGGCGAGCGACCGGTGTCCCTGGTGGTCCGCACGCCGCCCGCCTGGGCGGAGTACGGCCAGCGGATCGCCCTCGCGCTCTGGGACGGGTCCGGCGGTGGTGACGGACGGTCGCCGCACCCGCATCCCCATCCCAGCCGCCGGTTCCGCTACGACCTGCACCGGCACCTCTGGGACGCCGGGCGCAGCGGGGAACTGGCCGTACGCTTCGGCACGGGTGCGCCAACCGCCGTATCTGATATGGATGTTGACGACCCGGTGCAACGCCGCGCCGTCGACCGGTGGGCCGCCGAGGCCGCACTGCTGCTGCGTGCCGACGGACGCCCCGACGGGCCCGTCGTCGTGCGGCTCCGACGTCGGCGGCTGCTCCTCGGGCCGGACGGGTGCGTGACGGACGCCACCGGGGACGTCTCGGGGCTGCCCCTGCTGCCCGACGCCGCGACCTGGGCGCCGCCCGACGTCGACCTGCTCGGCAGTGGGGCGATCGAGCCGGACCGGCTGCACCCGTTGGTGGCCGCCGCGTTGGCGCCCGGGCACCGGCCCCGGACGGACCAGCCGGCGGCACCACCGTCGCCCCAACGGCTGGTGGACTGTCGGGGGGAGCAGCACCGGATCGGTCTGGTCGACGGGGCGCTCGCCCCGCTCGACCACGATCCGGCCGAGCTGCGCCGGGAGGAGCTGCTGGCCGCCCTGTCCGGCACCCCGCTGCCCTGCCTGCGCGCGGTCGACCTGGCGCACCGCCGTCCGCACGAACTGGCCGGTGTCCGGGAGCGGTTGGACCACGGCGACACCGCCGGGGCGCTGGCCGTCGTCGAAAGCCTGCTCGGCCCGGAGGCGGTGCTGCGCGACGGCCCGCTGCGGGACGAGTTGGAGGCGGCCGCGCAGCGGCGGATCGCGTACGGCCTCTACCGGGCGGGTCTGACCACCGCAGGACCCTGCGAGTTCCCCTTCCGCCCGGGCCCGCCGACGCACCGCACGCACACAGTCCCGCGCCCGCGCACGAACCGCCCGCGCCTCGCCACCTCGCGCTGACGCCCGCCCCGGCGCCGAACGCCGGCCGCCAAACGCCGCACGCCGCACGCCGCACGCCGCACGCCGAAAACCCTTCCGTACCACACTCCTTGAGGTGATCACCCATGCCCATGCCCGTGCCCATGACTCTGCCCACGCCCACGCCCGCGCCCGAAGCCACCCGCCTCGACGTCGCCCGCCGACTGCTCGACCTCCTCGGCGACACCACCACCGAACCCCGCGCCGACACCCAGCTGGAGGCCCTCACCCTGGCCGTCGCCGCCGACCTGCCCGTCCTGCTCTGGGGCGAGCCCGGCATCGGCAAGACCGCCGCGCTCAACCAGCTCGCCGAGACGCTGGAGCTGCCGCTGACCACGGTGATCGCCAGCGTCCACGAGCCCTCCGACTTCTCCGGGCTGCCCATCGTCGGCGACGACCCGGCGCAGCAGGGCGTGCCGATGGCCCCGCCGGACTGGGCGGTGCGGCTGGTGCGGGCCGGGCGCGGACTGCTGTTCCTGGACGAGTTGTCCACCGCGCCGCCCGCCGTCCAGGCGGCGCTGCTCCGCGTGGTCCTGGAGCGTCGCATCGGCACGCTCCGACTGCCGCCCGGCGTAAGGATCGTGGCCGCCGCCAACCCGCGCGCTTCGGCGGCCGACGGCTGGGAGCTGAGCCCGCCGCTGGCCAACCGCTTCGTCCACCTGCAGTGGGTGCACGATCACGAGGTGGTGGTGCGCGGCCTCGGCGGCGTCTGGCCGGTGGCCACCCTGCCCCGCCTCGACCCGCAGGCGCTGCCGGAGGCCGTCGCCCTCGCCCGGCGCGCGGTGTGCGGGCTGCTGACCGCCCGCCCGGAACTGGTGCACCGCATTCCCACCACCGAGACCCGGCGTGGCGGCGCCTGGCCGTCCCCGCGCAGCTGGGACATGACGCTGCGGCTGATCGCCTTCGCGACCGCCGCCGGCTCCTCCCGCGAGGTGCTGTCGCTGCTGGTGCGCGGCACCGTCGGTGACGGCCCGGGGCTGGAGCTGATGGCGAGCATGGACCGGATGGACCTGCCCGATCCCGAGGACCTGCTCGCCGACCCGGCGGGCGCGGAACTGCCCGACCGCGGGGACCTGCGCCAGGCGGTGCTGGACGGGGTGGTCGCGGCGGTACGCAACCGGCCGGACCGTCAACGCTGGGACGCGGCCTGGGCGCTGCTGGTCCGCGCGCTGGACACCGGCGCCCCGGACCTGCTGGTCGTCCCGGCCACCACGCTGGCCTCGCTGCGCCGGGAGGACTGGGACGTGCCGGAGTCGATCGAGCGGCTCGCCCCGGCACTCGCCCTCTCCCGCCGGGCCGACCGCGCCGCGGCCCGGGTGGCCGACCGGGTGGCGGCGAGGGCGGGCCGATGAGCACCGCTCTCCCGCCGGCCACCGAAAAGGCGGCCACCAACAAGGCGGCCACGGGAAAGCCGGCCGCCGAAAAGCTGTACGCCGCCCGGCTGCAGGCCGCCCGGGCCCGGCCGTACCTGGCGTCCGCGCTGTTCGCACTGCACCTGGTGGAGTCGCGGCAGGTGCCGACCATGGCCGTGGACCGGTACTGGCGCTGCTACGCCTCGCCGGTCTTCGTCGACCGCACTCCGGTGGAGGAACTCGCCGGCGTCTGGGTCCACGAGGTCTCGCACCTGCTGCGCGACCACCACGGGCGCGGCGACCGGATCGCCCGCGAACTCGGCCTGGAGGGCCCGGCCGCGCAGCTGCGGACCAACATCGCCGCCGACTGCGAGATCAACGACGACGTGTACGGCGACGGGCTGGTCCGGCCGGCCGGCGCGCTCCTGCCCGGCCGGCTGCTGCTGCCGGAGGGGCTGCTGATGGAGGAGTACCTGCGCAGCTACCGGTTCCACCCGCGCGACCTGGACGCGGCCTGGCTGGACTGCGGCAGCGGCGCCGACGGCACCGACCGGCCCTGGGAACTGGGCCCCGACGGCGCCCACGGGCTGACCGAGCAGGAACGCGACGCCGTCCGCTTCCGGGTCGCCGAGGGGATCCGGGGCCGCCCCGGAAGCGCCCCGGCGGGCTGGCGGCGCTGGGCCGAGGAGGCCTTCCACCCGCCGCAGCCGTGGCGGCAACTGCTGGGCGCGGCGATGCGCTCGGCGGTCTCCGGGCCCGGCGCGGGCGAGGACTACAGCTACGGCCGCCCCGCCCGCCGCTCGGCCGGGGTGCCGGGCGTGCTCCTGCCGAGCCTGCGGCGGCGGCCGCCCCGGGTCGCGGTGATCATCGACACTTCCGGGTCGGTCTCGGACGACGAGCTGGGCAGTGCGCTGCTGGAGGTCGCGGCGATCGCCCGCGCGGTCGGCGGGCGCCGGGACCAGGTCCGCGTGGTCCCCTGCGACGCGGCCGCCCGGGCCGTCCACTCCCTGTGCCGGACGGCGGGGATCCCGCTCCTCGGCGGCGGCGGCACGGACCTGCGCACCGGTTTCCACGCCACCCTGCGCTCCACCCCTCGGCCGGACGTCATCGTGGTCCTGACCGACGGCCAGACCCCCTGGCCGTCCACCGCCCCGCCCTGTCGCACCGTCGTCGGGCTCTTCCCCCGCTCCGGCCACTACGACGAGAACGACCCGGACTACCGCCCGGACACCCCGCCGGAGTGGGCCCGGGTGGTCACCATCGGGTGAGGGTGGCCGGGAGCCCACGGGATCAGCCGGCAGGGACAGGGGCAGCAGCGACGGAGGCGGGGGCGGCAGCGACGGGGCCGGCGGCGGGCACGGCGGAGGGCTCGTGGGGGCTGAAGGTGCGGCGGTAGGCGGCAGGGGACACCCCGAAGGCCGTCCTCATGTGCGCGCGCAGGGAGTTCGCGGAGCCGAAGCCGGCCCGGTGGGCGACCAGGTCGATCGGCAGGTCGGTGGACTCCAGCAACTGCTTGGCCATGTCGAGGCGTTGTGCGGTGAGCCACTGCACCGGGGTCATACCGGCCTCGTCGCGGAAGCGCCGGGTGAAGGAGCGCAGGCTCATCCGGGCGTGCTCGGCGAGCCGGGTGAGGGGCAGCGGCTCGCCGAGGTGTTCGAGGGCCCAGGCGCGGGTGGCGGTGGTGCTGGCGACGGTGGGTTCGGGGACGGGACGGTCGATGTACTGGGCCTGTCCGCCGTCCCGCCAGGGCGGCACGACGCACATCCGGGCGGTCCGGTTGGCGACCGCGGCGCCGTGGTCGCGGCGGATCACGTGCAGGCACAGGTCGACGCCGGCCGCCACGCCCGCGGAGGTGAGCACATCGCCGTCGTCGACGAAGAGGACCTCCTCGTCGACCTTGACCGTCGGGTACGCCTGGCGGAACTCCGGGGCCAGGTTCCAGTGCGTGGTGGCCGGCCGGCCGTCGAGCAGCCCGGCCGCGGCGAGCACGTAGGAGCCGGAGCAGATCGACACCAGCCGGGTACCGGGCCGGATGCCGGCGATGGCCGCGCCGACCTCGGGGGGCAGCGGGCCGCCGCGGCCCAGCTCGGGCATGGCGTGCGTGGGCGGGATGATCACGGTGTCCGCCGCGACCAGCGCCTCGGGGCCGGCGGCCGGTTGCACGATGAATCCGGCGTCGCTGAGGACCGGGGCGCCGTCGGCGGTGCACACCACGATGTCGTAGAGCGGGCGGCCCTCGGCATCCACCGCGCTGCCGAAGACCCGGGAGGGGATCCCGAGCTCGAAGGGCGGGACGCCGGGCAGGGCGAGCACGGCGATCCGGTGCAGCCGGGGCGGCGCCCCCGCCGTCCGCTCCCGGTCGTCCGCACTCCCCGCGGTGGGATTCGCCCGCACCGCCTGGTTCGTCTGCGCCGCACCCATGGCCAGATCCTGTCACATAGTGGCCGGACGGCCAACACCGCACCGGACCGGCATGCCGGATCGTGGACTGCGTCGCCGGGCAATCCCGGCGGCGTACGAAACGCAACGAAGAACGAGGCAGGTCAGCATGCGAGCGGTGGTCGTGGAGCAGTGGGGCGGGCCCGAGAACCTGGTCGAGCGCGAGATCGAGCGCCCCGAGCCGGGACTGAACGAGGTCCTGGTGCGCGTGCACGCGGCCGGCGTGAACCCGGTGGACTGGAAGACCCGGGCTGGCGGCGCCCTCATCGCATGGGGCGACGTACCCGCGGTCGGCTGGGACGTGTCCGGCACGGTCGAGGCCGTCGGGCCGGGCGTCGGCGTGTTCCGCCCCGGCGACGAGGTCTTCGGGATGCCGCTGTTCCCGCGCCAGGCGGGCGGTTACGCCGAGTACGTGGTGGCCCCGGCCCGCCACCTCGCCCCCAAGCCGGCGTCGCTGACCCACGTGGAGGCCGCGGCACTGCCCCTGGCCGCGCTGACCGCCTGGCAGGCCCTGGTGGACACGGCGGACGTACGCCCCGGGGAGCGGGTGCTGGTGCACGCGGCGGCCGGCGGGGTCGGCCACTTCGCGGTGCAGATCGCCAAGGCCCGCGGCGCGTACGTCATCGGCACCGCCAGCGCCGGCAAGCACGACCTGGTACGGGAACTGGGCGCGGACGAGGTGGTCGACTACCGGGCCGTGCGGTTCGAGGACGCCGTGTCCGACATCGACGTGGTGCTGGACGGGCTCGGCGGCGAAACGGCGGAGCGCTCGCTGAAGGTGCTCCGGCCCGGCGGCCGGCTGATCACCCTGCCCGGGCCGGACGACGTGCCCGCCGCCCCGGACGGAGTGCGGGCCCTGTGGGTCCTCGTCGAGCCGGACCACCTGGGCCTGCGCGAGATCGCCGCCCTGGTGGAGCGGGGCGCACTGCGGCCCGTCGTGGAGACCGTCCTGCCGCTGTCGCAGGCCGCGAAGGCGCACGAACTCGGCGAGCAGGGCCGCACCACCGGCAAGATCGTCCTGACGGTCGCCTGACCCGGACGTCGGCTGCCGGGCCGCCCTCTGCCGGAAACCGGGCCGTCGGGTACGAAACCGGGGGCGAGCACGCGAAGGGGCCGCGGGCGACCTCGGCGGTGTGGCGAGGTCGCGCCGCGGGCACGGTCCCGGCATGACAGGCAGCGCGGAGACCGTGTTGATCGTGGTGCGCGGCCCGAGCGGCGCCGGGAAGTCCAGCATCGCCGCACGGCTGCGCGCCGCCTACGGGCGGGGCATCGCCGTCGTCGCCCAGGACGTGCTGCGCCGCACCGTGCTGCGCGAGCGGGACGTGCCCGGCGGCGCCAACATCGGGCTGATCGACGTGGTAGCGCGGCACGCCCTCGACCACGGCTTCCACGTCGTCGTCGAAGGCATCCTCGACGCCGAACGCTACGGACGGATGCTGACCCGGCTCGCCGCCGACCACCAAGGGCGCAGCCACCTCTACTACCTCGACGTCGACTTCGCCGAGACCGTACGCCGGCACGCCACCCGCCCCGCAGGCCGCCGAGTTCTCCCCCGAGGACATGGCCGTCTGGTACCGGCCCCACGACCTCCTCCCCCACGGCATCGAGCACGTCATCAGCCGGCACAGCACCCTGGAGGCCGGCGTCGAACGGATCCTCACCGACACCGGCCTCACCCCACCCGGCTGGGCACCCCGCCTCTGAGCGTGGGCTCGCCCCGGACGTCGGCTGCCGGGCCGCCCGAGGCGCGGCCCGGCATGCCGGAAGCCGAGCGGGGGCCCGGGTGCGGCAGCCTGGTTTCGAGGACGATCCGTCGAGCCATGGAGATCGAATGAACGACAACCCGGCACACGGCAGCCCCGCAAGCGTCGTCGAGGCGGCCTTCCGCTGCTACCGGTCGCAGGACCGGGACGCGGCCCTGCCCCTGTACGCCGAGGACTTCACGTTCACCAGCCCGCAGGACGACCACATCGACAAGGCCGCGTTCTTCCGGCGGTGCTTCCCCACCGCGGACCGTTTCCAGGAGCAGCGGCTCCTGCGCATCACACCCGCCGACGAGGAACTCGTCTTCGCCTACTACGAGTACGAGCTCGCCACGGGCGGCCGGTACCGCAACGTCGAGGCGATCACGGTACGGGACGGCCTGATCCGGGAGGTGCAGGTCTTCTTCGGCGGCAAAGCGTAGGCGGGTGACCGAGGACACCCGCTCCTACAGCGGCCGGCCCTCGCCCTCCGATCAGTGCCGACGCCCGGGGCGGCGCCGGCCGGCGGGCTCGCGGGGACGGACCGGGCCACCGCCGCCCGGCTGGTGGTCCGCCGGAGTCGGGGGCGGCGCCGGCTGGCGCAGGGCCAGGCCCACGCCGACGGCGGCCGTGGCCAGGCCCAGCACGGCGAGGGGGCGGGACCACTCGCCCGCTCCGGTGGGGGCGAAGGCCGGCGGCAGGACCAGCAACGAGGCGGTGAGAGCGGCGGCTGCGCCGGCGGGGCGGATGCCCGGGCGCCGGGGGCCGAGCGCGTCGAGCAGCAGCAGGTGGCCGGCGAGCAGCACGGTCACTGCGAGCGCCCGCCACCACGTCGGCTCGCCGAGGGCGGCGAGCAGGACGGATCCGGCGGCGAGGAGGGTGGTGCGGGTGGCGGACAGACGCGCGGGCCAGCTCGTCGGGGCCGGGCTCTCCGGTGCGGGGACGGCGGCCCAGAGGGCGCCGGCGGCGACCGGCAGGAGGCAGACCGGCCCGGCCAGGTCGGTGAGCGTACCGGTTCCGGTGCCCGCCGCGGCGAGGGCGAGGGCGGTGCCGGTGCCGCGCAGGGCGGCGCGTTCCAGGCGCGCGGCCCAGCCGGTGTGGCGGGCCGTTCGGGCGGGGCGGGCCGGCTCGGCAACCGTGCGGACCGGTGGCCTCGGCTTCGTGGCACGCGTCGGGCCGGGCTTCGGACGGGACGCCCCCGCGCTCGTCGTACTCGTCCTTGTATTCGTACTTGCCGGGCCGGTCATCGGGCGGCTCCCACGATCCGGCGGCGCAGCAGGGGCGCGAGGGCGAGGTCCAGGGTCTGGCCGGGTGTGTGGCGGACCACCGGGATGCCGCGGCCGCGCAGGGTGGCGCGCATCGCCTCGCGTTCCGCGCGCCACAGGCGCAGCGCGAGGGCGTCGGTCTCGTCGTCGGGGCGGGCCGCCGGCTCCCCGGCCGGGATCTCCACCACGACGAGCGGGTTGCCGCGTTCGCGGACCCGGCCGAGGACGTCGAGGACACGCTGGTCGGCGAGCGGGGTGAAGGCGTAGACGAGGGCGTGGCCGGGCAGGGCCGCGAGCGGCAGGGGCGGGAGGGGGCCGCGCGGGGGGCGGTCCTGGCGGACCTCCAGCACACTCTCCACGATGCGGTAGAGCTGCCGGTCCCCGGTGGCGGCGGTGAGCAGGCGCAGGCGCCCGCCGACCGCGACGAGGCCGATCCGGTCGTGCCGGCGCAGGTAGGCGCGGGTCAGGCCGGTTGCGGCGCGCACGGTTTCGTCCAGGCTGCGCAGCCCGGTGGCGGCGTCGATGTAGTCGGCGAGCGTGTCCAGCAGGACGACCGCGTCGGCGGCGCGTTCGGCGGCGAACTGGTTGATCTGGACGGCGTCGCGGCGGGTCGTGGACGGCCAGTGGATCCGTCGCTGCCGTTCGCCGGGGACGTGCGGGCGGACGCCGATGACCTCGATGCCGGTGCCCTCGTGGGCGGTGGTGTGCTCGCCGATGCGTTCGGGCAGGCGGACCGGGATCGGGGTGAGGAGGGCGGCCTCGGGGACGGGGAAGACATCGACGGTGCCGAGGTCGGTGCGGATGGTGCGACGGGTCAGGCCGCGGGCGTCGGGAACGTCGAGGTCGACGACGCCCAGGTGTCGGCGGCCCCAGGTGTCGGCGCGCAGGACGAGGTCGACGCCGGTCGGGGTGACGGTCAGCGCGTCCAGGGCGAGGCCGGGGCCGAGCGTCACGACGGGCTCGGGCGGGCCGATCCGGCCGTCGTGGTGCACGGTGACGTGTACGGTGACGGGCTCACCTTCGAAGCAGCGCCGCGGCCGGGTGGTGCTCTCGGCGGAAAGCCGGGTGGGGCGGCTGCGGCCGGGGGCCGCCAGCGCGAGCAGGACGGCCGGGAACGCCGCCGGGGCGAGCAGCCAGGCGTGGCCGGTGACCAGGGCGGCGACGGCCGCGACGGTGGCCACCGTGAGCAGGCGCAGGGTCTGGTCGGCGGGCCGCCAGTGCGGTGACGGTGGATTGTCGGGCAGCCCGGCGGCGGTGGCACGGGTGCTGCGGGCGACCGCGAATGCCCTGGCGCGGCGGGCGAGCCGGTCCGTGCCGTCGGTGGCCGGGGTCTGCTCGGTCACCGGGGTCTGCCCTGTGGCCGGGGTCTGCCCTGTGGCACGCTCGGCCGAGCCGGCGGACGGGGCCTGCCCGGCGGACGGCTCGGCCGGGCCGGTGTTCGGTGCGCGGTTCACCGTGTCTCCGCGCGGGGCAGCGTCTGGGGTGCCGGGACGGAGGCGACCAGCCGCGCCAGCACGTCGTCCGCCTCGATCTGGCGTACCCACAGTTCCGGCCTGAGCGTGATGCGGTGGGCCAGGGCCGGCCCGGCGAGCGCCTTGACGTCCTCGGGGGTCAGGTAGTCACGGCCCTCCAGCATGGCGTGGGCGCGGGCGAGTTGGATCAGCGCCAGGCCTCCTCGGGGCGAGGCGCCCACCTGGATCTGCTGGTCGTTGCGGGTGGCGTCGACGAGGGCGATGACGTACTCGACCAGGTCGTCGTCGACCTCGACGCGTTCCACCGCGGCCCGCAGGGCGAGCAGTTCCGCCGGACCGGCCACGGTCTCAAGAACCGGCTCGGGGGTCGCCCGGTCGATTCTGGCGCGCAGCATCGCGGCCTCCGTTGCGGTGGGGAGGTAGCCCATGCGCACGCGTAGCAGGAAGCGGTCGAGCTGGGCCTCGGGCAGCGCGTACGTGCCCTCGTACTCGATCGGGTTGGCGGTGGCGATGACGAGGAAGGGGTCCGGGAGGCGGCGGGTGGTGCCGTCGACGGAGACCTGGCCCTCGGCCATCGCTTCCAGGAGGGCTGCCTGGGTCTTGGGTGGGGTCCGGTTGATCTCGTCGGCCAGCAGCAGCTGGGTGAACAGCGGGCCGGGCCGGAACACCATCTCGCCCGTGTTGCGCTCGTAGAAGGGCGCACCGGTGACGTCCGAGGGCAGCAGGTCGGGGGTGAACTGGATCCGGCGGAAGTCCAGGCCGAGGGTGGTCGCGAACGAGCGGGCCAGCAGGGTCTTCCCGAGTCCGGGCAGGTCCTCGATCAGGACGTGCCCGCCGGCGAGGGCGCCGAGCATGACCAGGCGCAGGGCCGCGGGCTTGCCGACCACGGCCCGTTCGATCTCCCGGAGCACCGCGCGGGCCCGCTCGCCGGCCTGCTGCGGGGTCAGCGGCGGTGGGGTTGCGGGGGCGACGGCGGGGTGCGCGGGGCCGTGGAGGCTGGTGGAAAGGTCGGTCATGACGCTCCTGCAGAAACGATTCGGACGGTGGTGGGAGACCTGGCATGCCCCGGAACGCCGGGTCACAGCGCGAGGGGTCACAGGGAGTCGAGCCGGTCGACGAGCTCGCGCAGAACCGCCGCCGGGAAGGCCTCGGCCGGGGCGGGCGCCAACGGGTCGATCCACGGCCACAGCCGGGGCCCGAGGAGTTCGGCCACCCGGTCGCGGTCGGCCGACAGGTCCAGGCCGTGGACCTCCGCGAGTCGTACCGTGTACAGCCGTCGGAGCCGGAAGCGCAGCGGCGCGGCGTCGCCCTGGGGATCGAGGCCCTGACGGACCGTCCAGCGCCAGTCGCCGAGGCCGGGCTCGTACGCCTCCATCTGTCGCGGCCGGCTACGCGGGGAGCGGGTCCCGGCTCCGGCTCCGGCCACCCGGCGGGCGACGAGCAGACCGGTCACGGTCAGCAGCACCGCGCCGGCCCCTGCCCCGGGCCCGCCGCCGACCAGGGCGAACAGGATCTCGGCGAGGACTGCGGGCGCGGCCAGCTCGATCAGGCTGTGGCGCACCGAGCCCGGCCGGGCGAGCTCGCGGTCCGGTCCGTGCACGGCCCCGGCCACGGACCGGTCGACGGATCCATCCACGGACCGGTCGGAAGATCGCTCGACGGACCCGGCCACGGACCCGTCGCGCCGGGGCGCGGCGCTGCTCATCGGTGCTCCCCTACGGTGTGGGCGTCCGCGGCCGCCGCGGGTTCGGCGCTCGCAAGCCGGGCTGCGATGGTGTCCAGGGCCGTACGGGCGCGGCGCACCTGGCTGTCGTCCATCGGGTGCGTCGAGTACCGGGCCTCGCGGAACAGCGCGGTGAGCTCCCGCACCCCGGTGGCGTCGATCCGCTCGTCGGACAGGGCTCGGCGCAGCAGTTCCGTCGGGCTCTCCCACGCGTGTCGGGGCAGACCGGAGACGGCCAGCGAGCCCTCCATCGCCGCGTAGCAGGCGATCACCGCCGCTCGGGCGTCCGCTCCCGTGAGGGCCCTGCGGCCGGAGTCGACGGCCTCGGCGAGAGCGGCCTCGGGCCCGGCGGGGGCGGCCGCAACGGGCAGCACCTCGGGCGTCTCCCGGCGGCGGCCCCGCAATCGGCGAAGCCGGAACGCGACGGCGACGCCGAGGACGACCACGGCTGCTCCCGCCAGGACGGCCAGGGCCGTGAACAGCACCCCGAGCCCTGCGCCGCCGGCCGACACGAGCGGTAGCGGCGGGGCCGAGGGGACGGCATCGGGGGTCAGAGTGGGCATCTGCCGCGGCGGGTGCGGCAGTTCGGACGGCCCGGAGGCGGCCCGGCTGCGCAGGACCAGCAGCAGGACCGGCACCACGGCGGCGGCCAGTGGCAGCAGGACCACGGCCGCCTCCCGCAGGCGCTCGGCCCGGGGTGTCGGCCCGTCGAGGTGGCGGACCTCCTCGCGGAAGCGCACCGCGAACCTGCCGACCAGCCCGGCCCAGCCGAGCCCGATCAGCACCACGAACCCGAGGCCGGTCACCGGCCCGGTCGCCGCCGTGCCCAGGGGCCCGCCCTCGGGCCGCAGCTCCGCCGCGGCGATCAGCAGCCCGACGACGACCAGCAGCACGCCCGCCGGCCGTCCGAACCGCCCGCGCGTACGCGACGGCGACCCACCACTCATCCGAACCCCCCCGGTTCCCCGCGCCCGACGGCGCGCGAGGTGCAGAGTCGCACACCGACCGTCGGTGTGTCACCTGCCGCCCCGGGCGGCCCCGAACCGCCAAGGGGCATGCCGGACTCCCCGTCACTCGACTCGGACCCGATCACGCCCGGCGCCCCGGCCCGCTGTGACAGTCGGAGGCGCGCCGAACCCGGGGGTTTGGCTTGCCGGATCGGGGTGAGAAGAGAGCCGGGTGGGCAATGAGCGGCCCGGACGGCACCCCTCCCCCCTCCTGGGGTCCGCCGTCCGGGCCTGTCCCACCACCGCTCAGAGCCCGGCCACCGTGACGTCCATCCGCCGGCGGCCGGGCGGGCGGGGGCTCGGGTCGACGGCGTCTCACGGACGTGTCGTCAGGCCGTCCAGGGTGAGGTCCAGCAGGCGTTCGGCCTGTTCGCGCTGTTCGGGTCTGGCGGAGGTGAGGGCGATGCCTTCGAGGGCGGCCCCCAGGTCGGCGGGGCTGATGTCGGTGCGGATCGCGCCGGCGGCCACGCAGGCGTCCATCAGTTCGGTGAGGGCCTGTCGGATCATGTCCCGGCTGTCGCCGTGCGGGTTGTTCCCCGCGGCGGCGATGGCGCGCAGCGCGTCGGCCATGCCGGATTTGGCGGCGATGTAGTCGAGGAAGAGCCGTGTCCAGGCGTGCAGGGCCTGGTAGGGCGGTCTGGCGGCGAGCAGGCCGGGGACGGCGTTGCACAACTGGGCGACTTCGTTGCGGTAGACGGCCTCGATCAGGGCTTCCCGGGTGGGGAAGTTGCGGTAGAGGGTCGCGCTGCCGACGCCTGCGGCTTTCGCGATGTGTTCCAGGCGGGCGTCGAGCCCTTCGTCGGCGTACACACGCACCGCGGCCGTGAGGATCTTGTCCCGGTTGCGTTGTGCGTCGGCGCGCAACGGGCGGTGTGAGTCGCCGTCCGTCACCTCTCGCCCCTCTCTGCACATGGTGGATTCCCGTTTGCATCGTAAGGCACCCTGCGGCGTGCACAGCCACGGAAGGTCCTGCACAGCTGGGGAAGGAAGCCACCCGTATCGTCCGGGCGAGGCTGCCGGGCGGAGGGGGTCCGGTGAACGACGGGCCCCTCCGCCCGGGGCGACCCGGCTCAGCCGACCATGGCTGCCAGGACGCTGCGCCAGTCCTCGCCCGGCTCGGGTGTGAGCGGGCCGGCCAGCGTGTCGGCCCGGTAGCGCCAGGGGCGGCGCAGTTCCTCGTCGGCGTCGGGACCGACGGCGAGCGGGCTGTCGGAGCCGAGCAGCCGGACCAGCTCCGCGGTGAACTCCGCCCAGGAGACGTGTCCGCTCACCGCGTTGACGACCCGCCCGGCCGCCGGGTGGTCCGGGACCGCGCAGGCGGCGAGCGCGCGGGCCAGGGCCGCGGCGTGGACCCAGGACGCTCCGTACCGGTCGTCGGCCGCCGGCAGGCTGATCGTCCGGCCGGCCAGGGCGGCCTGGTAGAGGGTGCCGGTGGAGCCCCAGCGGAGCTGGTCGCGCAGGCGGTGGTGCGGGCCCCAGACGATCGGGGCCCGTACGGCGGTGGCCGGGCCGCGGCCGGTGGCGGCGGCGGCTTCGAACAGGATCCGCTCGCAGTCCAGTTTGGCCTGCCCGTACGGGGTGACCGCCGTGCCGCTCGGGGCGCCCTCGGGGACCTCGGTGCCCGACGGCCGGCCGTACGCGTCGATGCTGCTGACGAAGACGAACGGGCCGCCCCGCCAGCCGTCCACCAGGGCGCGCATCGCGGCGAGGTCGGTGGCGTGGTCGGTGAAGGTGCAGGCGGAGTGGATGACGGCGTCCACGCCTTCGACGGCGCGCCGCAGGCTGTCCGGGTCGGCGAGGTCGCCCTCCGCCACCTCGGCGCCGTTCAGGGCGGGCAGGTGTGCGGACTCGGAGCGGACCAGGGCCCGGACCGGCCTGCCCTGGGCCATCAGCTCCTGCAGGACCGCCGCGCCGACCCCGCCGGTGGCGCCGGTGAGCAGGACGGTGCCGGTGCGGGAGCGGGTGCGCGGGCGGGCGCCGGTGCGGGCGAGGGCGGCGCGGCGCTCGTCCTCGCGGGTGGCGAGCACGGCGGCGAGGGCGCGCGGGGTGCGCTGTTCCAGGATGTCGAGGCCGGTGAGCGGCAGCCCGGTGCGGGTGCGCAGGCGTTCGGCGAGCTGGACGGCGACCAGGGAGTGGCCGCCGAGGGCGAAGAAGTCGCCGTCGGCGGGCGGGGTGGCGCCGAGCAGTTCGCCGAAGACCTCCCGGACGGTGTCCACCGGGCCGTCCCGAAGCGGGTCGCCCTGGCTCGGACCGTCCCGGAGCGAGCCGTCCCGATGTGAGCCGTCCTGGAGCCGGCCGTCCCGGAGCGGTGTGGCCCCGGGCAGCAGGCCGTGGTCGACGGTGCCGTCGGGGTGCCGGGGGATCCGGTCCACCAGCGTGACCGCGAGCGGGAGTTCGGCGGCCGGCAGGCGTCCGCGCAGGGCGGCCCGCAGCTGGGCACCGTTCGGGGCGCCGGGCCCGCGGACCACCGCGTAGGCGAGCGGCGGGCCGTCGGCGTTCTCGACCACGGCCGCGTCGACCACCCCCGGATCGGCCGACAGGCCTTCCACCACCGGGTGTTCGGCGGCGGCCAGGAGGCGGCCGGGCAGCTCGGACAGGAGCGGGTCCGCTTCCCCGGCCACGGCCGCGAGCACGGCGGCGAAGGCGTCCAGCAACTGCCCTGCGGTGGCCTCGTCCAGGGCGTCCCGGTCGTGCTGCACCAGGCAGCGCGGCGCCGGGCCGTCCTCCACCAGCAGCGCCAGACCGAACTTGGCGAGCCCCAGGTCGAGTTCCACGTTCTCGGCGTCGAGACCGGG
This sequence comes from Kitasatospora sp. NPDC033851, assembly GCF_055576085.1. Classification (NCBI taxonomy): domain Bacteria; kingdom Bacillati; phylum Actinomycetota; class Actinomycetes; order Kitasatosporales; family Streptomycetaceae; genus Kitasatospora; species Kitasatospora sp. NPDC033851. The sequence goes on along the minus strand of NZ_JBVIRL010000014.1, from coordinate 216,533 downwards.
CAGCGCCAGCGGCGCGACGGGCTGGACGAGGTCGCAGGTCACCGAGAGCAGCGGGGTGCCGTCCGCGCCGCGGGCCGCCGCGCCGAGTCGCTCGACCACGAGGTCGAACGGCACGTCGTGGTGCTGCTGGGCGTCGAGCAGCTCGCCGCGCACCGCGGCCAGCAGTTCCGCGAACGACGGGTCGCCGGCCGGATCGACCCGCACGGCAAGGGTGTTGACCGCGAGGCCGACGGTGTGCCGCAGGTCGGGCCGGGCCCGGTGACCGCTGGCGCACCCGAGGACGAGGTCGCCCTGCCCGGAGGCCGTCCGCAGGGTGGCGAACGCGGCGGCCAGGACGACGGTGAACAGCGTGGCCCCGTGCCGGGCACCGAGGGCGCGCAGGCCGTCCACGACGGCGGGGTCCAGCGGAGCGGCGTGCAGCGCGGCCCGGCGCTCGCGGGCGCCGGACGGGACGGGCCGCAGCAGCGTCGGCGGCCGGGCGCCGGCCAGCCGGGCGGCGAGGGTGTCGGCGGCGGCCGTGAGCTCGGCGTCCCGGGCACGTTCCTGGCGGGCGTACTCGGCGTACGACGGCCCGGGCGGCGGGAGTTGCGGCGCCACGCCGTCGCGTGCAGCTGTGTAGAGCGCAGCGACATCGGCAGCAAGGACCGGCAACGATCCGCCATCGACCGCGATGTGATGGATCGTCAGCAGCATCGTGTGGTCCTCCGGCCCGTGCCGCAGCAGGAGGGCGCGCAGGACCGGGCCGGTGGCGAGGTCGAACGGGCGGGCGGCCTCGGCGACGAGCTGCTCGGAGGCCGCGGCGTCGGTCTTCACGTCCACGACCGGCAGCGGCACCGGGGCGACCGGGTCGGTCTGCTGGTACGGCTGTCCGCCCCGGCGCGGGTAGCGGGTGCGCAGGACGGCGTGCCGCTCGGTGAGCCCGGTGATCGCGGCGGCGAGGGCGACCCGGTCGAGGGGGCCGCGCAGCCGGGCCGCGATCGGCACGTTGTAGAGGGCGCCGCCTTGGCCGAGGTGGTCCATCAGCCACATCCGCTGCTGGGCGTGCGAGAGCGGGGCCGGACCGTCGGCCACGGCGGGGCGCTGCGACGGGGCGGCGGCGCTGCGACGGCTGCGGGCGCGGCGCAGCAGGTCGGCCTGGTCCACGGCGGTCACCGGCCCTCTCCCGGCGCCTCGTCCGAGCCGTCCTCGTCAGCGCCGGCCGGGCCGTCGGTGGCCCGCAGCGCCCGTTCGAGCAGCTGCGCCTGCCCGGCGACGGTCGGGTGGTCGAGGAAGTCGGCGAGCGAGAGCTCGACCCCGAGGTCCTCGCGCAGGTCGTCGACGACCCACATGGCGAGCAGCGAGTGCCCGCCCTCGGCGAGGAAGTCGGCGGCCGGGTCGGTGATCGGGCGCTCCAGGGCGCGGCTCCAGGCCTCGGCGACGACCTGCTCGATCGGGGTGAGCGTGCCGCCGCCGGAGGGGCGCCGCTCGACCGGGTCGTCGGCGGCCAGCGCCCGCCGGTCCACCTTCCCGGAGCCGGTCAGCGGCAGCGCGCCGAGTACGGTCCAGGCGGTGGGCACCAGGTGGGCGGGCAGCCGTTCGGAGAGCCGGGCGCGCAGCGGCTCGACGGCCTGGCTTGCGCCCTCGGCGAGGACGAGGCAGGCGGTGAGGGCCGCGTCGGCCTGCCCGGCCCGGCGGACCACGACCGCCGCCTCCGCGACCTCGGGGAGCTGCAGCAGCGCGTGCTCGACCTCGCCCGGTTCGATCCGGAAGCCGCGCAGCTTGACCTGCTCGTCCGTGCGACCGTGGAACTCCAGGGTGCCGTCCGGCCGTTGGCGGACCAGGTCGCCGCTGCGGTAGGCGCGGCCGAGGTCCGGCAGCTCGCGGAAGCGCTCGGCGGTCAGCTCGGGCCGGTTGAGGTAGCCCTGGGCGAGGCGGTCGCCGGCGATCCACAGCTCGCCGACCGTGCCGGGCGGCACCGGCGCGAGCTGCTCGTCCAGGACCAGGACGCGGGCGCCGCCGAAGGGGCGGCCGATCGGGATGGGGCCGGCGCAGTCGGCCGGGGTCACCCAGTGCAGGGTGGTGAAGGTGGTGGCCTCGGTCGGTCCGTAGACGTTGACCAGTTCGAGCCACGGGAAGGCGCGCAGCACCGCGCCCGCGTGCTCGGGCGACAGCACCTCGCCGCCGACGCCCACGGTGCGCAGCACCCCGAAGATCCGTGACTGGCGGGCGGCCAGGCGGTGGAAGAGCGCGCTGGTGAGCAGCAGCGTGGTGACGCCGAACCGCTCGACGTCGCGGCCGAGTTCCTCGGCGGTGGGCCGGTCGGCCGGGGAGACGGCGACGGCGGCGCCGCGGGCCAGCGGGGCCCACAGCTCGAAGGTGGAGGCGTCGAAGGTGACGGCGGAGTGGAACAGCACCCGGTCGCGGGGGCCGACCGCGATGGCGTCCGGGGCGGTGACCAGGTCGGCGATGGCGCCGTGCGGGACGAGCACGCCCTTGGCCTGTCCGGTGGAGCCGGAGGTGTAGAAGACCAGCGCGGGTGCGGCCGGGTCGGCGGCGTCCGGCGCCGCCGCGCAGCCGGTGCCGGTCTCGACGTCAGTGTCGGTATCGGCATCGGTGCCGATGTCGGTTCCGTGCTCGGTCAGGACGAGGGTCTGCTCCTCGGCGAACCCGGCCTCGGCGAGCAGCGCCTTGTCGCCGAGCACGAGCCGGACCTCGGCGTCGGAGGTCATCTCGGCGATGCGCGGGCGCGGGTAGGCGGGGTCGATCGGGAGGACGTGGCCGCCGGTCCGCCAGATCGCGAGCTGGGCGACGACCAGGCGGGTGGAGCGGGCGCAGAGCAGGCCGACGGCGCTGCCGGGGCCGATCCCCCGGGAGGTCAGCACGGCGGCCAACCGGCCTGCGGCGTCGACGAGTTCGCGGTAGGTGAGGATGGTGGAGCCGTCGGTCACGGCGAGCGCGTCGGGCTGCCGTTCGGCCTGCTGGGCGATCAACGCGGGCAGGGTCGCGATGGTCATGGTGTGGTTCCCTTCCGGGCGCCCCGGCGGTTCGGCCGGGGCGCCCTGTTAAGGAGGTGCGGGAGGGTCAGGTGGTCGCGGTCAGGGCGGCCACCCGCTCCTCGACCAGTCGGGCGACGGCCCGCAGGTCCGGCTGGCGCAGCACCAGGGGCGCGCGCAGCCGGATCCCGTACTCGCTTTCCAGCGCCTCCAGCAGTCGTGCGGCGGCGAGCGAATTGCCGCCCGACGCGAGGAAGTTGTCGGCGGGGCCAAGGTCGGCGCGGCCGATCAGCTCGCGGCAGAGCTTCAGCACGGTGCGCTCGACGGGAGTGTCGCCGTCCTCGCCGATGGGCTCCGGCGGCTCGGCGGCCAGCAGCGCGTGGCGGTCCACCTTGCCGTTGGCGTCCAACGGGTAGCGGTCCACCAGCCGCACGGCCGAGGGCACCGCCTGCTCGGGCAGCCAGGGCCGGACGGCGTCGAGCAGCCGCGCCGGGTCGATGCGGTCCGCCGCACCGCCCGCGACACCGTCCTCGGGACCGGTCCCGGCGCCGGTCCCGGCCCCGTCCTCGGGCTGGACGAAGGCGATCAGCCGGACGCCGCCGGCCGGCGCCTGCTCGGCGGCCACCACCGCCCGGCGCACCTGCGGGTCGCGCTCGAACGCGGCCTCGACCTCGGCGGGTTCGATCCGCACGCCGCTGACCTTGACCTGGTCGTCCAGACGGCCGTGGAACTCCAGCACCCCATCGGGGCGCATGACGACCCGGTCGCCGGTGCGGTAGACCCGGTCGGTGCCTTCCACGCCCTCGGGCGCGCCGACGAAGCGGCGGGCGGTCAGCTCGGGGTCGAGGTACCCGGCGGCCAGGCAGCGTCCGCCGATCCGCAGCTCGCCGGGGACGCCGCGCGGCACCGGCCGGCCGTCCTCGTCGGTGACCACCACGACGGCGCCCGCGATCGGCCGCCCGATCGGCGGGGCGCCGGCGCCGTGGTCGCCGCCGGGGGCCATGCTGTGCACGGTGGTGGTGACGGTGGCCTCGGCGGGGCCGTAGGCGTTGTGGACGGCCGCGGTGACGTCGGGCCCGGGGGCGCGGCGCAGCCGGTCGCCGCCGACGGTGAGGTGGCGCAGCGCCGACCCGGCGGGCCAGCGGCGGGCCAGGACGGGCTCGGCCAGCGGGGTGGGCAGCACGGCCGCGGTGATGCCCGCCTCGCACCACCAGTCGGTGAGCGCGCCGGAGTCCCAGCGGACGGCCTCGGGGGCGACGACCAGGGCGGCGCCGGAGGTGAGGCCGGCCCACAGCTCCATCAGGTGCGGGTCGAAGGCGACCCCGATCAGCAGGCTGTGCCGCTCGCCGGGGCCGAGGCCGGTCAGCTCGCGGTACCACTGCAGCAGCGCGCCGAGCGCGGGCTCGGTGACGGCGACGGCCTTCGGGGTGCCGGTGGAGCCGGAGGTGAGCACCGCGTAGTGGGTGCCGGCCGGGATGCGCACCTGCTCGCCGGGGGTCAGGGCGGCCACCACGCCCTCGGTGGGCAGGTCCAGCGGCAGCCGCTCGCCGCCGGGCGGCAGCAGGTCCGGCTCGCCGACCAGGCAGGCCGGGCGCAGCTGTTCGGCGACGGCCCGCAGCCGGCGCTCGCCGGGGCGCGGGCCGAGCGGCAGGTGGACGGCGCCGAGCTTGGCGGCGGCCAGGGTGACGGCCACCAGCGAGACCGAGTGGCCGAGGCAGACGCCGAGCAGGTCGCCGGGGCCGACCGTCCCACGCAGGGCGTCGGCGGTTCTCTCGGCGAGGCGGTCGAGCTCGGCGTAGCTGTAGGTCCGCTCGCCGTCGATCAGGGCGGGGGCGTCCGGGGTGCGGTGCGCCCAGGTGGTGAACAGGTCGAGGACCGCGCCGTCCTGGTGCGGACGGCCGTACCCGATGCTCAGGGATTCCATCGTGGTCTCCATTTTCATGACGATCCGTCAGTTCAGGCCCATGGAACGGGCAATGATGACCTTCTGGACCTCGGAGGTCCCCTCGATGATCGTGGTCATCCGCACGTAGCGGTACAGGAACTCCAGCGGGTGGCCGCGCACCCAGCCGGTGGCGCCGTGCACCTGGAGCGAGCGGTCCACCGCGCGCACGGCGGTCTCCGAGGCGGTGAGCTTGGCGAGCGCGGCGTTCTCGGGCGACTCGGTGCCCTCGTCGACCAGCCGGGCGCAGGCGAGGGTGAGCAGCTTGGAGGCCTCGACCTCGGCGCGGGTGGACACCAGGTGCTCCTGGACGTGCTGGTACTCGCCGATCACCCGGCCGAAGGCACGCCGCTCCTTGGCGTACTCGACGCCGACGCGCAGCGCGTACTCGGCGATGCCGTTGCACATCGCGGCGACCACCAGGCGGCCGCGGGAGAGGCTGTCGATGGCGAGGGCGGTGGCTGCGCCGACGCCCTCCTCGCCGCCGATCACGGCCTCCGGGCCGACGGTGACCCCGTCGAGCAGCAGCTCGAACAGCGGCTCGCCGGACATGCCCTCGTAGCGCTGGCCGATACGCAGCCCGGGCTGGTCCATCGGCAGCACGAAGGCGGTGGCCCCGGTCGTGGGGCCGGCGCCGTCACCGAGGTCGGTGGCGGCGACGACCAGCGCGATCCCGGCGTGTTCGGCGTTGCTGACGAAGGTCTTGCGCCCGTTCAGCACCCACCGGTCGCCCTCGCGCAGGGCGGTGGTGGTGAGGCGGAAGGCGTCGGAGCCGGCGTGCGGCTCGGTAAGGGCGAGGCAGCGGGTCTGCTCGCCGCGTACCAGCGGGATCAGGTGGCGCTCGACCTGCTCGGGGGTGCCGTTGCGCAGCAGCGGGCTGGGGCCGTCGGAGCCGGCCAGCGCGTACGGCGCGAGGACGCAGCCGCTGCGCCCGGCGGCGTGGTGCAGCAGGACGACGGCGGTGAAGGGCATGTCGGAGCCGCCGAGCTCCTCGGGGTAGTCGCCCGCGTAGAAGCCGAGCGCGGCCGAGCGCTTGCGGACGTAGGTGCGCAGGTCACCCGGCACCTGGTCGGCGATCTCGGGCAACTCGGCGGCGAGCGGGACGAGTTCGCGGCGGACGAAGCTCTCGAAGGCTTCGACGAGTTCGCGGTGTCCGGCTTCCAGGACGGCGGAGGGGGCGGTCACTTGGGCTCTGCCTTTCACTTCTGGCCGGTGAGGGCGCGGGCCTGGTCGGCCAGCACGGCGTGGCGGAACAGGGTGCGCAGCGGCGGGCGGCTGCCGAGGTGCGGTTCCAGGTAGGCGGCGAGCTGGGCGGCGAGCAGCGAGTGGCCGCCGACCTCGAAGAAGTGGGAGTCCGCGCCGAAGCGGTCGTGGCCGAGCACCTCGCGCCAGGCGGCGGCGATCAGCTCCTGGCCGGGGTCGGCGAACGCGCTCGGCGCGGCCTGCTCTTCGGGGCCCGCCTCGGCGGCCTGGTTGGCCAGCAGGGTGAGGGCGGCGCGGTCGGGCTTGCCGCCGGGCAGGGTGGGCATCGCGGCGACGGCGGTCCAGCTCGCCGGGACGAGGCCGCCGGGCAGCCGGCGGGCGAGCGCCTCGTGCAGGGCTGCCTGGTCGGGGCGGTCGGCGCCCTCCAGGAAGCCGACCAGGCGGGGGCCGGTCTGCGGGTCGGTGTGCAGCACCACCGCGCAGGAGCGGCCGCCGAGTTCGGCGGAGGCGGCGGCCTCGATCTCCTCCAGCTCGATCCGGTGGCCGCGGAGCTTGACCTGGTTGTCGGCGCGGCCGAGGAAGCGGAGCCGGCCGTCCAGGTCGCGGTAGCCGCGGTCGCCGGTGCGGTAGACGCGGGCGCCGTCGAGCGCGCGGACGGTGACGAAGCGGGCGGCGGTCGGCTCCGGCAGGCCGGGGTAGCCGTCGGCCACCATCGCTCCGCCGACGACGAGTTCGCCGACGCAGCCGGCCGGGAGCGGGCGCAGCGTGTCGTCCAGGACGTGCATCCGTACGCCGTCCAGCTCGGTGCCGAGCGGGATCTCGCCGTCCTCGGCGACGTCGGCGGCGGTCACCTGGTACACGGTGGAGGTGACGGTGGCCTCGGTGACGCCGTAGGCGTTCAGCACGGTGGTGGCCTCGGTCAGGTCGGCGAGCGCCCGGGCGGGCAGGCGCTCGCCGCCGAGGACGAGCAGCCGTGGCGTCCAGCGGCCGTCGCGCAGCGCCTCGGACAGGTCCGAGCGGACGGCGAGCAGGTAGCTGGTCGGCAGGTTGGCGACGGTGACGCCGCGGGCGGCCAGGACGGCCACCAGCTCGGGCCCGGTGGGCACCTCGCGCTGCGGCACGACCAGGGCGGCGCCGGCGGCGAGGGCGGGCAGCACCTCCTCCAGCGCCACGTCGAAGGACGGCCGGGCGAACAGCAGCACCCGGTCGGCGGAGGTGAGTTCGTAGCGGTCGACGATCGCGGCCAGGTAGCCGGCGAGCGCCTCGCGGCCGACCCGGACGGGCTTGGGCACGCCGGTGGAGCCGGAGGTGTGGATCAGGTAGGCGGCGCCGTCCAGGACGTCGGCGGGCTCGGCCTTCGGGAAGGCCGGGCCGTCCAGCAGCGCCGGGGTGACACCCTCGGCGGGCAGCGCGAGGGCGCTCTGCCGGGTGGCCAGGACGAGCGCCGGGCTGAGCCGCTCCAGCAGCAGGCCGAGCCGGGCGGCCGGGTCCTCGGTGGACAGCGGCGCGTAGACGGCGCCGTGGCGCAGGCAGGCGAGCAGGGCGACCACGCTGTCCGCGCCGCGCGGCAGGACGGCGGCCACCGGCTGGCCGGGTGCGACCCCGGCGGCGCGCAGCCGCTCGGCCAACTCGGTGACTCGACGGTCGAGTTCGCCGTAGCTGATCCGCTCGGTGCCGGTCAGCAGGGCGAGTGCGGTCGGGTCGTGGGCGGCGGCCGGGTCGAGCACGGCCAGTGCGTCGGCGGGCGTAGCGGTGGACGTGTCGGCAGGTGTGGCGACCGGCGCCACGGTGGTCGGCGCGGCCTCGGGCGCGGGGGACAGCTCGGCGATCGGCGCCTGCGGGCGGTCGAGGTAGCAGCGCAGCAGCTCCAGCAGCCGCTCGGACAGCAGCACGGCCTCGGACTCGCGGAACAGGTCCGCGTCGTAGTCCCAGACCAGGGTCATCCCGGCGGCGCCGTGCTTCTCGCCGACCACCCGGCGGTCGTCCGGCAGCAGCACCAGGTCGAGGTCGAAGCGGGTGGTGCCGGTGTTGAAGCCCTCGTACAGCGAGACCTCCAGGCCGGGCGCCTGGACGTCGGGGAGCGCCGCGTCGTGCGCGCTGAACATCACGTTGAACAGCGGGTTGTCGGCACCGCCGGTGTGCAGGCCCAGGCGGCGGGTCAGCTCCTGCACCGGCAGGTCCTGGTACGGCAGGGCGCGCATCAGGACGTCGGTCACCTCGTCCACGGCCTCGGTGCCGGGGGCGGCGGGGTCGAGCCGCAGGCGCAGCGGCACGGTGTTCACGAACATGCCGACGGTGCCCTCGAAGCCCTCCGGGCGGTTGCCGACGGCGGTGCCGACCACGACCTCGCGGTGCCCGCTGTGCCGGCGCAGCAGTTCGGCGAACAGGGCGAGCAGGGTGCTGAACGGGGTGTGGCCGTCCGCCTTGCTGCGCTCGCGCAGCCGCTCGGCCAGGTCGGCGCCGATCGCCTGGCGCAACTGGCCGCCCCGGTGGCGGCGCTCGACGCCCGGCCGGGCCAGCCCGGGCAGGGTGACCTCGCGCGGCGCGTCGGCCAACTCCCTGGTCCAGAAGTCGAGTGCGCGGTCGCGGGGGACGTCGACGGCGGCCCGCGCGTGCTCCTCGTACGAGGGGGCGGTGGGCAGGTCGTACGGCTCGCCGAGGACCCGGGCGCGGTAGACGGTGAACAGGTCGCGCAGCAGGATCGCGAAGGAGTGGCCGTCGTGGACGAGGTGGTGCTCGACGTGGATCAGCCGGTGGTGGCCTTCGGCGATCCGCACCAGGTGCCAGCGCAGCACCGGTGCCCGCTCGGTGTCGACCGGTTCTTCGGCCTCGGCGGCGAGCAGCCGCCGGAAGGCGGCCTCCGGGTCGTGCTCGGTGGCGAAGTCGCTGTGGCGCAGCTCCGGTTGACACCCCTCGGCGACCCGCTGGCCGGGCAGCCCCTCCGCTCGGGGCACCAACTCCAGCCGCAGGCCGGGGTGGTGGTCCAGGACGGCGGCCAGACCGGCGTGCAGCGCGTCCCGGTCGAGGGTGCCCCAGAGGTCGAGGACGGCGGTGAAGTTGTAGGCGCGGCTTCCCGGCAGCATCTGTTCGTGCAGCCAGACGATCTCCTGCGACGGAGAGAGTGCGAACATGGGCGGTTCCCTTGTGTGGTGGGCTTGTCGGCACTGCGGTGGCCGGCGGCGGGCGTGGGGTGGTCCCGCTCCGGCCGCTGGACCCGGCCGCACCGGGATGACGGTGCGGCCCGGGGGTCCGGGCTTCGGGCTCCTGCGCGGGCATGCCTGTTCGGGCACGCGCGTCCAGGCGCGGTGGATCCTGCGAGGCGGATCCGGCATGGGAGTTCGGGCCCGCGGAATGGGGCGTGGGAGGTCGGGCAGCCCGTCGGTCGGGGCGCGGGCTCGGGAGTCGCAAACCCCTTCCGGGGCAGGCGGGTTCAGGCGTCGAGGGTCAGGCGCGGAAGGTCAGGCGCGGGAGGTCAGGCCCGGAAGGTCAGGCGTGGGAGTCCGGGCCTGGCCGGGCGTGCAGGTGGTGGCGCAGCACGGCGAGCAGGTCGTCGAAGGCGGCGCGGGCGTCGGCCTCGGGGAAGCGGTCGCTGTCCCAGGCGAGCCGGACCAGCAGGTCGTCGCCGTGCGAGGCGGAGACCGCGAGCGGGGCTGCGAGCGGCCGTCCGGCCAGGTGGGTCTCCCGGCCGGGCGTGCCGCCGAGCACCAACGGCGGGCGGCGGTGCAGGTCCTCCAGGGTGAGCATGGCGTCCAGGGCTCCCGTCCACGGCGCCCCGGCGGTACGGGCCGCGCGCACCACCTCGTCGAACGGGGTGCCGGCGTGGTCGAGGTCGTCCCACCAGGCGTCGGCGAGGGTGTCCAGGTCGTCCGTGGTGCTCGAACCGGCCGGGTGCACCAGGGTGTTGAGGAAGCAGCCGAGCGCGGCGGGCGAGCCGACCGGTCGGCCGCCCCACGGGTAGCCGAGCGCGAGCGGCCCCCCGTCCGTCCGGTGCAGTCGGTGCGCGGCGGCCCCGACGGCGTCCAGCAGGGCCGGGAAGACGGCGCTGCGGGCGGCGCCCTCGGCGGCCGGCAGCCGCTCGGTGAGCATCCCGGTGGACGTGGCCGCGCCGCCGCCCGCCCCGGTCAGCGCGCCGAGCCGGCGGCCCCAGTGGGCCTGCGCGGCGGGCCCGCCGGCGGCGTCCTCGGCGGCCAGCTGGAGTTCGACGGCCTGCCGGTAGTCGGCCAGGGCCTGCGGTGCGGGCCCGGCCGCCGGTGCCTCGCCCCGCTCGTGTGCCTCGTCCTTCTCGTACGCTTCGCTCAGCTCGGCGGTGAGTACTCCGAGCGACTGCTCGTCGCAGGCCGCGTGGTCCAGCGCGAGGGCGAGCAACTCCTTGTCGCCCTCCGGCTCCTGGGCGACCAGCAGGCGCAGGGCGGGCCCGTCGGCGGGCCAGTCCAGCAGGGCTTCGCGCAGCGCCTCGCGGGCCGTTCGGCCGGGGGCGACGGCGATCCGGGCGGCCTCGGCCGAGGGGCCGCCGACCCGCAGGACGGGCGTGCCGCGCACGGTCGCGAAGGCGCCGCACAGGGCCGGGTGCCGGGCGGCGACCGCGGCGGCGGCGCGGGCCAACCGGTCCTGGTCGAGGGTGCCGCGCGGGTAGGCGAAGAACAGCGGGACGACGTCGGAGCGGCTGTGCGGCGCGAGTCGGCGGCTGATCAGGAACCGCCGCTGGGCTCCGGTGAGCGGGAGCAGCTCCGCCGGGGAGTCGGCGGCGGCGGAGCGGTACCGGGCGAGGTAGGCGGAGGTGATGCTGGCGTGCACGGGAACGGTCTCCGGTTTCCGGTCGCGGCTCGGCAGGTCTGGGGTCGGTCAGGGGGTGCTGGTGCTCGCGGCGGGCTCCTCGGCGGTGGTGGGCCGCTCGGCGGTGGTCGCTCTCCCTGCGGTGTGCTCGGCGGTGGCGGCCTCCTCCGCGTCCGGCGTGCCGCCGCCCGGTGTGTCCCCGCCCGGCAGGTCGCGCATCCGCCGCAGTGGCGACAGCAGCAGCGGCACCGGCACGAGCAGGAAGCCGATCGCGCAGAGCCAGAGCGCGGCGCGCGGCCCGGCCGCGTCGGCGACGATCCCGCCGCCCAGCGCGCCGATCGGCAACGTGCCCCACACCAGGAAGCGCATGGTGGCGTTCATCCGGCCGAGCAGCTCGGGCGGGCAGACGCTCTGCCGGAAGCTGACCTGGGCGACGTTGTAGGCGACCGCGCCGAACAGCACCACCCCGGAGGCGAGGCCGAACAGCACCACGCCCGCGCCGCCGCCGGACAGCGGCCACAGCACCGCGAACGGCGCCGTCACCACCGTGGACAGCCAGATCAGCCGGGCCTGTCCGACCCGCCGCGCCAGGTAGCCGGCACACAGCGCGCCCGCCAGCCCGCCGACGGCGGAGGTCGACAGCAGCACGCCGATGGCGCCCGGCGCCAGGTCGAGCACCCGTACCCAGAAGACCGTCTGTACGGCCATCAGGACGGCCGCGAACAGGTTGGACACGGCGGTGGCGGTGGCGATCGCCCGCAGCAGCGGGTGTCCGAGCACGAAGCGGACGCCCTCCCCGACCTCGGCGCGCAGCGAGCGCCCGGGCGTCGGCTCCGGCGGCGGCTCCTCGACCCGGATCCGGGCGAGCAGCAGCGCGGAGGCCAGGTAGCCGCAGGCGTCGGCCACGATGGCGAGCGGCGCCCCGAGCAGCTGGACCAGCCCCCCGCCGAGGCCCGGCCCGGCGATCTGCGCCGAGGAGCGGACCGTCTCCAGCGCCCCGTTCCCGCCGACCAGTTGCTCGCGCGGCAGGACGGCGGGCAGGAAGGACTGGTGGGCGACGTCGAAGAACACCGTGGCCACCCCGGTGACCAGGGCCACCAGGTAGAGCTGCGGCATGGTCAGCACCCCGAGCGCCGCCGCCGGCGGGATCGACCCCACCGCCAGACAGCGCACGAGGTCGGCGCGGATCAGCACCGGCAGCTTGCGCATCCGGTCCAGCCAGGCGCCGGCCGGCAGGCCGACCAACAGGAAGGCGGCGGTCTCGGCGGCGGTCAGCAGACCGACCTCGAGCGGGGTGGCGTCGAGCACGATCACCGCCACCAATGGCAGCGCGACCAGGGTGACCTGACTGCCCGTCTGGGCCGCCGCGGCTCCGGTCAACAGGAGCCGGAAATCGCGGTGGTCGAGCAGACGGGCCTGGCGAGGGCGAGGCTTCTCGTTCATTGGTTCGACTCTCGGCCACCCCTTCGACACGGGGCAAGCGCCAGGTCCGTTTCCGGACGAACCACAGCGCGGCCCGATCCCGCCACTCCCCCGACCGCCTCTTGCGCGCCTCCTACGCCCCCTTATGGACCGGCCTCGACGTCCGGACCGCCCCTCTGCCAAGGCGGCACAGGCCGAAGGACGCCCGGGGCGCCGCCGGGGCCATCCGTCCATTTCATCGTCCGCTATGCGGACACCGTCTTTCCGGCCACCGGACGGCACCGCTCAACTTGGCCGAATTCCATGGAGTGCTGCCGTACCGACACCTCATCGTGATACCGGCGTGACCGTCGGCAACCGTCGAACTGGTCCAGGAGACCGCCGTACGGGCGTCACCGCCGCTCCTCGCACCTCGTACCTCGTATCGACACTCGGCCGGGCGCCGTAGCACCGGCCCGCCACCCGGCATCCGGCACCCGCACGCCCACCATCCGCACGCCTGTCATCCGCCCGCCCGGCGGGTGATCGCCAGCACCGCCATGTCGTCGTCCCGCGGCCCGCCGGTCCACCGCGCGACGTCCGCCACCAGAGCGTCCAGCACCTCGGCCGGCCCGGCGAACGGACCCAGCGGAGCCAGCCCGAGCACCGGGTCGTAGAACTCCCCCGCCGCGTCCCGGGCCTCGGTCACCCCGTCGGTCACCAGCAGCAGCGTGCACCCGGGCGGGAACGGCCGGCTCTCCGGCGCGGGCCGCGCGACCCCCAGCCCGCCCATCCCCAGCGGCAGCCCCGGGTCGGCCGCGTCCAGCCGCCGCACCGCCGGCTCACCGCCTCGCGGGTACGGGCCGGGGCTCTGCGTGTGCGCGTCGGCGCCCAGCAGATAGGGGCCGGGGTGCCCGCAGTCGAGCGTGCGCACCGTCCCCTCCCCCGGCGGGAACTCGACCAGCAGCGCCGTGATGAACCCCTCCAGCCGCAGTTCCTCGCTCAGCAGGTCGGCCTCCCGGAGCAGCGAGTCCTCCAGCGCGTCCGCGAGCGCGGCCAGTTCCGGCACCCGGTGCGAGTCCTCCCGGAAGGCCCCGAGCAGCACCGAGACCGCCCCCACCGCGTGCAGCCCCTTGCCCCGCACGTCCGCGATCAGCGCGCGCACACCGTACGGGGTGATCTGCAGCGCATAGGCGTCCCCGCCGATCAGCGCCTCGTCCTGGGCCGCGTGGTAACTGGCCGCGACCGACAGCTCCCCCACCCGTGCCGGCGGCTCCGGCAGCACCGCCCGCTGCGCCGCCTCCGCCACCGACCGCATCCGCTCCAGCCGCCGCCCGTGCCGGGCCACCACGCGGTTCACCCCGACCCCGAGCAGCGCGGCGAAGGCCGTGTTCGCCAGCTCCAGGTACCCGTCCCCCGTCCCGATCGACGCGTCCTGGGTGGACAGCACCAGGATCCCGAGCACATTGGCGATCCCGACCGCGACGGTGTCCCGCAGCCGCAGCAGCGAGCCCGCCAGCACGGCGGCCGCCGCCAGCAGCGGATCGCCCCAGTAGTCGGTCGGGTCCAGCGAGTTCCACACCAGCCCGCCGACGATCAGCAACCACGGCGCGACCCGCACGTACGGCGGCCACTGCACGGACCTCGGAGGCATCGGCGACCTGGCTTCCGTCTCACCACCATCCGGAAGGACTTCTTCCGATCGTAGTCACGGGCCCCCCGAACTCGCATGACGGCCGCCCGGCCCCGGTGGAGTACCTCCGCCCCGGGCCTCGCCCTGCCCGCCCCACCCGAACCGCCCCGCGCCCGACCCCGAGAGCAGTCCTTCCGGCACCCGGCGCCCGTACGCCACCGCCAGCAGGTGCTCCGCCCGTCCCGCCACGGTGAGCGGACCGCGCCCGTACGACCAGTCGAGGTCCGTCGCCACCAGGCGGACGCCGTCCACCCGCGCCCCGAAGAATCGCAGCGTCCACGGGGAGACACCGGCCAGCAGGGCCGTGGTGCGCGCCACCGGCAGGCGGGCGGGCAGACCGAGCGCCAGGGTGATGTCGAGGCCGTGGACGGCGTCGTGCGCGAGCGCCGCGATCCGGCCGCCGACCGGTGGGCGCCACGGGTGGCCGGCGTGGTCGGCCATCGCGGCGGCGAGTTCGCGCTCGGTCATCGCAGCGGCGTCGCGGCGGGCGATCCGGTCGGCCATGCGGTGGACGTTTCCGCCGGAGCGGGCGAGTTCCACGGCCGTACGCGCCGTCGAGTGCCGGAAGCCGGTGCTCATGTGCGCGGCGACCTCGCGGACCCGCCACCCCCCGCACAGCGAGGGCGCGTTCCACTGCTCCGGGGTGAGGGCGGCGAACACCTCGGCGAGTTCGCGGCGTTCGGCCGCGATCTGCTCGCGGATCCAGTCGAGCTGCCCGGCGCCCTGGTCCTTCGACACGGTTTCCATGCGTCCAGCCTGCGGCCGGAACCGTTCACCCGTCCAAGAGCAGGGAGTTCTGCCGCCTATGATCAGCAGTTATGGAACTGCGGCAGCTCCGGTACTTCGTCACCGTCGCCCAGCACGGAAGCTTCACCCGCGCCGCGCAGCTGCTGCACCTGACCCAGCCCGGGGTCAGTTCCCAGATCCGGCAGTTGGAGCGCGAACTCGGGCACCGGCTGCTCGACCGCTCGGGTCGCACCGTGCGCCTCACGCCGGTCGGCGAGGCCGTACTGCCGCACGCGCGGGCGGCACTCGCCTCCGCCGCGGCGGCCCGGCGGACGGCGCAGGAGTTCGGCGGCCAACGGCGCGGCCACGTCCGGTTGGGCATGGTCGCCGGAGCGGCGTTCACCCCGCCGTCCGAGCTGGGCACGTTCCCCGGGCTCGCCACCACGCTCGCCGCGTTCCGCCAGGAGCACCCCTGCATCGACTTCTCGCTGGCCGAGGACACCACCGCGGGCATGCTCGCCGCGCTGCGCGACGGGCGGCTGGACCTCGCCGTGATCGGCCTGCCCGCCGCCGCGAGCGGACGCGAGGACGACGACGGCTGGACGACACTGGCCGGACTCGACCTGCACACCGTGCTGGAGGTCCCGCTGGTCGCGGCCTGCCCCGAGCACCACCCGCTCGCCACCGCCCTGGGCAGCGCCTCCCCGCTCGGTGGCGCCCCGCAGGGAACCGCCCGGGACGAACCCATCTGCGAAAGCATCCGCGATGCCACCGCTCGGAACCGCACCAGCCGGGACGACGCGCTCCCGGTCGCCGCGCTGGCCGGGCACGCCCTGGTGAGCACCCCGCGCGGCACCGGCATGCGCACCGCGCTGGAGCGCGCCCTGGCCGAGGCCGGGGCGCGCCCGACCGTCGGCGTCGAGGCCGCCGCGCCACCACAGTTGGCCGAACTCGCCGCGCACGGGCTGGGCGTGGCCATCCTGCCGAACCCGGGCCCGGCACCCGGACTGCGGGTCCGCCCACTGGCCGATCCCGTCCCGCTGGTACGGATCGCGCTGGCCTGGCCGAGCGGACGGCCGACCGAGCCGCCGACCGCCGCCCTGCTGTCCCACCTGCGGACGGCCTACCCGGGCCCGACGGTTCCTCAGCCCCGCGGCGACGCCGGTGCCACCGACGCGTCCGACGCCGCGGGCGTGCCCGACGCCGCCGGTCCGTCCGGCGCCGCCCGTGCCCGTGTGTCCCGCGCCGCCGATGCTGCGGCTGCCGCCGCGCCGTCGCCGATGTGCAGGAGCGCGGCCGCGCCGTCGAGCACCTCCCGATCGAGCGGGAAGTAGCCTTGCCGCGGTGTGGTGTCGGTGCGGGTCCGGCCCGCGGGCAGCACCGCCTCCGTCAACTGCCAGAGCACATCCGGCCGTTGCAGGAACGCCTCGTACGTGTCCGGCGCCGGCTCGCCCAGCAGGATCGCTTCGCTGCGCCCCAGGCTCCCGGCGACGAAGGCGTACCGCTCGCCCAGCAGCGCGCCGACGATGCGACCCGCGCTGTTCCATCCGCAGTCCAGCTCCCCCAGTGCCCAGGCGCTGGGGTTCCGCTGCAGGTGCTGGTTGTGCGAGAAGACCAGGGTCGGGCCGCGCTGCGCCTCGAGGTCGCGGATGTCGAGGAGGTTCTGCGCCATGAGCGCGTCCCGCACCCCGAGCAGACCGCTCAACCGGTCGCTCGGGGTCAGGCCCCGGACCGCCGACTGCGCGTGGTAGCGCAGCAGTCCGATGCCCGCGGTCAGCCGCGTCCTGGCCCTGAGCCATTCGGCCCGGGAGGTCGCGCCGATCAACTCCGGCGCCCGCGCGTGGAGTCGGAGCAGCAGGTCGTCGGCAAGGCAGCGCAGCCGCCCGGCCTCGGCGGTGGCACCGGGCGACTGCGCCGGGTCCAGCACCGCCTCGGCTCGGCTCCAGCGCTCGTCCTCCCCGGCCGGACCGGCGATGTCGAGGTCGAGTCGCAGGTAGTCGCGGGCGTGCTCGAGGTAGCGGCGCGGACTGGGGGCGCTGTACGTCTCGGTCGGGGCGTCGAAGCCGTGGAAGGACAGCTGCTCCCCCGGCGGTCGGTTCCGGTTGAACTCGCGCATCCAGGCGATGAGTCGGCGGTTGGCGTCGTGCTCCCCGAAGCCGTGCGAGAAGCCCTCGCTCAGCGCCGCGTCCAACGTGCCCACGCCCTCCCGGACGTAGTCGTCCACGGCGAGCGCGGCCACCCGGTCGGTTTCGAGGGCGATCGACCGGAAGCCCCGGTCGACCAGCCGGGCGAACAGTTCGTTGCGGACCCAGCCGAATGCCGGCTCCTGGTGCGTCGGCTCGCCGAGCCCCAGCAGCTCGCACGACGGGGTGACGAAGTCGTGAATGTCCTGGCTCATGAACCTCAAGCGTATCCTTGAAAGAACGGTTGAGACTTTGCCCCAGCCAGCCCGTCGACTGCAGCGAGAACTGGACGCGAAGCCTCAAACGCGCTCGAACGGAAGACGACCATGCGCCCCTCCGACCTCGCCCGCGAGCACGGCATCTCGACCCAGGCGGTCCGCAACTACGAACGCGACGGCTGCCTCCCGCCCGCCGCCCGCACCCCCACCGGCTACCGGATCTACACCGAGCTGCACGCGGCCGCCCTGCGCGCCTTCCTCGCCCTCGTCCCGGCGTACGGGCACGCGACCGCCGGCCTGGTCATGACCACCCTCCACGCCGACCGCCTCGACGAGGCCCTGACCGCCCTCGACCGCGGCCACGCCCGACTGCTGCGCGACCGGGAGACCCTCGCCGCCGTCCGGGACGCCGTCGGCCACCTCACGGCCGCACCCGCCACACAGTCAACGGCGCAGTCGACGGCGCAGTCGACGGCGCCCGAGCGTCCGATGCCGTCCAGCCCCCTCAGCGTCGGCGACGTCGCGCACCGGCTCGGCGTCACTCCCGCGACCGTGCGTGCCTGGGAGGCCGCCGACATCCTCACCCCGGCCCGCGACCGCGCCACCGGCCACCGCGTCTACGGCCCGGCCGACGTCCGCGACGCCGAACTCGCCCACCTGCTGCGGCGGGGCGGGTACCGGCTGGACCACATCGCCACCGTGGTCCGGCAGATCCGCACGGCGGGCGGCACCGACGAACTGGCCGCGGCCCTCGACGGCTGGCAGCGACACCTCACCGCCAGGGGCCTCGCCATGCTCACTGCCGCCGCCCGTCTCGGCGAGTACCTCGCCCTGGGCTCCACTCCACCAAGCGGCTTGACCTCAAGTGGACTTGAGGGACAAGAGTGATCCGCATGAACACCCAGGCAGCAGACAGCCCAGTCAGCGACACTCTCAGCCCCGACACCGACACCAGCACCGACGCCCGCGCCGCGGACGTCGAGGCCATCGAGCGGATCGTCGCCACCGTCGAACGCACCCAGCGTGCCAAGGACGCCGAGGGCTTCCTCGCACTGTTCCACCCCGAGGCCCTCTGGACCACCGCCCACGGCAAGGTCCTCCTCGGCCTCGACGCGATCGCCGCGTTCACCCGCGCCGTCCTGCCCGCCGCGAACTGGAGCGGCGACGTCACCTACGAGGTGGCGCACATCCGCTTCCTTCGCCCCGACGTGGCGGCCGTCAAGGTGCGACAGGTCTACCAGCCGGCGGCGGGCGGGGCGGACGGCCGGGCGGACGGTGGCTCCGAAGGCTCCCCGCTCTACGTCATGACCAAGCAGGACGACGGACGGTGGCTGCTGCAGGTCGGCCAGAACACCGAGGTGAAGGCCGCCTAGTTCGGTCAACGGCCGACCACCGCGCCGCCGTTCGCCCTGCCGCTGTTCTCCCCGCCGCCGTTCGTCCTGCCGCCGTTCGTCCTGCCGCCGTTCGCCCTGCCGCGAACCTGCGACTCAGGCCGCCCGGGTCAGCCGACCCGGCTGAGGCGGGCGGGGCGGGCGGCGGCTCCGTCGGCGGGCGCGGCCGGCTGGTCCTGGTCGGGCCGCTCGGGGCCGGCGAGCAGGATGGAGCGCTGGAGGCGGCGCAGCACGGTGGACGGCTCCATGCCCAACTCCCGTACCAGGGTGTTCCGCAGGCGCTGGTAGGCCTCGAGGGCCTCGCCGCGGCGCCCGGAACGGTGCAGGGCGATCATGTACTGGCCGTGCAGGCTCTCGTGAGTGCGGTAGCGGTCGACCAGGACGGTGAGTTCGGCGAGCAGGACGCGGTGGCGGCCCAACCGCAGGTCCGCCTCGATCCGCTGGTCCAACGCACAGAGCCTGGTCTCCTCCAACCGCTTGGCCTCGACGGCGAGTTGACCGCCGACCGGGACGTCGGCGAAGGCCGGTCCGCGCCACAGCGCGAGCGCCTCGCCCAACTGGCGGGCGGCGAGCGGGAAGTCACCGGCATCCATGGCGCGGTAGCCGTGCCCGGCGAGGCGGTCGAACTCCTGGAGGTCGACGAGGCCGCCTCCGCTGTTCAGCATGTAGCCGCCGGCCGAGGTGACCAGGACGTCCTTGGCGCAGGACGCCCCCGGACCACCGTCGCCCTGGGCTAGCGCGCGGTCGATCAGGTCGCGCAGTTGGAGGACGTAGGTCTGCACGGTGGTCCGCGCACTGCGCGGCGGCCGGCCGCACCACAGTTCGTCGGCGAGGACGCCGGCCGGAACGACCTGGTCGGCCCGTAAGGCGAGCAGGGCGAGTACCTGCCGCGGCTTCGGGGCGGTCGGCACCACCGACACCCCGCACAATTGGACCCCCAAGGACCCCAGCACCCGGATTTCCACGACGTCCACCCCAAATCCAGACGGGTCGGCGACCCCGACGGCCACCGGCCGGGCGGGTGCTCCGCTGCTCGAGGCCCCCGCGAGGTTGCGCGGAGGGATCGGCTGAGCACCCGACACCTATCCAAAAACAGGACGGACGGTTTGTCAATACAAAACCGAACGCGCTGTTTGTTTTTAGGCGGAGCAATCGCCCCTGGGGAGCAGGACAGCGGACCAGCCGGCGTCAGGACCGGCCGCCCGAAATGGGGAGGGCAGACGACACCGGCCGGCGTCGGACCGGCCCGATCGATCGCCCGACTGATCGCCCGACCGACCGACCCATCGGCCGGCCGACCGGCGAGGAAGCGGGGCCGCCGGCGTCAGACCGAGCCGATCCCGCCCACGCCCGCCTCGGCGACCTCAGCCTCGGCGACCTCGTCCTCGCCGGCCCCGCCTTCGCCGGCCTCCGCGGCCCGGGCCGCCTCAAGTTCGGCCACCACCCGACCACCCCGGTCCGCCCCGAGGTCGAGCGTGGCGAGCACCCCGGGCACGGCGATGCTCGGCATCAAGTGCTGGTACAGGACGGCGATCCGGCGTTCCAGGTCGGCCCGGCCGGACATCTTCTGGGACTGGATCTGCACCCCCGTCCAGGCCCCGGTCACCAGCCACGCCGTCTCGGCGGGCACCACCTGCGGCAGCAGCTCGCCGCGCTCGCCGGCCATCATCAGCACGCTCTCGGCCCGCTGGATCCACCCGGGGGCGGCGCCGCCGCTGAAGTCGCCGAACACGTCCTGGCCGAGGGAGAGCCGCGCGCCCGCGCTCAACAGCGGGTCACGGGGCATGAGATGGGCGACGACCATCCCGAGGTCCACGAACTCCTGCAGCTTGCACTGCCGTTCGGGAAGTTCGTCCCGGCCGAACTGCTCCTCCACGACCCCCTGGGCGAGCTCCCGCTTGGACGCGAAGTGGAAGTACACCGCGCCGCGGGTCACTCCCGCGCGGGCGACGACCTCACCGATCGTCGCCCCCTCGTACCCGCACTCGTCGAAGACCGACGCCGCCGCCTCCAGGATCAGCCGACGCGTTCGGACCGCCCGTTCCTGCCGCACCACCGCAACCACCCACCCGAAACGCTCGGCAAATAAAACCAAACACCCCGTATCTTACCCGCGAATCCTGCGGCGATCCCTGCGTCCCAGGTCACATAGGGGCCCGCCTCTTGGCGCTGGAACCCGCGCGGACGGTATGAGTCGACCAAGTGCCCGAGTCTTCGCTGGAGCCCCTAGAACCGGAGCAGCAGCTCCTACTTGTGGCCGTCACCCTCACGGAAACCCCCCTCGTGATAATGAACTCGTCAAGTTTGAGTCATGAAATCACCGCAGGTCAACCGGCCTTCACCAATCCGGCACAGGCTGCGGAAGGGCTCAGACCCCTTTGGGGCGTATCCGAACGCCCCGCTCGGCCGCCGACGAACCTTCGTTCTGGCTCCTTGAAAAGCAAACCGGTAGGTACGTATCTTACGAGCCCTGAGCAGCCCACCCCGCCCGTTACGGCCTTTCGGAGCGCTCCCCATGACTCTGCTTGCCTTCCGCACGCCTGCCGACGCCCTCACCACCGCCGAGGCCACCGGGGCCCTCCCCGGCCCGGGCCCGGCAACCGGCCCGGCATCCCGCCTGACCAGTACCGTCGCCAAGGAGTACGTCCACCGGGCCTGCCACGCCGAGGTGTTCCTCACCGGCAGCGAGCAGCTGGACGAGACCACCTTCGCGGTCTCCGCGCAATGGCCCCGGGCGCACACCTTCTTCAGCACCCCGGACGGTACCCGGCACGACCCGATCCAAGCTGCTGAAACGATCCGCCAAGTCGGGCTCTATCTCGCGCACACCCGGTTCGATGTCCCGCTCGACCACAAGTTCATGATGTGGAACCTCGACTACACCACCCGGCCGCGCCGGCTGCTGATCGGCCCCAAGCCCACCGACCTCACCATCGAGGCGAAGCTCGTCGCCCAGCCGCGCCGCACCCGCAACACCGTCGACTTCACGCTCAGCACGGTCGTCCGGCGCGGTCCGCACCTGGCCGCCACCGGGCACTCCCGCTTCACCACCGTCTCGAACTCGACCTACCAGCGGCTCCGCCGAGGACGCCACGACGTCGACGCGCTGCCGGCGCCCGGCGTGACCGCAGAGCCGCTGCCGCCGGCTCGGGTCGGCCGGCTCCGCCCGTGCGATGTCGTCCTCACCCCGGCCGACGCACCGGGCACCTGGCACCTCACCCCCGACTTCTGGCACCCGATCCTCTTCGACCACGCCAACGACCACATCCCCGGCATGGTGCTGATCGAGGCGGCTCGCCAGGCGACCAATGCGCTGACCAGCCCGGTCGCCGTCACCCCGACCGCCGCCGCCACCACCTTCCACCGGTACGCCGAGCACGACGCGCCCACCACCATCACCGCCCGGCACACCCCCGGCGAGGACCCGGACGCCCTCACCACCACCGTCACCGGCCACCAGCACGGCGAGCCGATCTTCACCACCGTCCTCACCGGTCACCCGGACCACCGCTGACCCGACGCCCACCGCCGTACGGACCGGGCAGCCCGGCACGGCGGCACCACCCGAACGGCCTGCCCGACCTCACGGTCAGGCGGGCCGTCGGCCTCTCCGAGGGGAGCGGACCGCCACCGAGGGACGAATGGTGCGACGGCTGAACGTTGCGAGGGCTGAACGTTGCCAGGACTGAACGTTGCCAGGGCTGAATGCTGCGAAGGCTGAATGCTGCGAGGGCTGAACCTGGCGGGAACGCACCACCCCTCGGTCTGGCACCGGAGCGAACACCTGCGCGAGGATGTCAGCCCTTGAATCCGCTGCCACCGGGAGCACGCAGTGAGTGAAGTCGCTTCGCACCAGTACGAGTTGATCAGACTGACGGACCGTCCCGGCACCGACGAAGCCCCCGGATGCAACGGGCGGACCGGCGGCCGGAACGTCCGGGTACGGGTGCTCGGGCGGCACGCGCCGGGCTCCCTGCTCGGGCACGACTGGCTGGACTGCGAGATCACCGTCACCGCGGACTCGGTGCGCGGACACTTCGTCACCCTGGTGACCGATCGCCATCTGCAGGAATGGGAAAGGGCCTTGGAGCGGCTCGGCCAGGGGTTCGCGGTCCGCTGGCTGGACGAGGAGCACGGCCCGGAGCTGCGGATCGAACCCGGGCGGCCCGGCGGGCTCTGGCTGACCGTCTCGGACACCGAGAACTCGGGCGTCACACTCCGGGTCGTCCTCTCCCCCGCCCCCGACTGGCTGGACGAGCAGCGCGCACTGCTCGAACTCGTCCGGGCCGCCTATCCGCCCGAGGTGGTCGAGGTCTCCCCCGGCGTCCACGCCTGGCGCGGAACGCCGCGCACCGAGAACTGATGGATCGTCAATGTCACTTCCGGATCCGGCTCGCGATCCGTCCGAGGGAACGGTCGGGCAGGGTCAGGAGGAAGAGCAGGGCCGCGCCGCCGAGCATGAACAGCGCGAGGCCGTGCAGCCCTTCCGTAGTGGCACCGCGACGGAAGAAGGCGGCGTTCGCGGCGGAGGCGGCCATCGCGCCGACGTACATGAAGGTGCGCAGCAGCCCGGCCGCGGAGGCGATGGCGGCCGGATCGGCCTGGTGGTAGAGAGCGGTCTGGGTGCCGATCCCGATCAGGCCCTGCGGGATGCCCGCCACCACACCGACCGCGCTCAGCAGAACGGCCGGGCTGTCCGCGCGCACCCACAGCAGGGCCGCCCCAGCGGCGATCTGGCACGCGGAGCCGATCAGGAGCTTGCCGCGAACGGCCGAACTGCGACCGGTGAGGCCGGAGACCGCGAGGGCGGTGAGCGAGAGCGGCAGCAGGATCAGCCCCGCGCCGGCGGCGGACAGGCCGCGCCCCTCCTCCAGCCACTGGGTGTAGCCGTAAAGGAAGGCGTAGATGGCGGTGCAGCCGAGGAGTTGGCGCACATACGTGGCGATCAGCGGCCGGTTACGGGCGAGCGCCCGCAAGTCGATGAAGGGGGTGCGGGCCCGCGTCTCGCGGACGGCGAAGCCGGCGGCGGCCAGCAGGGCCAGCACCGGCAGGTACCAGAGCGCCGGGCTCGGCTTCATCAGGAACAGCATCAGCGAGAGGAGCAGGACGGCGAAGAGCGCGATTCCGGCGTGGTCGAGGCGGTCGGGCTGGTCGGGCTGGTCCGTTCGGCCGATTCGGTCGGCTTGGCAGATTCGGTCGACCCGGTCGGTTCGGCCGATTCGGTCAGGCCGGTACTGCCGGTCGCGGCGCGCGGCGGCAACGGGCAGGCGGGCCGCACCGAGGACCAGACAGGCAAGCGAGAGCGGCACGTTGACGACGAAGACCGTCCGCCAGCCGCCCGCGCCGATCAGCAGGCCACCGAGGGTCGGGCCGACCACGGCGACGGTCTGGTTGGCGACGGCGAGCACGGTCAGCACCCCGGTGGGGCTGGACCGCCCGGTCCGCTCGGCCTCACCGCGGGTGAGGTGCATCGCGGCGGGGTACGCCGCCGAGGTGCCCAGCCCGAGCAGCACCCGCGCGACGATCAGCAGCCCGAGCGACGGGGCGAGCGCGCCGAGCAGGCCGGCCGTGCCGACCAGTGCCGTCCCGGCGAGATAGAGGCGGCGCGGGCCGTAGGTGTCCACCAGCCGTCCGATCACCGGCTGGCCGACGGCGGTGGCGAGGTAGAGCCCGGTAACCAGCCAGGCGGTCTCGGCGGGCGGCGCGCCGAAGGCAGCCCCCACCGGCACCAGGGCCACCGCGGTCATCGAGGAGTTGATCGGGTTGAGCACCGAGCCGAGCACCATCGGTACGAGCAGCCGTCGATCGAACCCGCCGTCCGGAGCGGACTGCCGACGGTTGGCCCGGAGGCGGGCCAACCGGGCGGCCGGGCCGGTCATCGACGGTTCAGCCGGTCGAGCAGGGTCAAGGCGGCCAGCACGGTGGCGCGTTCGGCCTCGGTGTACTGCTCCTCCATTGCCCTGGCCAGCCACTCCTCGCGTGCCTGACGGCTGTCCGCGATCCGGCCCAGACCGGTCTCGGTGAGGCTGATCAGCTGGCGGCGCCCGTCCTCGGGGTCGGGCCGACGCCCGATCAGGCCGTGTTGTTCGAGCCCGGCAAGGGTGGCGGCCATGGACTGCGGCCGGACCCGCTCGGCGACGGCCAGCTCACTCGCGGAGGTCAGGCCGTCGTTGATCAGCCGGCTGAGCACGGCGGACTGGGAGGGGGTGAGGTCGCTGGTCCCGCTGGCCTCCCGGAGCGTGCGGCGCAGCCGACTGAAAACGGCGCGCAACTCGCGGGCGGCCAGAGCCGCGGAGTCGATGGGGGAAGCCGAGTCAGCGGGGCAAGCGGAGTCAGCGGGGGAAGCGGAGTCAGCGGGGGAAGCGGAGTCGGCGAGGGAAGCGGAGTCGGCGAGGGCGGCGGCAGTACGGACGGTTCGCTTCTCGGTCACGGTTCCACGGTAATTTCATCAGTCTGGACTGTCCAGTCTTGGCTGAAGATTTCTGCGGGTGCGGGACGACCTCCCTCGTATGCCCGGGATAATGGCGGCATGATCGACAATCAGCTCCGCGTCGTCCTCGCCGAGGACTCGGTGATCCTCCGGGACGGGATGGTCGAACTCCTCACCGCGCGCGGCTGCGCGGTGGTCGCCACCGCCGGTACGGCGTCCGAACTGGTCGCCGCCGTCACCGAGCACCGGCCCGACGTGGCCGTGGTGGACATCCGGATGCCGCCGACCCACACCGACGAAGGGATCCGGGCGGCCGTCGAGATCCGGGCCGCGATGCCCGAGGTCGGGATCCTGGTCTTCTCCCAGCACGTCGAAACCACCTGGGCGGCCCGGCTGTTGGCCGACGGCGCCGCCGGTATCGGCTACCTGCTCAAGGAACGGGTGGCCCGCACCTCCCAGTTCGTGGACGCCTTGCACCGGGTCGCCGCAGGCGGCACCGCGCTCGACCCGGAGATCGTCAACGAGCTGATCCGCGGCCGGCGGCGCAGCCGGGTGGACGCGCTCACCCCGCGCGAGCGGGAGGTGCTGGAACTGATGGCGCAGGGCCACTCCAACCGGTCGATCGCCACGCAGCTCGTGGTGTCGGAGCGGGCGGTAGAGAAGCACGTGGCCGCGGTGTTCACCAAGTTCGAGCTGCCGGCGACCGACGCCGACAACCGGCGGGTCAAGGCCGTGCTCGCCTACCTCGCGGAGAGCGGCACATCCTGAGCCGGGCCTATCGGGCCGCTCATGAGCGTTACTCATGGGGCAGGTCATGAGCAGCGTTCATGAGCCCGGCCTCAAGAGCCCTCTCATAGCCAGCGCATGAGCGTTACTCATGGGGCAGTCTCATGAGCGTCGCTCATCGCGCGGTCATGAGCGATGCTCATGGACTGGCCTCATGAGCGTTACTCATAGGCGCGGTCATGAGCGTCACTCATGGGCCAGGCGCATGAGCGTCGCTCATCGAAGCACTCATGAACGGTGCTCATGCCCCGGCCATGAGCCGCTCTCATGGCCGCCCCTGCCCCCGTCAGAGCCTGCCGGGCAGCTCGGCGCTGACCACCGTCGGTCCGCCCGGCGGGCTGTCCACCCGCAGCACCCCGTCCACCGCCGCAAGTCGCTCGGCCAGGCCCGCCAGTCCGGTGCCCGTGCCGATCGCGGCGCCGCCGCGCCCGTCGTCGCGTACGGTCAGCCGGACCGTCCCGTCGGCCGCGCTCGCGGTCAGCTCCGCCGACCGCGCGCCGCTGTGCTTGGCCATGTTCGTCAGCAGTTCGGCCGCGCAGAAGTAGACGGCCCGTTCTATCACCTCCTCCGGCCGCTCCCGCAGGTCCAGCCGGACCGTGACCGGCACCGGCGAGGCGGCGGTGAGCCCGGGCAGTGCCTCGGCGAGCCCGCCGTCCAGTGCCACCGGGTGGATGCCCCTGGTCAGTCGACGCAGGCCGGTGATGGTGTCGTCGGTCTGCCCGCGGGCCCGGTCGACCAGGGTGCGCAGCCGCCCGAGGTCGGGCTCGGCCGGGTCGGCGAGGGCGTCGTCGGCCAGTGAGAGAGTGATGGCGAGCGCGACCAGTTGCGCCTGGGTGCCGTCGTGCAGGTCGCGTTCGAGGCGCCGGAGTCGGCCGCTGTTCTCGGCCAGCAGGGTGGCCCGGGCGCTCTCCAGCTCGCGCACCCGCTGCTGCGAACGGACCGGCCCGAGCAGCGTGCGGGCGAGCGCCCGGTTGGCCCGGCTCAACGCCCGCAGGACGGCGGGTACGGCGGCCAGCAGCGCGAGGCCGGCCGGTATCGCGCCCACGTCCCACCAGCCGACCGGCCTGGGGCCCGGCTCCAGCAGCCGTACCCAGAGCGGGAAGCCCATCAGCCAGACGCTTCCGAGCGGCAGCCCGATCGCGGCCAGGAAGCCGAGCACCCCCACCGGCAGCCGTAGGAAGAGGTAGAGCAGCACCCGCCAGGCGACTGGGTCGGTCAGCACCGCCCGGCCCCGGGCGAGCACCCCCGACGGGCGGGGCAGCGGCAGCGGCTCGGGCACCGCTTCGTCGAGCAGCCGCCGGACCAGCCACCGGTGCAGCCGGCCGATCCGCCGTGCCCCGAGCAGGGAGGCCACCACGAAGGGCAGGCCCAGCACGGTGAGCGAGAGCAGTGCCCCGGCGTAGAGGACGGCGACCGCGTAGACGCCGCCGAGCACCCCGAGCGGCAGTCCGAGGACGGCGAACGCCGCCTCGTCACCGCGCACCGCCAGGAATCGCCGCCGCTCAGCCATCGTCCGCGTCACCGCTGTCCACCGCATCGCCTTCCGTCGCACCGCCGTCCACCTCACCACTCACCCGCCGATCGGCCCCCAGCATTCACCAGGCACCGCAGGCACCACCGCATCACCCTGTCTTCCCCCGGCTCCACCGCCCAGCACGGCCGCCGACCCGCTCGCCTCGCCGCCCACGCCCGCACCCCCACTTCCACCTCCACACCCACCCCCACGCCCACCCCACCCCCACACCCACCGCCACGCCCGAACCCGTCACCTCACCCCCGTTCCCCGCCCACCGACTCCACCGCCGATCCCCCGATCGCCCACAGCCCCGTGCCCACGATCCCGGGCACCGTCAGGACCGCCGCGCCCAGCACCACCCAGGCGCACCCCGCGCCCGGCACCACCGGCACCACCGATCCCCGCACCGCCCAGCTGAACGCCCCCGAGGCCGCAGCCGCGACCGCCGCGCCCAGCAGCACGCCGACCGCCGTGGTCAGCAGCGCCTCCACGGAGAGCATCCGCAGCAGTTGCCGTCGCGTTGCCCCCACCAGGCGCAGCAGCGCGAACTCGCGGCGCCGGTCGGCGGTCAGCGCGACCAGGGTGTTGACCGTGGAGACCGCCGCGAAGCAGACCAGCAGGCCGAGTTCCGCCTGGCGCAGCCAGACGTCGCTCGCTTTGGTGACGCTGGTCGCGGCGCCGGTGGCCCGGGCCACGCGTTCGGCGGTGCTGGTCATGATCAGC
The DNA here is from genome assembly GCF_055576085.1 of Kitasatospora sp. NPDC033851. Classification (NCBI taxonomy): domain Bacteria; kingdom Bacillati; phylum Actinomycetota; class Actinomycetes; order Kitasatosporales; family Streptomycetaceae; genus Kitasatospora; species Kitasatospora sp. NPDC033851. The sequence continues at coordinate 188,576 of NZ_JBVIRL010000014.1, read as the reverse complement.
ATCGTGCCGGAGAGCCCGACCAGCAGCGCGACCGGGACCACGGCCGAGGAGAGCCGGGCCGCGTAGCCGCGCAGGTTGGCATCGGCCAGCCAGCCGGCCCGCGGGACGAGCGCCCGGACCGGGACGCCGAGCACGGCGGCCAGCGCCCGCGCCGCCAACGGCCCCAGCAGGGCGACCGCGACCAACAGCACCAGCGAACCGAGCAGCGAGGCCTGCCCCGCCTTGTCCAGCTCCCCGGGCGGCCTGGTCGCGGCCAGCCTCAGCAGCAGCGCACCGCCCGCCAGCACGGCTGCCCCGGCGAGCAGCCGCAGCACGCCCGTCCCCCGCGGGCCGCCCGTCCCCTCCGTCAGGGCCACGGCCGGCGCGGGCCGGGTGATCCGCCGGGCCGCGACGGCGGTGGCCACCATCCCGACCAGCAGCGCCACGCCGAGCGCGACCAGCATCGGCACCGGTGACCCGGGTATGTGCAGACCGGGCGCGGCCATCCCGCGCCGCTGCAGGGCGGTGAGGAAGGCGCGGGCGGCGAGGAGGCCCACCGCGCAGCCCGGGACGGCCGCCAGCAGGACGGTGCCCAGGACCTGGGCACGGATCACCCGCCGCACCTGGCGGGGTGTCGCCGCGACGGTGCGCAGCAGGGCCAGGTCACGGTGCTGCTGACGGAGGGTGAAACCGAGCGCGTTGGCCACGACGAACAGCGCGACCAGGACGGCGATCTCGCCGAACGCCGCGGCGATCACCATCACTCCCGGCCCGGCCACCGGTGCCCGTGCCACCCCCGCCGGGGCCGTCACCTGCGCGGCGACCAGCGAGCCGAACAGCGTCACCGCCGCCATCGCCAGGAACAGTGCCGCCCCCAGCCCGGCGAAGGCCGCGGGCCGCCGCCGGATCTGCCCGCCGGACAGGGCCAGGACAGGACTGCTCATCGCGCTCACCCGCCCAACCGGCTCAGCCGCTCGCCGACCTGCGCGGCGGTCGGCTTGACCAGTTCGTCCACCAGTAGCCCGTCCGCGAGCAGCAGCACCCGGTCCGCATAACCGGCGGCCGCCGGGTCGTGGGTGACCATCACACAGGTCTGACCGTCGGTGTCGACGCCCGTGCGCAGCAGGTCGAGGATGTCGTGCCCGGTCGCCCGGTCGAGCGCGCCCGTCGGCTCGTCGGCGAACAGCACCTCCGGCCGGGCGACCAGCGCCCGGGCGATCGCCACCCGCTGCTGCTGGCCGCCCGACAACTGGCCGGGCCGGTGTCGTTCGCGCCCGGCGAGCCCGACCCGGGCCAGTGCCTCCCGTACCCGGGCCCGCTCCGGCGGCTGTCCGGCCAGCCGCCCGGGCAGCTCGACGTTCTGGGCGACGGTCATCGCCGGCATCAGGTTGAAGGCCTGGAACACGAACCCGATCCGAGTGCGGCGCAGCTCCGCCAACCGCTGCTCGGGCAGCCCGGACACCTCCGTGTCGCCCCACCGGACGGTGCCGCGGGTCGGCCGGTCCATCCCGGCCAGGCAGTGCAGCAGGGTCGTCTTGCCCGAGCCCGAGGGCCCCATCACCGCCGTGAAGGTCCCTGGCGTGAAGGCCACGGACACTCCGCGCAGCGCCCGGACCGCCGCCGTGCCGCGCCCGTACTCCCGGTGCAGCCCGTCCCCACTCAGGGCCGCGCCCGTCACCCCGTCATGCGCCGCCGGGGCTGCGGCTGTCGTCATCCCGTTCATGCCCTCCATCGTGGGCGTCCGGGGCCGGGAGATCGATTGTGCTGGCCCCCGAATCCGGGGTTCGGAAAACCGAACCCCGCAGGTGGTGCCGACTCCTTCGACCAGTCGACTCGAACGGCCACCGACGCGACCCGACATTCCACCGGTCGTCACCCACGACGCGCACGGCGGCTGCTACGGCCGCGTGCCGTCGCCCGGCCACCCGACAACCCCGCGCCCCCACCCCGCCTGTCAGCGGCCCCGTCATGACGGCCGAGAGCGAACACGCCAGGAAGATCGCGACCCTGGCGCGGCGCTTCAGCGTCGGCTGTCTGGTCGCGCTGCTGCCCCGCGCCCACCGCGCGCCCGCGCTCGCGCTCGCCGAACTCGTCGACGGCCTGATCACCGCCGAACAAGCGGTGGCCCATACCCGCCCGGCCGCCGCCGTCGCCTGCCACGCCGGCCAGACCTCCTCCTTCTCCGCCGACGCCCAGGAGCCGGGCGGCGGTCTCGCCGCCTTCCACACCGCCGCCCGCGCCCACCTGGCCCGCCATCTGGCCTCGTACCCGCACGCCCCCGGCTTCTGGCACGAGGTCGGCGCCCTGATGCACCCCTTCCGGGGCACCCTTCCCGCCCTCCTCGCCGCCGCCCACGTGGCATCCCCCTGACCTCCGCGCGCCCCCGGAGAACGGCGGATCGTCACCGTGGGTGGGACGTCGGAAGTACGTGACGAACCGGACCGGCCGGGTCGGTCCCTGCGTGGGCAACTGGTCGAGCTGATCGCCGCTTTGAGCCCCGGCGCCGACCTCAGCCTGCTGTTCCTCGACGAGCCGTCGGTCGCCGACTGGCACGAGCCGCTGCGCTACCACTACTCGGCCGTGTTCCGCGGCGAACGTCCCGCGAGGGTCACCGCTACCGAGACCGTCTCCCGTCACACCCGGTTGGTGCCTGCTTGTGAGCCTGACCTGACAAGGGACTGCCGGGATCCGGGGTGTCCCCTCTCGGCGATGCGAGGAGGAGAGGAACGCCGGGAGTTCGGGCGGTGCGAACGGGCGTCCTCGACGCGCCCGAGCAGTTGCGTAGCGTGATGATGCTCTTACGGATTGTCGATCATCCTGGGAGACGAAAGTGAAGAGACGTGTCACCGCTATGGCCTTCCTGCTCGCTCTGCTGGCCAGTGTCTCGGCGACGGGCACGGCCCGGGCAGCGCCGGTCACGCCACCCGTGGCCTCCGACTGCTCGCAGGACGTCACCGATGCGTTCAACACCTGGCTGGGCGGGGTTCCCGACGGGGCGACCATCCGCCTGGCCCGCAACGGCTGTTACCTGACCAACGGCTCGATCACCTTCACCCAGCGGAGGAACATCACCATCGAGGGCGGCGGCGCGACCATCAAGGCCACCGTCGACGCGCCCGTGAGCACCAACCGCGCGCGGCTCTGGTTCGACCGCGGGGGCGGCTTCGTCGTCCGGGATCTGACTCTGCAGGGTACGAATTTCTCCGAGCACTGCGCGGTGGTCGGCCAGCCCTCCTGCTACAACTCGGCGCGGGAGCACGACGCCGGAGTCAAGATCGGGGGTGCCGACGGCGTTCTGCTCGAACGGCTGCACATCGAGAACACCTGGGGCGACGCCGTGGAGCTCTTTTCCGGTGGAACGTGGGACGGCCAGGGCAACGGAGCCGTGGCGCCGCGCGATGTCACCGTCCGCGACTCAACAGTCCACACGACCGGCCGGCACGCGTTCTCGTGCGACAACTGCCACAACTACGTGATCGAGCACAACGACGTGAGCAACGTCGGCTACTGGATGACCGACGTGGAGATCGAGGGCGCGGTGTGGACCGGGGACGTGACGCTCGTCCGGAACACCTACCGCGATGTCTACCTCGGGCTGCTGGCTGCGGCGAGCGACTACGGGGTGAAACCCGGTCCGTTCATCCTCCGCGACAATGTCCAGACCAGTGACCCCGTCACCTGTTATCCCCCGGTCTACATCGCTCCACCGAGCAACGAATACGGCCCGGCACAGGTCACGGGGAACTCCCTGAGATCGTTCGGCACCACGATCGCGCTCGGAAACGTCTCCCGGGCCGATGTCTCCGGAAACACCACCACCATCCAAGCCGGCGGCTGCGGTTTCGCCGCCGGGGTCGAACTGGTCGGCGTGCCGAGCGGCGAGGTGATCCACAACACGTTCATCGGCGCGGAAGCTGTCGTGCAGACCTACTCGTCAACGGTCACCGTGTGCGGCAACCGTACGACGGCGTCGGGCCCGTACAACGAGCCGGTGCCCTGCGGCAGGGTGTAGACGGGGGGCGAGCCGCAGCGGGGGCCTCAGGGGGCGGGCCCCCGTCCGTCTCGCCCGGCCCCTGGCCACCGACCTCCGCCGCCCGTGGGAGAAACCCGCCGAACCGAACAAGCTCGCCACCTCGGAGAGCTGGTGGGTGTACGCGGCGTCGTCCAGCTGAGCAGCCGTCGCTGCGGTGATACGGTCGCTCGCCGTGACAGAGCCGCTTCCAGAATTCCCGTATCACCCCGACCCGATGGCCACCGGCGCCATCGTCCAGTCCGGCGCAGAGTGCATCTGCTGCCGTCGGGTCCGTGGCTACATCTACGCCGGCCCGGTCTACGCAGCGGAGAACCTTCGGGGTCGGTTGTGTCCGTGGTGCATCGCCGACGGCAGCGCAGCCGAACGCTTCGAGGCCCAGTTCACAGACGTCGTCGACGACGTGCCGCTGGACCGGCTCTTCGCGATCACACAACGCACGCCAGGATTCAGCGGGTGGCAGCAGGAACGCTGGCTGATCCATTGCGGCGACGGTGCTGCCTTCCTCGGGAGCGCCGGGGCCACCGAACTTGTGGACCACCCCGAAGCGTGGGCAGCGCTTCGGCAGGAACTCAGCCACGGGCCTTGGTCCTCGGCGCAGGCCGAGCAGTACCTCAGGGCCTTGACCAGGAACGGCCAGCCAACCGCTTACCTCTTCCGTTGCCGGGTCTGCGGCACCCACCTTGCATACGCGGACGCCACGTAGGCCCGGGCGAGAGGTTGAAGAGCAAGCTCACGTACTCTGCTAGGAGTGCGAGGGCCCCAGGTGGCGCTCCGGATGCGGCGGCCGCGGGTGGGTACCCAGCGAGCCCCACGGACGGACCGGCTGCATCGAAATGCCACAGGGAACAGGTGTGCCCGATCTGCCGGGGCGGGGGTCAACTGACCCTCTCCCAGCTGTCGGAACACCCACGGGGCTACTACCCGGGAGTGGGCTGACCCTGACGCGTGGGCCCGGTCGTTCTTCGCGAGGTTCGCCTGCCGCTGGAACCGGTCGCCACAGCGGTCGCGGAGCGGGCTCACCATTTTCCGCCCCGGCCTCCCCTCCGCCCGCCTCGCAAGAGACCATGATCGGGTGACCATCGACCTGCTGCCCGGCCACGGCGTCCGCCTGCCCGCGCCGCTGCCCGAGGTGCGCTTCGGCCTCACCGAGGCGGCGGTGCGCACGTTGCTGGCCCCGCACGGCGAGCTGCTGCCCGACGGCGTGCGGAACACCTTCGTCTGCGGCTGCCGTTGGGCGCTGGCCTTCCAGCTGCCCGGGGTGGGCGTCACCCTCTGCTCGGACGACCGCGACCGCCTCTGCAGCGTGACCGTCGGCCGGAACCCGAGCGACGACCGGCCCGCCTGCCCGGTCGGCTACCGGGGGATCGACCTGCTCGGCTGGCCGGCCCACGAGCTGGTCGAGGCGTTGCGCGCCGAGGGGTTGCCGGTGCCCGATCCCACCCGCGGCACCCTCCACCACTACCCGCTCCACCTCTACCGCCACCACGCGCCGGGCCGGTCGGCCGCGCCGGGGCGGAAGCCGCGCCACGAAGGGCCGTTCAGCTTCGACGTCGTCTCCTTCTACGAAGCCGCCGAGGCCACCCCATGACCCCACGAATCTCGTCGCCCTCGCCGACCCCGGCATCCTCGTCGCCCTCGCCGACCCCGGCATCCTCGACGCCCTCGCCGACCCCGCAGCCCACCGGCACCGCAACCGGTCCGCACGACGCCGCTTTCCTCCCCCGCCTGCAGTTCGTCCTGCGGGAGCCCGAGCGGCCGATCACCGCTCCCGTCCCCAAGCTCGGCGGCGAGCCCTGCTGGCTGGCCGAACCCGCCTGGCCGCTCTCGCCGACGACCGGTGAACCACTGTTGTTCATCGGCCAGTTCGCCGTCCCCGGCGAGGAGCTGCGACTCGCCTACCTCTTCCTGGAGGAGGGGGAGATCACGGGTGGCATCGACCCGGAGGCGGGCGACGCCCTGCTGCTCGTCCAGCCGGGCGGGCGGATCCCGCCCTTCGCCGTCATCGGCCCGCCCGACACCCGCGGCCGTACGCTGTGGCGCCGCGACCCGGACGGCGACGAGACACCGGTCGAGTTCCACCTCGATCTGCGGCCGCTGCCTGAGGACCTCGACCGGTCGATGGACGAACGGGCCGTCTTCCAGCGGTACTTGCGCGGCGAGGGCCCCGAGGTCCGGTTCCCGGACGGCGGTCACGTGCACGACCACGTCGGCGGTCTCCCGTCCTTTCCGAGCGGCCAAGCCGAGGTCCCCGCGCCCTGGCGGTACTTCTTCGCCCTCTCGGACGCCCCGGACGAGGGCGATCCGTACTTCCTCGACTTCGGTTACGGCGACGGCTTCGGCTTCCTCAGCCCGGACGGTCTGGAGGGCCGCTTCTTCTGGGACATCCCGTAACCGCCCCCCCAACCCGCTTCTCACCCACAGGAGTCAGCATGACCACCACCCCCCTGACCGTCGCGATCCTCGGACCGGGCGGCGTCGGCGGACTGATCGGCGGACTGCTCGCCCGCGACGGGCACCGCGTCGTCTGCCTGGCGGGCGAGGAGACCGCCGCCATCCTCGGCCGGGACGGACTACACGTCCACAGCGGGCAGTTCGGCGACTTCACCGCCGCGGTCGAGGCCGCCACCGAGCTGCGCGAACCGGTCGACGCCGTCTTCGTGACCGTCAAGGAGACGGCCCTGGCGGCCGCCCTCGACCGGCTGCCGCCCGAGGTGCTCGGCACCGGGATCGTGGTGCCGTTGCTCAACGGCCTGGACCACATGGCGGTCCTACGCCGGCGCTACCCGGCCGCCCGGGTCGTGGCCGGCACGATCCGGGTCGAGGCCACCCGCACCGCGCCCGGTCGGATCGAGCACACCAGCCCGTTCGCCGCCGTCGAACTCGCCGCTCCCAGCGAACCCAACTCCCCCGTCGGGGAGTTCGCCGATCGACTGCGGCACTCCGGCCTGGCCGTGACGCTGTGCGAGGACGAGACGGCGATGCTGTGGAGCAAGTTCTCCTTCCTCGCCCCGTTGGCGCTGCTCACCACCCGCCATGCGAGCGACGTCGGCACCGTGCGCACCGAGCACCGGCCCGAACTCCTCGCCGCGCTGGATGAGATCACCGCCGTCGCCCGGGCGGTCGGCGCGCCCGCCGACGCGCAGGCCCTGCTCGCGGCGGTCGATCGGGTCCCCGGGGCGATGAAGTCCTCGATGCAGCGCGACGTGGAGGCCGGCCGCCCGACCGAGCTCGGCGCCATCGGCAGCGCCGTCCTGCGGGCCGCCGGCACGCACGGGGTGGCCGTCCCGACCCTCGCCCGACTGGTCGGCGAGCTGTCAGAGGCCGCCGGACGGGGACGGCCGCCGGGGCGCGGACCCGCGCGGGGCCCCAACGATCAGAATCTGGCGGAAACGAGTTAGGACGCGCGAGGTGACGCCTTCCGACCACCGAAGCGCGCTCGCGTGGGACCGCGTCGAAACCTTCCTCCGCGCCCACGGCACCGACCGGATCCCCCACCCGGGCGGCACGCTGCTGTCCCATCTCCTCCGGGTGGCAGGCCTGTTGGCGGACTGGGGCTGCGACCATGCCGTCCGGGCCGCCGGGCTCTGCCACGCCGCGTACGGAACCGACGGATTCGACCAGGCCCTGCTGGGGCTCGACCGACGGGACACCCTGGTCGACCTCATCGGCCACCGCGGCGAAGCACTCGTCCACCTCTACGCCAGCTGCGACCGGGCGGCCGTCTACCCGCGCCTGGGGGTCGACGAACCGGTGGTGTTCCGCGACCGGTTCACCGGGGCCGACCACACCCCGCCGGAGGAGGACCTGCGGGCCTTCCTCGCCATCACGGTCGCCAACGAACTCGACGTCCTGGCTCACAACGCGGACCTGGCCGCCCGCTACGGACCAGCCCTGTACGGGCTCTTCGCCCGCACCCGCGACCTCCTGCCGCCCGCCGCCTGGCAGGCCTGCACCGACCTCCTCGGACCGGGAACGCCCGGTCCGGACCAGGCAAACTGACTGATTGCCACATTCGGTAACGGGCAAAGGCTTTGCCAACCCTTCATCCACGCTGCCGGAACCGCCTTACGGCAAAACGGCGTTGTGCAGGCGGGAGGGATTCTGACATGACAAGAAAGCCGTACCGCCTGGCCGCCACCGCACTCGCGGTGCTCGTCGCGGCCCCGTTGTTCACCGCGTGCAAGAACGCCGACCAGGCCATCGACTGTGGGAAGCGTGCGATCAGCCTCACCGGCGATGTCCAGGACCTCGCGGACTCAGCGGTCAACGTCGGCCAGATCACCGACGAGGAGCGCCGCAAGCACACCACCAACGCTTTGAAGAAGATCGTCGACGATACCAAGAAGATCCATCAGGACGGTGGGGGCAAGCTCGACACCGCCACCGACAAGCTCTCCAAGGCTGTCGACGATGCCCTCGACAAGGTCTCCCACAACCAGCAGCCCGACTTCGGCGCGATCACCAGCGCCGCCGGTGACGTGACCAAGGCCTGCGCCACAGCCTGACCAGCCCCCGCCACACCGCGGTCGCTACCAGGATCTGCCGCTCCCGGCCCGGGCACCGACCGGGCCGGGAGCACCACGGAGCACCCACCGCCACCGGTCGCCACCGGCCCGCACTTCTGCCTCGGCGCCGCCCTGACCCGCATGTTCCTGCACACTGCCTACCAGGCTCTTTTCGCCGCCGCCCAGGGGATGTCGTGCGGCGGGATAGCCGCATCTGCCAGTGGCGCGGCCGGTCGGTTCCGATCGCGCATCCGAAGGCTGATCAGCGCGGTGACGGTGAAGACGGCGGCCTCGTAGATCATGGCGTGCCGAAACGCGGCGCCCGGGCCGGCGGGTGCGAGGTAGACGAGCCCCGCCGCATCCACCCTATCGACCCGCCCAGCTGCTGAGCCGTGGGCAACAGCCCGGACACAGAACCGGCCGCGGAGGCGGAGGTCAGGGTGTACCCGGCCACCATCAGCTGCACGGCACCCGGGTCGGCCCGGATCGCCGGGGCGGCGATCTGCCCGATGGTGACGTTGAGCAACTGCACGGATGTCGCACAGCACGACCGGCAGTACGAGCCGCCCGCCGGCACCGGCCGCGAGCCGGCCCGCGCTCAGGAACGGGAAACCCTTCACGGGCCGATACCGGCTCACGAGGCGAGGACCGCGGCGAGCTCGCCCGGCCGGGCTGCGAACGGGCTGTGGCTGCCGGGCAGGGTATGCACAGTGAACGGGTTACCGGGGAAGGCCCGGTCGGCTTCCGCGATCGTCAGGTCCTGCGCGGCCGGTGCCAGCGCCCGGTCCTCGGCGCAGCGCAGGAAAGTTCGTGGAATTCGTCCCCACCGTGCCGCGGTCAGGGTGACCGGAGCCGTCGGGATCGCCAGGGGCAGATCAGGGCTCAGCGCGGACCGCCACCGGTCAAAGCGGTCCAGCGGGGTGTCGTGGTAGTGGGTTTCCCGCAGTTCGTCGAGGTAGGCGGGATCCGGTGAGAGCGGATTGATCCGTACGGCGCCCAGGGCCTCGGGGTCGCCGAGGTTCAGGTTCCGGCCCAGCGCGGGGGCGTTCTCGGGTGAGCCCAGGTAGTCGAAGAACCGCGGCCGCCCGCCCGGGACGAACGCGGACAGGTAGACGATCCGGTCCACCAGCTCGGGTGCCCACTCCGCGGCCAGGGACGCGGGACCGCCGCCCGCGCTGTGCGCGACGAGCACGACAGTGCGATGGTGACGCACCTGGCGCAGGACGCTCAGTACTGCCTCGGCGCAGTCGTCCATCGCCAGGGGGGCGAGCCGTGACTTCTCGGTCAGCAGGCCCGGCTGGCCGGGCAGCAGGTATCCGGTTGGCAGGGGTGCGTCGAAGCCGTGCCCCGGCAGGTCGACGGCCACGCTCGCAGCGCCCAGTCCGGCCAGCGCGCGCTGCGTCGCTGCCCACTGTCCGGAGCTGTGCCAGGCGCCGTGCACGAAAACGAAGACGGTGCCGGTCAGAGATACGTTCTTCATGGCTCCATTCCAGACAGGAACCACCGCGCCATCCAGTCATAGATCTGGTAAGTGGCATGGCAATATCTTTGAGGTCTTGTCGGCAGCCGATGGGATCGATGGGATGGAGGGCGAGCCATGGAAGCGCGACACCTGCGGTACGCGGTTGCTCTCGCCGAGCACGAACACTTCGGCCGGGCGGCCGGCGAGCTGGGCATCGCGCAGCCGCCGTTGTCCAAGCAGATCGCCGACCTGGAGCGCGAGGTCGGGGCCCGGCTGTTCGACCGCACACGTCAGGGGGTGTTCCCGACCGCCGCCGGTGAGGCGTTCCTCGCGCGGGCACGCCGGGCGCTCGACGAGATCGCGGCGGCCACGGTCGATGCGGGCCGGGCCGCGCGCGGCGAGACGGGACGTCTGCGCCTCGGCTTCATCGCCTCGGCACTGCTCGACCCGCTGCCGGGCGTCCTGAGCCGGTTCGGCCGTGAACGGCCCGACGTGAGACTGGAACTGCACGAGATGGCGACCAACCGCAGCAGCTCGGCTCTCGTCGCCGGGGAGCTGGACGTGGCCCTCACCCTCGGCCCGCCACGGGGCGCCGGAGCCGAGCATCTCGTGTCCGTCCCGATCGGACGCGACCACGTGATCGCTGTGGTAAGTACGGTGCACCCGTACGCGGGTCAACAATCGGTAACGGCCGACCAGTTGCGGCGACAGCCACTGATCGTGTCGGCCGGCGAGGACGAGCCCGCCGTAGTCGCCGGACTGCGCACCCTGCTGGGCACGGACTCATCGGCTCTCGCCGGCGCGACCGTCGCGAGGGACGTGCACACGATCATCGGCCTCGCCGCCTCGGGCGTGGGCGTCGGCCTGGGGCCGTCCCGCATGAGGGCGGTCCCGCGTCCGGGAGTGCGGTTCTGTGAAGTGACCCCGCGCACGCCCCTGCCCGATCTCGTCCTGTCCTTCGCGGGCCGCGATCACTCCCCGGTGCTGCGCGCCTTCCTCGACATCATCCGGAAGAACTGCCCCGACGTCGGTGCCGCGCTCAACGACCGGCTCCGGCACCACACTTGATTCGGGCCGGTCATCCCTTCGCGTGGGCGTGTCCGGCCTTCCGGCACGGGTCTGCTTCGGCGGGAGGCGCACGGCGTACCCGAGCGAGTCTCAGAACGTTGCGTCGACCCGCAGGCCCGGTACCTGTCACCGCTCGCCGCAGTCACCGAAGAGGCCGAGCGCAGACCTGACGGGGCATCCAGGCGTCGGGGCTTGCGCCGAGGGCGTCCGCGAAGTCCCCGGATCGGTGCGACCGCGTCCAGCAGTGCCAGGAGTTGGGTGCTGTCGTCGTGGGGCATACCGAGCGGGTGCGCACCGCGACCGCCGACACCTGTCCGGTCACTGGTCCTGGACCGGCCCGCCGTCGGCAACGCCGGCGTCGAACGGGCGGGACGGCCCGGCGCGCCCGCCCGCCGGCTGTGGAAGCTGACCACCCGCGCCACCGCCGAGGCCGTCGCCGACCGCGGGCCCGCGACCTCGACCAGGCCCGATGCCTCGCGAGACGGCGATGGCCGAGCGCTCCGGGAGCTCCCGGCGCACGCCCGCTCGCGACCGTCGACTTGCAAGCGGGCATCACCCTGCCGGGTGATACACCCGCCTTGCGAGCGTCCCTACATTGGCGATGGCACATTCCGCTGGCATCCGTCTCGGAGGCATCATGTCATCGCTGCGCACCGGACTTACCGCCGTAACCGTCGCCGTGCTCGTGGGCGCCACGACCGTCGCAACCCAGACCACCGTCACCGCGGCCCCCGCGGCGCCCACGGCGGTCCGAGGAATCGCCCACCTCAACACGGTGGTCAACCTGCCGCCCGGTGTGTGGACCGACGCCCCGCTGGAGGTCACCCTGCCCCGGGCCGGGACCTACGAGCTCGACGCGAACGTCCGTGGCCGTCTCGCAGGCGTTCCCCCGGTCAACACGTACATCACCGCTCGGCTGTGGGATGCCACATCGAACACCGCCGTCGCGGACAGCGAGCGGCTCGTCTACCAGGTCATCGACCTGAACCCCGGCAACGCCCAGGCCGGCGGTAACGCGACCGCACCGATCAGCGAGCTGATCCACGTGAACAGGCCGACCACGATCCGGCTGCAGGGCATCCGAAGCGACGCAGTCGGGACAGCGTCCGTTGCCCAGATCTACTCCGACGCCGCCGGTCGCACGTCACTGCGCTACGACCGGGTCGGCCCCTGAAGTTGGAACCAGAGCTCCGAGGATGCGTCGGTTACGCGAGGCGTCTGAGCTGAGCTTGTCGTTGAACCTCGCTGGTCACCCGACCTGCTGATCTGCGGTTCCTTCCGGGACAGCGGAGGCGGCCGTTCTCCACGCTTCGAGATGTCGAGTCACGAAATGCGAGAGAACGGCCGCTGCCCATGAGTCTTCCCGCCGACGCGCCCGTAGGGGACGCGTTGGGCATTCTGTGCCGCTTTCGGGTCGAGTTCCCCGAGAGTCTGTACAAGCGAGCGGATGTGCTCTTCGAGCTCACCGACGCGCTGTTGTGCACGGAGGGGCCGGTCAAGACGCTTGTGGACCTGTCGCTGGCGGCCGAGCACCGGCGCGGGCACGGCGCGATGTACGCCGCGCTGGACCGGGGCCGGCTCGAGCCGACCCGGCTGCGACGCACACGTGCCGCCCTGCCGATCCCCCGGCTTGCCGTCCCCGTCAGCCCCCTCCGCGTCAGGATCTCCGAGTCGGCGGTCGTGCGATTCCAGCACGCCTCCCACGCGGCCTACGCACAGTTTCCCCACTCGTTGGCAGATCGAGATCCGCCAACCTCACCACCCGCTTTTATCCGCCCGCTCCGGCGGCGAGCCGCCTCAGCAGGTCGAGCAGGGCGGCTCGGTCCACCTCGGACAGGGGGGCGAAGCAGTCGGCGAGCACCTCGTCGGCGACCGTATGGCCGGCCGTCAGAACCTGCTCACCGGCGGGCGTGAGGTGGTGCTCGATGCGGCGGCCGTGCCCGGGGCGGCGCTCCACGAGGCCCTGGGCGGCCAGGCGGCCGACGAGCGCCCCGAAGGCCTGTTCGCTCTGGAAGGTCGCGACGGCCAGCGCACGCGCCGAGGCCCCGGGTGAACGGCTGATCGCGCGCAGGGCGTCCCACTGCGCCAGCGTCGTGCCGACGGCCGCGAGGGCACTGTCGAGCGCCCGATGCTGTCGGTACTGGGTCTGCTTGACCGCTCTGCCGAGTTCCTGCAGCTCACCATGCATGGAGTGATCCTACGACACAACCAAGCTAGCTTATATAAAGATATTTAGTTACTGTGGAGCCATGCACCTCGACCTGTCCCTCACCCTGTCCGAGACGGGCGCCGGCCGGCCCGTCCTCCTTCTCCACGGCGGCGGAGGCCCCGCCACGGTCGCCGGCCTCGCCGAGCACCTCTCCAGGAGCGCGCACACCATCACCCCCGTCCACCCCGGCTGGGACGGCACACAGCGCCCCGCCTGGCTCACCGGCATCGACGACCTCGCCCTCGCCTACCTGCATCACCTCCACGACCACCACCTCAAGGACGTCCTCGTCGTCGGCTCCTCGCTCGGCGGCTGGATCGCCGCCGAGATGGCCGTCCGCGACAGCGCGGGAGTCATCACCGGCCTCGTCCTGATCGACGCCGTCGGCGTCGACGTCGAGGCGGAGCCGATCACCGACGTCTTCGCCCTCGACGCCCGCGGGCTCGCCGAGCTCTCCTGGCACGACCCGGACCGCTACCACGTCGACCCCGCCGACCTGCCACCCGGCGAACTCGCCCGCAGGCAGGCCAACCTGGCCACCATGCGAACGCTCGCAGGCGACCCCTACATGCACGACCCCAAGCTGTTGCGCCGGCTCGGCCGCGTCCGGGTCCCGACCCTCCTGCTCTGGGGCGAGAGCGACCGCATCGTCACCCCCGCCTACGGCGCGGCCTACGCCGCCGCCTTCGGCGACGCCCGCCTCGAACTCGTCCCCCGGGCAGGACACCTCCCGCAGCTCGAACAGCCGGAGGCCACGTCCGCGCTGATCGAAGCCCACCTGCACCGGACCACCACCCGTCCCGTGACCGCCGGGTGACCCACGAGCGGGGCCGAGAGCCGCTGTCCGCCGGGCGACTGTCGGACGGGTGACGGGTGACGGGTTCGCGCGTCGCCCGCCGCACAGTCGGCCCGGCGGGCACCCGCCGCCGGTGGACGCTCTCGGAGCGCTGCTGCTGATCGGCGTCGCCGGCCAGGTCAGCTGCACCGGCGACTGGAACCACACCGAACTCCGACCGGCACCGCCGCCGCGCCACGCCCGACCTCCGCCGCCCGCAGGGGAATCGACGCCCGTGGGAACCTGTGATCGTAGGCCTGTTCTTCCCGGGAGTGGCCGACGCGGAGGTGGCGATGAGGGTCGTGTTCGTGCACGGGGCGTGCGTGCGGGACGGGTCGTGGTGGTGGCACCGCACCGCCGAGCTACTGCGCGAGCGGGGGGTGGCGAGCGTGGCCCCGGCGCTGCCGAGCTGCGGTGAGACGGGCGCGCCCGGCGGCGCCGACGGTCCGGGGCTGCCCGAGGACGTCGCCGCGGTACGGCAGGTGCTGCAGACCGGTAAGGAGCCGACCGTCGTGGTCGCCCACAGCTACGGCGGCATCGTCACCGCGGAAGCCGCCGCGGGCATCGGGTCGGTGCGGCACCTGCTGCTGGTCACCAGCTACCTGCCCGAGGTCGGGCAGAGCCTGTCGGAGTTCGGGGACGGCGGCCCCGCCCCGTTCATCGACGTCGACGCGGGCGCCGGCACCTTCGGCGTCCGCCCCGAGCTGCTCGTGGAGACGTTCCTTCAGGACTGCGACACCGAGGTCCAGGCGCAGGCCGCCGACCACCTCGCCCGGCAGAGCGTGCGGGTGACCGGGCAGCCGGTCGGGGCGGCCGCCTGGCAGCAGGTGCCCTCGACGTACCTCGTCTGCGCCCAGGACCGGGGCACCCCGCCGCGGCTGCAGCGCGAGTTCGCCCGCCGGGCCGGCCGCGTCGTCGAGCTCGACACCGGCCACCACCCGTTCCTGTCCCGGCCCGCAGCGGTCCGGGACCTGCTGCTGAGCCTGTGACGGCAGCCGCGGGCGAGCCTGGCCGGAGTACCCCGGCCACCGGCTGACACCCCTACCGCATCCGCCGGCGCAGCCCCGTCGTCGGCGCAGCACCCACCCTCAGCGCCGTCCTGCCGTCAGCGCAGCCCCGCCGTCCGGCGCTCGAACACCTCGGGGCGGGCGGACTCCAGCGCCGTGGAGACCGCGCCGAGGAGCACCGCCTCCTCCCCCAGGAGGCTCGGCGCGAGTGTCGGACGCATCGGGGCGAGCCGGTGCAGGGCCTGCTCCAGCGGTTCCAGGAGCAGGTCGGCGCTGCTGCCGATCCCGCCGCCGAGCACCACCAGGTCCGGGTCCAGCACGGCGGACAACACGGCGACAGCGTAGGCGAGTTGCTCGGCCTCCCGCTCCACGGCCCGGAGCGCCGCGGCCTCCCCGGCCCGGGCCAGTTCGAAGACCTGCTTCGCCGTCGGCTGCCGCGCGGTGCCCTCCCCGCCCAGCCCGAAGTCCCGGGCGGTGCGCACCACGGCGTCCGCGGCGGCCTCCTGCTCGATGGTCGCCACCGGCTCGTCGGGGCGGGCGGGCAGCGGCACCAGTCCGATCTCGCCCAGCGCGCCGTGCGCGCCGAGCAGTAGCTCGCCGTCCTTGACCACGCCCAGCCCGAGGCCGGTGCCGACCAGCAGGTAGGCGAACATCCGGCTGCCGCGCCCGGCGCCCAGGGTGTACTCGCCGAGCGCGGCCAGGTTGGCGTCGTTGGCCACCGACACGGCCGTCCCCAGTCCCTCCCCGATCCGGTCGAACAGCCCGGGCCGGCCCCAGCCGGGCAGGCTGGAGGCGTAGCGCACCCCGCGCCGTTCCTCGTCCCACACGCCCGGGGTGCCGATCACGGCGTGCACGATGTCGTCGGCGGCCAGGCCCGCTTCGGCGATCGCCTCGTGCGCGGCGGCGACCACGGCGTCCGCGACGGCGTTCGCCGAACGGCCGCGGTTGGCCACGTCCCGGCGGGCGACGACCGTCCCGGCGAGGTCAGCGACGGCCACCCGCAGCCGGGCCCGGCCGATGTCGACGCCGAGTACGTGCCCGGCCGTCGGGTCGACCTCGTACAGCACGGCGGTGCGGCCGCGTTCGGGGGCCAGTCGCCCGGCCTCGCGGACCAACCCGGCTTGTTCCAGGGCGGCCAGCGCGGCCGAGACGGTCGGCTTGGACAGGCCGGTGTCCCGGGCCAGTTGGGCACGCGAGGAGCCACCGCCGGTGCGCAGCAGCTCCAGCAGCAGCCACTCGTTGTTGCTGCGCAGCCGCTGCCGGTTCCAGGGCACCGCGGGGGCCCCGGCCGCCGGGCGACTGGTCGGCTGGTGGGGGCTCATCGGTTCCTCCGGTCTGGTGCTCACGGACGTCTCCGGCACGGGCCTCGCGCGGTCCGGCACGCGTCGCGCATGAGTGTCGCGCATGAGTGTCACGCGGTCTGGCACGGGTCGCGCACGGTTTCGAACGGTCGCGCACGGGTTCGCACGGGTTTCGCACGGGTCTGACGCTGGTCTGCGGGTGGTCTGGCACGGCCTGCGGCGTCCGGTGTCGGGCGCCGACGCCCCAGTATGACCGGTGATCATCCGGCGTTCGCCCGCCGGACGCAGGCCGCTCTCCGGCACGCCACCCGGGCGCCGCTCCAGGTCGTGCGGCTCATCCCTCCCGGTTCCTCGCTCCTGCGGCACCGCTGCGGCTACAACACCGTCCCCGGCCGGTCAAGGTTTCGTCCAGTTGTGGGCGTGCCGCGCTCCGGCGCGTGATCATGGGCGTATGCACTTCCGGCGCGACAACCGAGCAGAGGGCTCCCCGCCCGCGACACCGGGCACCCGGTCGCTGGCGGCGACGGCGGCGGCCCTCGCCGCGAGGATCGGCGCGATCACCGGTGGTGACCACGGCGGTGCCCGCGACGGTGACCCGGGCAACAACCACGGCAACGACCCCGGCGGCGACGATCCCGACCTGCTCCGCGCGGTCCTCGACGCCGCCCCGGTCGGCGTCGCCGTGCTCGACGAGCGGTTGCGCTGGCAGTACCTCAACCCCGCCTTCACCACCGCCACCGGCCTGCGCCGGGCCGACCTGCTCGGCCGCACCACTGAGGCCACCGCCTTCGCCGGTGCCGCCGCCGTGCTGCGCCGCGTCCTCGCCGACGGCCTCGATCGCGAACAGGCCACCGGCGGCGCGGGCGCGGGCCACCCCGTCCCGCCGGGCCTGCGAGTGCGCTACCGGCCGCTGCGACACGCCGGACGGACCACCGGCGTGATCGTCGTCGTCCTGGACGACCCCGACCCGGCCCGCGAGCAGCTCCGCGAGCTCGAACAGGCCCGCGCCCGTCTCGCGCTGCTCGACGCCGCCGCCGAGCGGATCGGCACCACCCTCGACATCGGCACCACCTGTGCCGAACTCGCCGCCTTCGCGGTGCCCGGCCTCGCCGACCTCGCCGTCGTCGACGTCCTGCCGCCCGAGGCCGACCCCGCCCGGGCCGGCCGCGGCGCATCCCAGCGGCTGCACCGCGCCGCCGTGCGGGCCGTCCCGGCCCTGACCGACGCGCTCGCCGACCTGACCCGCCCGGGCGAATCGATCCGGCACCGGGAGGGATCGGCCGCCGCTCGCAGCCTCGCCGGCGCCATCGCCGTGCTCGCCGAGCCTGGCCCGGAGGACGCCTGCCCCGCCGGGACCGCCTCCCTGCTCGTCCTGCCGCTCGCCGCCCGCGGCCGCCTCGTCGGGCTGCTCACCCTCGGCCGTACCGCCGCCACCCCGCCCTTCACCGCCGACGAGGCCGTCCTGCTCGGCGACCTCGCCGCCCGGGCCGCCACCGGTATCGACAACGCCCGCCGCTACGCCCGTTCCCAGGGCATCGCCCTCGAGCTTCAGCGGGCCCTGCTCAGCGAACCCGGCAACCCGCACCAGAACCTCGCCCTCGCCTCCCGCTACCTGCCGTCCGGCACCAGCTCGGTGGTCGGCGGCGACTGGTACGAGACGGTCCGGCTGCCGTTCGGCCGCACCCTGCTCGCGATGGGCGACGTCATGGGGCACGGCGTCGAGGCCGCCGTCGACATGAGCCACTACCGTTCCGCCCTGCGCGACATCGCCGGGATGGACCTGCCTCCGCACCGGATCCTGCGCCAGCTCGACACGGTCATCTCGGCCGACGACTCCGCCCGCCCCGCGACCTGCCTGCTCGCCCTCGCCGACCCGGGCCGCGGCCGCTGGACCCTCTCCAGCGCGGGCCACCTGCCGCCCGCCCTGATCACCCCCGACCAGCCCACCGAACTGCTGCCCGTCCCCACCGGCCCGCCCCTCGGCACCGGCCTCGGCGGCTACGAGCAGACCTCCCACCCCCTCGACCCCGGCCGGACCCTGCTGCTCTACACGGACGGACTGGTCGAACGGCGCGGCGAGGACATCGACGCCTCCCTGGAGCGCCTCGCCGCGCTGCGTCTGCCCGCCACCGGCGACCTCGACGACCTCCTCGACGCCGTCCTCCACTCCCTCGTCCCGCCCCCGTCGCCCGCCGCCGAGGACGACATCGCCCTCCTCGCCGCCCGGGCCAGGCCGCGCTGACGGGGTTCCGCTTCGCGGCGGTCACCGAGGTGGACGTCGTCCCGGAGCAGGTCGAACGCGCCCGCGCCGGGCGACGGGCCGCGACGCCCGGTGCGGCGGCGGGTCGTCAGGGCTCCGGCGCGGCGCTTCGGGCGCGTCAGCTCGGCTGCTGGGCCCGGAGGTCGTCCAGTTCGTCCCGGAATCCCCGGATCAGAAGGGCCAGCCCGGTTTCGAAGACCTGTTCGCGAAAGTCGGGCGCGGGGTTCAGGAACGGTTCGAGTCCCAGCGGAAGGTCCTCCGCCGGTGCGGTGCCCAGTGGGTGTCCTTCGAGGGCGAGGGTCGAGCCCATGACGAACTGCTTGAGGGCCATGGTCACGGTCAGCAGGCGATCCTCCGGGAAGCCGGCCTCACGCAGCATCGCGAAGGCGTTGGCATAGACCTGGAGTGCCGCCACCGACTGGGCCGGACGGGCAGCCAGCAGCGGCATGGCGTTGGGGTGGGCGGTGAACGTGGCGCGGTAGGCGCGCGCCCAGGTGGCCAGCGCGGTCGTCCACGGCCGGACCGCCGGGTCGAGGTCCATCTCGGCGACGATGAGTTCGAACATTCCCTGGATGATCTCGTCGCGCCCCGCCACGTAGTTGTAGAGGGACGGGCCCTTGACGCCCAGCCGGGCCGCGACGCGCGTGGTCGACAGCGCGTCGGCGCCTTCCTCGTCGACCAGCTCCAGGGCCGCCCGCATGATCCCCTCTCTGGTCAGCAGCGACCGCGGCGGTCTGCCCATCGTCTCTCCTCTTTCCTTCGGCTGCGCCACCCCCGATGCGTGCTGTGATCACGGACTAGTGTACGTTCTCGACCAGGTAAAACTACTGGCTCTAGTTTTAGGGCGCCGGTGGATCGCGCCCGGTGCCGCACCTGCACCCCGGGCTTCGATCCGAGGCGCTTTTCGCCCCGGAATCCTGTCGTTCCTCCCGCGGTGGACCTTGCCGACGCGACGCCTGGCATGCCCCTGACACTCTCGTGGTGGATGACGGCCGGTGCGCTGCTCCTCTCCTGTCCCACATTCACTGAAGGTGACCCTCCGCATGAACATGCGCACCCTCGTGCTGCCCGCGCTCGCCGTGTCCGTTGTGCTCACGCTCAGCGCCTGCGACCCGACGACGCCGGCCGTCCAGTCCACCGATGCCGCCGCCCCGGACACAGTCGCCGGCGCCCCCGGCTCCGCGTCCACCGCCCAGGCCCAGGGCCCGGCTCCGGCCGGCGACGCGAAGGTGACCCTGCTGTCCCCCGTCGCCGACCGCACCCCGGCCGCCGCACCGGCCGCCGCACCAGTGCCCGCGCCGGCCCCGGCCTCGTCCTCGCCGTCGTCCCCGTCCAAGGCGGCTGCCGCCGCACCCGCCCCCGCCCCGTCCGGCACGCCCGCCGTCGTGACCGGCACGCCCGACCTCAAGCTCGCCGCCTACGACCAGAAGTCCGGCAAGGCCGTGCTCGCCGTCGTCGACAGCGGCAAGGGCACCCCGAGTCCGGCCGCCACGGCCGCGGTCGCCGCCGCCGTCAAGCCGGGCCAGGTGATCGACAGCCCGCCCTCGGCCGCCGCGCCGAACGGTGCCCTGCTCGCGGTCACCGCCGTCAAGCCGGCCGCCGCCGGAAAGGTCGAGGTCAGCACCCGCCCGGCCACCATCTCCGAACTGCTCGGCCAGGCCTGGGCGAACGTCAAGACCGCGCTCGACCCGCACAAGATCAAGGTCACCCCACAGCTCAAGGACGTCAAGGTCTCCTACGTCCCCCGCGCCGACGGCGCCGCCGGCTCCGCCTCCGCCGCGCTGAAGCTGGACGCCGACGACACCATCGACCTGCCCGGCGGGGCGAAGGCCCAGCTCACCGGCTCGATCGAACTCGACCCGAGCGTCACCTTCTCCTACCAGGGCGGCGGCCTCCTCAGCCTCGACCAGGCGAAGGTCGGCTTCGACCTCGGCGCGCACGCGAACTGGCGCGTCACCGCGGGCCTGAGCAAGTCGATCAGCCAGGTCAAGATACCGATCGCCACGCTCACCTCCCCCTACACGGTGATGGTCGGCGAGGTGCCGGTCGTGATCACGGTCAACGTCACCGTCTACGCCGAGGTCTCCGCCGACGGCACGGTCACCGTCGACGTCGCCCAGGCCGCCGACGGCGACTGGGCCGTCCACGCCGACTACACCAAGGCCGGCGGCTGGACCGGCACCAGCGAGCCGATCAAGACCACCATCTCCCCGGTGAAGGCCTCGCTCGACGGCAAGGCCAACGTGCGCAGCGGGCTGGTCGCGGACGGCTCGGTCGCCCTGTACGACTCCGTGGGCGTGAAGGCCACCGTCGAGCCGTACCTCAAGGCCGCGGTGGACGGCGCGGTCACCATCGACAGCAGCGCCGGCAAGCCGGTCGTCCAGGGCAAGGCCGCCCTCTCCGGCGGGGTCGAGATCGACGGCGCCGTGCTCGGCCGCATCGCCGTCTTCGGTACCCCGCTGTTCGAGAAGGACCTGCCCTTCAAGATCTACCAGCACGAGTGGCCGATCGTGACGGGCGCGTACAGCAACGCCGGCCCGGCCGCGAGCCCGGCCGCCGCGCCGAAGAGCTGACACCGGGCCGACTGCCCCGTCGGGATCCGGCGAGCCCGCCGGATCCCGACGGGGCCGGGCCCGGCTCGAATCCCCCGAGACCGTCGTGCCGCGCCGTTGTCAGTGCGCTCCGGGTTCGGACAGCTGTTCGTCCACCAGGGTCCGGCCCGTCGTGGTCCGGCAGTAGAGGACGGAGCGGCCCGCTCGCCGGCGTTGGGTCAGCCGGGCCTCGCGCAGGATCCGCAGGTGCCGGCCCACCGAGCCCAGCGGGAGGCCGGTGAGGGCCACCAGCTGGGTGGTGGTCTTCGGGGTGTCGAGCAGGGCGAGGATTTCGGCGCGGGCGGGGCCGAGCAGGGCGGCCAGGGCCTTCGGCACCGGGCGGCGGTCGTCGTCGACCAGGACTCCCGAGCACGGGTAGACGACCGCGAAACGCCGGGCGGGGAGCATGCGCCCGGCGGGGGGCAGGCGCCGAGCGGGGGGAATGCGCCGGCCGTCGACGGGCGGGGCGTCCCAGCAGACCCAGCTCTGGTTCAGGGTGACCGGGACGAACATCAGCTGGACGCCGGAGAGTTCCAGCGGCGGGCTGTCGAAGCCGGTGATCTGCAGGCGGTCCTCCCCGAGCCAGCGCATCCCGGGGCGCATGTCGTCGAGGGTGGTGGCCCAGCCGTGCAGGCCGAGCCGGGCGGTGCGGGCGAGGATGTCGGCCTCGATGATCCGCCAGCGGCGCGGCCAGGTGTCCTGGACCGTCTCCGTCCACACCCATTCCAGCAGGTCAGCGGCTCGTGGGGCCAGGTCGTCGCGCCGCAGCAGGTCCGGCAGCGAGCGGTCGAGTGACTCCGCCAGGTCGGCGCGGACGACGGCGGCCGGGGTGCCGCGTACCTGCTCCAGCTCCTCGGCGAAGGTGGGTTCGCCGTCGCCGAGGGGGGTGGGGGTGAGGAAGGTGGCGTTCCACCGGCGCCCCAACGCGGCCCCGACCAAGGCCGCCGTGACCGGGTCGCCGGCCAGGCGGTCCCGGTAGTCGGCGAGGTGGGCGGCGAGCCATCGGTGCTCGCCGACGTGACTCGCGCTGCCGCGGTGCAGGGTCTTCAGGCCGGCGAGCGCCTCCGCCAGCGGTGACGTCACGAACCGGCCCCCGGCGAGGGTGTCCGCGTCGACCCGCCACCAGCCCATGTGGTTTCGCCTCCCCGCGAAAGTCTGCCGACGCGTCGATCATGCCGGAGAGACTCCCCGCATGCGTACGTATCGGGAGCTCTTCGGTACCAGGGAGTTCACCCCGCTCCTCCTCGCCTCGGCCGGGCAGACCGCGGCCCAGACGGTGGGCGGGCTGGCCCTGGGCATTCTGGTGTTCCAGCGGACGGGCTCGGCGCTGCTCTCCTCCCTGGCCATGTTCGGCCCCGCGCTGGCCCAGCTGGTCGGTGCGGCCACCGTCCTGTCCGGCGCGGACCGGCTGCCGCCCCGCGCGGCGATGACCGGCCTCAGCCTGCTCCTCGGCGCGGGCACGGCCCTGCAGGCGATCCCCGGGCTGCCGGTCTGGGCCGTGTTCGCGGTGCTGCTGGGGCTCGGCGTCGTCGACTCCGTCGGCGGCGGGGTGCGGTACGGGCTGCTCAACGAGGTCCTGACCCGGGACGGGTACCTGCTGGGGCGGTCCGTCCTCAACATGTCGGTCGGCGTCATCCAGATCTGCGGCTTCGCGGTCGGCGGCGCGCTGGTGACGGTCCTCTCGGCGCGCGGCACGCTGCTGCTGTCCGCCGGCCTGTACCTGCCGGCCGCCGTGGTGGCACGGTGCGGGCTGAGCAGCCGTCCGGCCCGGGGCGCGGGGCGGACGTCGGTCGCCGAGACCTGGCGCACCAATGCGCGCCTCTGGTCCTCGGTACCGCGACGGTACGTCTGTCTCGCGCTGTGGGTACCGAACGGCCTGATCGTCGGCGTGGAGTCGCTCTACGTCCCGTACTCGCCCGCCGACGCCGGCCTGATGTTCGCCCTCGGGGCGGTGGGCATGCTGGTCGGGGACACCGTCGCGGGCCGCTTCCTGCCCGCCCGCCGGCGGGATCGGCTGGCCGTCCCGCTCTGCGTCCTGCTCGCCGCCCCGTACCTGGTCTTCGCGGTCCACCCGGGGAGGCCGGTAGCCCTGGTGCTGGTCACGGTCGCCGCCTTCGGGTACGCGGCGGGGCTGCTGCTGCAGGAGCGGTTGATGGCGTTGACACCGGACGAACTGAGCGGGCACGCGCTGGGCTTGCACAGCTCCGGAATGCTGACCATGCAGGGGGTCGGCGCGGCCGTGGCCGGTTCGGTGGCCGAGCTGACGTCGCCGGCCACCGGCATGGTGGTGACGGCGGCGGCCTCACTGGCCACCACCCTGCTGCTCGCGCCCGGGCTGCGCGCAGGCCCTGCGGCGGGCGGGGCGGCGGCCCCGGAGGAGGAGACCCTCCCCGCACGGCAATAGGTCGGTGTCCCGGTGGATCCCGGTCCCGGTCCCGGTCCCCCGACAGCGAACCCGCACCCCCAGCGCCGGTCCCTCGCACCGGGTCAGTTGAGAGGAACCGGGCCCGGGCCACGCGGCCGACTCCTCCGGACGGCGTCTTCGGCGGTGGCGTGGACGGGAAACAGCGTGGCGGTCTCGGTGATGTCCAGGACCCGCAGGGTCCGCGGCGACGGGGCGATCAGCACGAGCGGGATGCCGGCCTCCAGCGCACGTCGGCGGGTGCGGAGAAGCAGGTTGAGGCCGGTGGAGGTGAACAGCGTGACGCCGGCCAGATCGACTGCGAGCAGAGCCGGGCGCCGGTCGAGCGCGGTGTCCAGGGCCTGGGCGGCGATGGGCCCACTGTCCATGATCATGTCCCCGTTGAAGGAGCACACGAGGGCATCGCCGACCCGGACGGTCTCCGACTTCAGGCAAGCAAGCACTTCTCCGCGCCCTTCACCCTGAGCTCGCCCGGTGCCTTCCTGTTGATCGGGTTCACACAAACCATCTCCAAACGACAGGCCGCCGTGCGAATACACTGCGGACGCGACGCGAAGTGCGGCTCACCCACTCTTCGCCCGTTCTCCGGGCATGTCAACCATTGCACGAATCTGCTGTCGTGTTTCGGCAGTCGTGAAGCGGAAGTCCTATGGTGGAGACATGGAGAACGGCACCAGGACCGAGCGGCACTGGACCTTCCTGACCAACCACGCCCGCGTCCTGGTCCAGATCGCCCGCGACCCCGGCATCCGCGTGCGCGACATCGCGACCCGCTGCCTGCTCACCGAACGCGCCGTCCAACGCATCATCGTCGACCTCGAACAGGCCGGGTACCTCACCCACGAGCGCCGCGGCCGCGCCAACCACTACAGCGTCATCGACAGCAAACAGCTGCGGCACCCCGCCGACGCCGGCCCCACCATCGCCGAACTCCTCTCCACTCTGCTGCGCTGACCCGCCCCTGCCCCGCGGTCATCGGGCAAGGGGGTAGCGCCGGCAGCACGGAGGTTACGTGCTGTCACGGCGTGGTGCGCTGAGAGGCATCCGGCACCGAGAGACACATCTGAAGCCCAGTCAAGTGGCCCGGCCCCGAACGATTCAGTCGACCGATTCGGCCCTCAGCCGAGTCGGGTGCGCCGGACACAGTGACCCTAGGTTGTTTGTCGGGGCCGGGCCGGGGTAAACGGGCGGGCCGTGGAGCGGCTTTCCCACTGGAGAGGGCCGGGGCCGCTTCAGGGACTCTTCCAGGGACATCGATCATGAATAACGCCAAACTTGCCGTCGCATTGGGCGCGGCCTACGTCCTCGGGCGCTTCCACAAGGCCCGATGGGCGCTGGCCCTCGCCGGAATGGCGGCGGGAAAACGTCTGAATGCCAACCCCGGGGTGCTGCTCGGTGAGGTGCTGGAATCGTCGCCCCAGCTTCGTCAGCTGGCCGGCGACGTGCGCGGCGAACTGGCCCAGGCGGGGAAGAAAGCGGCCATCGCGGCGGCGAGCAACCGGGTCAGCGCCCTGACCGACCAGTTGCAGCGGCGCACCGAGGACCTGCGGGAGGGCACCGCAGGACGCGACGAGGAGCCGGAAGAGCCGGACGAAGAGCCCGACGAGGAGAAGGAGGAGCCGGACGAAGAGCCGGACGAGGAGCGCGAGGAGCCGGACGAAGAGCCGGACGAGGAGCCCGAGGAGGACCAGGCCCACGACAGCGGCACCGCGAAGAAGCAGCGGGCGCCGCGTTCCCGGGCTGCCACCTCTCGCTCGACGTCGTCGGCCCCGCGCCGCGCGTCGCCGTCCGCGTCGAAGCGGACTTCCGCCTCCGCGACGAAGACGACCCCTTCACGCTCCCGTACGACCGGTAGCAGCGGCACGACACGCAAGAGTGCGGCATCGTCCGGTCGACCGGCGAGCAAGTCGAGCGAGTCAAAGGCTCCGTCGTCGAAGGCTCCGGAGAGGAAGGCTCCGGCGAAGAAGGCGGCCGCCCCACGCAAGGCCGCGGCCGCGAAGAAGACGGCGTCGGCTTCGGCCCGTAAGACCGCCGCATCCTCGTCCACCGGCCGTAAGAGCGCGGCCTCCTCCTCCACCGGCCGTAAGAGCGCGGCTGCGCCGGCGAAGAAGAGCAGCGCCACCGCCGCGCGCAAGACCACGAGCACGCGCGCCTCGTCGGCGCGCAAGCGGGGGTGAAGGTGATGGCCGAGCAGACCAAGGACCGAGGCCTGGGCGGGCTGGGCGAGGTGCTGGAGGCACTGCCCACCGACCGGCTGCTGCAACAGGCGCGTGAGTTGGCGACCGCGGCGGGGGAACGGGCCGTCGCGGTGGCGAGCGACAAGGTGGCGGAGACCACCGGCCGGCTCGCCGACTACGTGGAGCGCGGCGGTCGTCCCTCCGACGATCACGGTGAACAGGGCGGGGGCGGCGGAACGTCCGCGATGCGGGTTCTGCTGAGTGCGGGAGCCGCAGGCGTGAAGCAGATGGTCGGCAACAAGCTCACCGGCGGGGGAGGAGGCGGAGGCAAGGGCGCCAAGCTCAAGGTCACCAACATCGTCGAGGAGATCGAGGTCGGTGTCCCCGTGCGGGTCGCCTACAACCAGTGGACCCAGTTCCAGGACTTTCCCCGCTTCACCAAACGGCTGGAGAGCGTGTCTCAGGAGTCCGAGGAGAAGCTCAAGTGGAAGGCCGGGATCTTCCTCTCCCACCGCACCTGGGAGTCGACGATCATCGAGCAGGTGCCGGACGAGCTGATCGTCTGGCGGTCGCAGGGCGAGAAGGGTTCCACCGACGGCACCGTCACCTTCCACGAGCTGACGCCGAACCTCACCAAGATCCTCCTGGTCCTCGAGTACCACCCGAAGGGCCTGTTCGAGCGCACGGGCAACCTGTGGCGGGCCCAGGGTCGGCGGACACGCCTCGAACTCAAGCACTTCCGCCGGCACGTGATGACCCGCACCATTCTCGACCCGGACGGGGTCGAGGGCTGGCGCGGGGAGATCCGCGACAGCGAGGTCGTGCGCTCCCACGAGGACGCCCTCGAAGAGGAAGAGGCCGAGGGCGGCTTCGACGAAACCGCGGACGAACCCGAGGACGAGGACGAGGCCGAATACGACGCCGAGGACGACTCCGAGGACGAGCGGGAGCCGCAATCCGGCGAGTACGACGAGGAGGAGGAACCGGCCGAGGAAGGCGAGGACGAGTACGACGAGGAGCCCGGGGAGTACGACGAGGAGGACCAGCAGGACCAGGAGGACGAGGATCAGGAAGAGCCCGAGGACGACTACGCCGCAGAGGAGGAATGGGAGGACGAACCGGATGGCGAGGACGAGGAGCAGGAGCGCGAGAGCGAAGACGAGCAG
This sequence comes from Kitasatospora sp. NPDC033851, assembly GCF_055576085.1. Classification (NCBI taxonomy): domain Bacteria; kingdom Bacillati; phylum Actinomycetota; class Actinomycetes; order Kitasatosporales; family Streptomycetaceae; genus Kitasatospora; species Kitasatospora sp. NPDC033851. Next base: position 161,561 of record NZ_JBVIRL010000014.1, on the reverse strand, counting down.
TACGACGACGAGGAGGAACCGGCGGAGGAGTACGCCGAGGACGAGTACGACGAAGACGCCGAGGACGAGGACGAGGACGAGGAGCCCCCGCAGGCGGACACCGACGAACGACCGGTCCCACGGGCCCGCAGGCGCGCGCCGGCACGGGTGAGGTGAGCCGTCATGACCGTCGCCCCCCGTCCCAGCCACTACCTGGACCGGCCCTCGTCCAGCGGTCTGGTCGACGTCATCGACCTGATCCTCGACAAGGGACTGGTCATCGACATCTACATCCGTGTCTCCCTGGTCGGGATCGAGCTGCTGACCATCGACGCGCGCATCGTCGTCGCCAGCGTCGACACGTACCTGCGGTTCGCCGAGGCGGTCAACCGCCTCGACCTGAAGGAGGACAAGAGCGAGGGGCTGCCCGAACTGATGCAGAACATGCGCCAGGGCGGGGCCCGGAGCAAGACGAAAGGCGCGCTCGAAGGCGTCAAGGAAACGGTCGGCGAAGTGATCGACCGGGTCACGGGGAACGACGAGGAGGAGCCCGAGCCCAAGGAACGGCCCCGGACCCGCTCGCGCACCCAGCGTAGGGAGCGCGAGTGATGAACGGCCGTGCACCCGCCGACGAACGGGCCTGTTACGTCTACGGCATCGTGCCGGCGGGCGCCGACCCCTCAGGACTGGAGGGGATCGGTGACCCGCCCGTGCCGGTCACCCTGGTGCGACACCGGGGCATCGCGGCGCTGGTCAGCGATGTGGTGACCGACCGACCGCTGGGCACCGCGGCCGACCTGCGGGGCCACGCGCGTGTCCTGGACACCGTGGCAGCCCACGCGGCGGTGCTGCCGCTGCGCTTCGGTGCGGTGGTCCGCGACGTGTCGGCCGTGGCCGACGACCTGCTCGCCCCCCACGAGGAGGAATTCCTGCGCGCACTGGAAGGCCTGCGCGACACCGCCCAGTTCACCCTGCGCGCGATCTACCAGCAGGACCGCATCCTGCGAACGGTACTCACCGACCGAGAGGACATCGCCCGGCTACGGGAGGAGGTCACCGCCCTCCCGGAGGAGGCCGCCTACTACGACCGGGTGCGTCTCGGCGAGATGATCGCGAACGAGATCGCCGCCCACCGGGAGGCCGACACCGCGATCGCACTGGAACGCCTCGCGCCGCTCGCGGCGGCCGTCAACGCCTCGCCCGCCGCCGACGGGTCCGGCGACCAGGCGGTCAGCGCGTCCTTCCTCGTCGCCAAGACCGACTGGGACGCGTTCGAAGCAGCCGCGGAAGACCTCGCCCGCGACTGGGCGGGGTACATCACCACACGCCTGCTCGGCCCGCTCGCCCCCTACGACTTCGCCACCGACGCCGTGGCCGAGGCCGCACCCGCGGAGGAGGCGCCCTAGCCATGGGTCTGATCACCGGACTGCTCACCCTTCCCCTGGCCCCTGTACGCGGCGTCGTCTGGGTGGCGGAACAGCTCTACGAGCAAGCCCGCCGGGAGCTGACCGACCCCACGGCCATCCGCGCCCAGCTCGCCGAACTGGAGGAAGCCCGCGCCAACGGCACGATCGGTGAGGAGGACGCCGCCGCGCAGGAGGAGGAACTCGTACAGCGCCTGTGGCAGGCCAAAGGCGCCGCCGGAGGCCTGGAGGTGTAGACCATGCCCGAACGCGAGCCACGCCCCCGTCGCCCTTCCGCCCCGCCCCGGGACACGGAGGAGCCTCCACGGCGCCGCCGCCCCGCCGCGGACTCCGAGCCCACCCGGCCACGGCGGCGGGCCGCGCCCGCGCCCGATCGGGAGGACGAGGCCCCGGCCCCTCGGCGCCGCCCCACGTCCGCGCCCGATCGGGAGGACGAACCACCGGCCCCTCGGCGCCGCCCCACGTCCAAGCCCGATCGGAAGGACGAGGCCCCGGCCCCTCGGCGCCGCGCCACGTCCGATCCGACGCGGCACGCACCCCGCCGCCGCTCCCCCGAGCCGCAGGAGGAGACCGAGCACCCCGCCGCACCACCCCGGCGCCGTGCCCCTTCCGCCGACCGGCTCGACGCGCGAGGCGCCGCCGTGCGTGCGGCCATCTGCGTCCAGGACCTCACCGGGCGCAGCCCGGAGGGCGTCGCCTCGCTCGACCGCACCCAGGACGGTTGGCAGGTGGGGGTGGAGGTGCTGGAGGCACACCGCATTCCCGATTCGACCGACATCCTGGCCGTCTACCAGGTCGTGCTGGATCCCGAGGGCGAGCTCGTCTCCTACCGCAGGGAACGCCGCTATCACCGGGGCCGGGCGAACGAGGAGCTGTCATGAGTGAGTTGAGCGGCTACGGCGGCGCCGGCCCGCTGTCGCACCTGCCGAGGACCTCCGCGGCTCCGCAGTCCGCGAATCTGGCCGACCTGCTCGAGCGGGTGCTCGACAAGGGCATCGTCATCGCCGGGGACATCCGGATCAACCTGCTGGACATCGAGCTCCTCACGATCAAGATCCGCCTGCTCATCGCCTCGGTCGACCGGGCCCGCGAGATGGGCATCGACTGGTGGGAGCACGACCCGAGTCTCTCCTCCGGCCGGCGCGACCTCGCCACCGAGAACCGGCTCCTCCGCGAGCGCCTCGGCCAACTCGAGGCCTCCCACAGCCTGTCCGCCGCCACCGACGCCTCCAGTGCCACCGACGACTCCAGTGCCACCGACGCCGCTACCGAGCAGGTGGCCGCCCCCCGCCCCGCCCGCAAGACCACCCGCACCCGGCGCACGCCCCGGATCGACCCCTCATGAGCACCCAGCCGCCGACCAACACCTGGCTCTACGCCATCGCCGACGCCGGATGCACACCCCCGCCCGGTCTCACCGGTGTGGCCGGCGAAACGCTGCGCGCCATCGCCGCGCCGGACCTGACCGCGCTGGCCGGCAGTGTGCCCCGGGGAGACTTCGACGAGGAGCCGCTCCGCGCGCACCTCGCGGACGCCGCCTGGCTGGAGCACGCCGTCCGCGCGCACCACCGCGTGGTCGACACCCTCGCCCGTACGGCCCCGATGCTGCCCCTGCGCTTCGCCACCCTCTACCGGGACGACCGGCGGGCGGCCGCCATGCTCGAGCGGCACCACGACGAACTGCTCGCCTCACTCGGGCGCGTCACCGGGCGCGTCGAGTGGGGTGTCAAGGCCTACGCCAGGCTCGCCGGCCCGACGCCCGACGCCGCCGCCGAGAGCGGCGATACCCGGCAGGATCCGGCGGCGCGCCCCGGCACGGCCTACCTCCTGCGCCGCCAGGCCCAGCACCACCGCCGGGAGCAGGACCGGCAGCAGGCCGCGGACGACGCCCAGGACGTCCACACCGCGCTCGCGCAGGCCGCCGCCGAGGCAACCCGCCACCCCCTGCAGCGGCCCGAAACGGTCGGCCGTACCGAGCCCATGGTCCTCAACGGCGCCTACCTCGTCGAGCAGGCCCGCACGGCCGCCTTCCACGCGGCCGTCGACGCGCTGTCCGCCCGCTTTCCCGGCCTGCGCCTGGAGACGACCGGCCCCTGGCCGCCCTACTCCTTCACCGCGGCTGTCCAACCCGGCGATGAGCAGCGATGACCACCGGCTCCCTACCCCCCACCGCCCGGCCCGGGCTGCCGCCCACCGTGCCCGAGCGGAACGTTGCCCTGGTCGACCTGCTGGACCGTCTGCTCGCCGGCGGGGTCGTCATCGCGGGCGAGATCACCCTGTCCATCGCCGATGTGGACCTCGTGCGGATCAGCCTGCGCGCCATGATCGCCTCGGTCCGCGCCGCGACCCAAGCCACCGACCAGGAGCCGACGTGAGCGCGCCCGACACACAACCCCAGGCCGCCCGCCGTGTCCCGCTGGAACCCGAGACCGTCGCCCGCGACCTCACCTGCCTGGTCCTGGCCCTGGTCGAGCTGGTCCACCAGCTCATGGAGCGCCAGGCCCTGCGTCGCATCGACCAGGGAGACCTCGACGACGACCAGGTCGAGTCCCTGGGCCTGACCCTGATGGCCCTGGAACAACGCGTCGACGAGCTGCGCGAGCACTTCGGTCTCACCCCGGACGACCTCAACATCGACCTCGGCCCGCTCGGCCCCCTCCTCGCCCCCGACTGACCCCGACCGACCGCGACCTACCGCGGCGCCGCCGGCTCGCGGACCGGCTCGGGCTTCACATTTCCGCAGGCCACGGGTCTGAAATCGCCGACCCGGGGCATACGCGTCAATGGATCCCGTCTCCTCGAGGAATGAGGACACCATGAGTGTCGGCAAGAAGGCCAAGCACACCGCGACCACGACCAAGGGCAAGGTCGAGGAAGCCGCTGGCAAGACGGTCGGCAATGAACGACTCATCGCCAAAGGAAAAGGCGACCAGGTCAAGGGCGACATCGCCCAGGCCGGCCGCAAGGCCAAGGACGCCATGAAGGACGTGACCGGACACTAGCCGTACGGCTGGGCAGGTCGTGCGCGGAGCCGCCCTCGGGGGCGGCTCCGCATCAACGTCGGTGAGCCGGTGTCGAGCCGGCCCGGACGGGAGTGTCGGCGAACTGTGCCTACTTGCGGCGGCTGAAGATCCGCTTCGCGGCGTAGATGATCCCGACGATCAGGAGCACGAAGAAGAGGATGATCAGGATGATCACGACCAGGAAGAACTTGCCCAGCTTGGCGAGGAAGCCCTTCTTCTTCTTGGTGTCCTTGGCCGCGAGGTGCGAGGCATCGCTGCTCGACGGGGCGACGGACGAGGCGATCGACGAGGCGGCCGGTGCGGCGGTGGCCCGGCCCGCGTAGGCCGGTGCGCCGGGGCCGGACGCGGCAGCGGCGACGGTTCGGGGTGCGGCCACGGCCGTCGCGCTCGACGCCGCGGCGGTGAGGCCTGCGGCGGCCAGCAGTGCCACCAGGGCGCCGGCTATCGAACGTGCGATCCGGTGAGTCATCGTGCTCCTCGTGCGGGTTCGGGGTGGTGTGGATGAGCCCGGTCAGCCAATTCTCATGGTCTGACCAGCTGGTTTTCTCATCTGCGCCTAGTATGCTCCACTGAAGTTCTACAGCGGTGTAAAAGTTTGGCGACGGGCCCTCGCCCGGATCGGCTCCGGCCCCGGGCCACGCAAGCCCACCGCTCCGACGGGGGCTCCGTGGCAACTGTGGAGGATGACGACGTGTCTGGCCGCAAGGGTTCCCCCGACGCCGAGATTTCGCCGAACCGGGCGGGCGGACGCCGGGCGGCGAGCCGAAAGGCCACTCCGGATCGGGGCGAAAAGGACACAGCGGATACCGCGGACGGCCGTCCGGCGAGCCGGGCGAAGAAGAAGCCCAAGCGCAGCACCAAGGAGAAGGTGCTCTGGACGACCGCCGGCTGCACCGCGCTCGTGCTCCTCGCCGGTGGCGCCCTCTACTACCGCCTGGACAGCAACATCTCCACCTTCGACCGCGACGCCGTCAGCAAGGACCGCCCGGAGGCCGCGGCCCCGGACGCCCAGGGCCGGACCCCGGTGAACGTCCTGCTGATCGGCTCGGACAGCCGTGGCAACGGCAACAGCGACCTGGGCGGCGGCGGGGACGGCGGCGCCCGCTCGGACACCGCGATCCTGCTGCACGTCTACGCCGACCACAAGCACGCCGTCGGCATCTCCATCCCGCGCGACTCCCTGGTCAACCTCCCGCCGTGCAAGCTGCCCGGCGGCAAGTGGACCAAGGAGCAGACCAATGTGATGTTCAACAGCGCCTTCTCCGTGGGCAACACCGAGCAGGGCAACCCGGCCTGCACCCAGAACGCCGTCGAGAAGCTGACCAACCTGCGCGTCGACCACACCATCGTGGTGGACTTCAACGGCTTCGCCTCGATGACCAAGGCGGTCGGCGGCGTCGAGGTCTGCCTCCCGAACGACATCCACGAGGGGGACCTCAACCCCAATCTGGGCCACAAGGGCAAGCTGATCTTCGCCAAGGGCAAGCAGAAGGTCGAAGGCCAGACCGCGCTCGACTACGTCCGGGTCCGCCACGGCATCGGCGACGGCTCCGACATCGGCCGCACCAAGCGCCAGCAGGCCTTCCTCTCCTCCCTCATCAAGGAGATCAAGTCCCGCGGCATGGACCCGACCACCCTGCTGCCGCTCGCCGACGCGGCCACCAAGTCGCTGACCGTCGACCCCGACCTCGGCTCGGCCGCCAAACTGCTCGACTTCGCCATGTCCCTCAAGAACGTGGACCTGCACGACGTCAAGTTCCTGACCACGCCCTGGCGTTACGAGGGACCGCGGGTCGCCCTGGTCCACCCGGACGTCGACCAGCTCTGGGCCGCCCTCAAGGCCGACCGCACCATCGACGGCCAGGACGCGAGCGCGCCCGCCGGCTCCGGATCCGCCGCCGAGGCGACACCCACCCCGTCCGAGACCCCGACCACGGATGCCGCCAGGGCCGCCGACATCAAGGTCTCCGTGCTCAACAGCACCGGCCAAGCCGGGCTCGGCGGCAAGGCCGCGGAGGCCGTCAAGGGCGCCGGATACACCGTCACCACCGTCGGCAACGCGACCGGGAAGGCCCGCAGCACCACGGTCGTCGAATACGGCGCGGGCGAGCGCGGCTCCGCCGAGGCGGTCGCCAAGCTGTTCCCGGGCGCGACCGTCCAGCCCGGCGGCCGGGGCGTCAACGTCGTCCTCGGCCACGACTTCGCGGCCGCCAACCCGGCGACCGCCGCCACCTCGGCCCCCGGCGCCACCACCCCGGCCCCGCTGCCCACCAGCGTCAGCGGCACCGCCCGCTCGGCGGACGACGACCCCTGCGCCAACGTCTCGTACGGCTGAGCGGCGGCCCGCGGCCGCTCCCCCGCACACGACGGCGGGGCGGCCCCGGACCGCCGTCCCGGGGTCGCCCCGCCGTCTCGCCCTCCGCGCCGACTCCGTGTCAGCGTCTCGTCCCGCAGGACGGGCAGAAGGCGGCACCGTCCGGAACGTCCTGGTGGCAGCTCGCGCACTGGACGGCCTGCGCCAGCCGGAAGCCGCACCCCGGGCAGAACGGCGTGCCGTGCGTCTCGGTGTGGCACTGCGGGCAGACCAGCTGGCGCGGCGCGTCGACGTCGAACGCGGCGCCCGACTGCTGCCCCGCCTTGTACGCGCGGTCGCTGACCGCGTCGTTGAGGCCGCGGTGCTGCGCCGCCGTCGCCTCGGCCGCGGTGTCCGGGGCGCAGCTGAAGCAGAGGCCCTGGGCGGGGTTGAAGCAGCGGCCGCAGACGTAGTGGGTGCACCGGGCGCACCGGTTGAAGTGCGTCTGGGCGTTGGCGATCGCCCGTTGGAAGGCGGCGTCCCGCGAGCCGCCCCAGGTCTGACCGGCCAGGCCGTCGGCGGCGTTGCTGATGGTGTTGGCGTTGCCGCCGATGAGGTTCCAGGCCGCGCTGACGCCCTTGCCGATCCACCCGGCCATCTGGCCGGTCCGGAACGCCTCGAACGGCGAACGCCAGGTGTCCGAGCAGCGGTAGCAGGAGAACTCGAACTGGAAGCCCGCGCCGGTGCCGTGCTGCTCGCACAGGTCGCGGTAGTTGCTGCTGAAGTAGATCTCCGAAGTCACGTCGTCCCCGGTCGCTGAAGTGGCATGTCGGCGGTCGCTCCCAGGGACGACAGGGGCCGCCCGACGGTTCCGCCAAGGAGTTGCGGCCGGGCTGTTCAGAGCCCCGCGACCGGTAACAACAGCACCCGCGCCGGGTCGAACCTCTCCCAGCGCGCGGGCCGACCGCTGCGACCGACCCGCAGCCGGCACCAGCGCCCGCCGGCCGTGTCCTGCCACCAGCCGCTGATCCGGCCGAGCGCCCAGACGCCGTCGCCGAGGTCCACCTCGACCGGCTGGTAGACCCACTGGACGTCGCGGTCCGCCGGGTCGACCCGGTCCACCCGATTCTCCCGGTCCGCCGGCTCTTCGGCTCCCCGGGGACCGCACTGACTCTCCATCACGGCTCCGCCTCCCGACCCGGCCTCGGCCGCGGCGGCCGCCCGGTGCGGGGCGGCCGTCGCGGCCGGAGGTGCAGCACAGCACACCTCGGGACTCTACAGGCGTGTAGAGAACGGCGGGAGGGGTTCGTCGAAGCCGGTCGACCCAATCCCCAACGGGCCGAGCCGAATCGGGCCGAGCCGGTGGGCGGATCAGCTCAGCGGCCCGTGCGCACCGGCCGCCGGCGCCGCCACAGCGCCACCGGCACGACCCCGGCCAGCGCGAGCGCCGCCGACGCGGGCGGCGCCTCGAACGGGGCGCCGGCCGCCCCGGCCGCCCCCGCCGGCACCTTGTCGAAGGTGCCCGGCACGGGCAGGGTGGACCAGTTCGACAGCGGCCACGCCACCACGAAGGCCCGGCCGATCACGTTGCCCACCGGCACGAAGCCGTCGCCGGTCACGTTGTGGTGCCAGCGGGAGTCCCGCGAGTTGTTGCGGTGATCGCCCATCACCCAGAGCTTGCCCTTGGGCACGGTGATGGTGCCGACCGGGTCGTCGTCGCAGGGCGTCGAACCGGGGAACAGGTACGGCTCGTCCAGCGCGAAGCCGTTCACCTTCACCGGGCCGCCCGCCTCGCACTGGATGGTGTCCCCGCCGACCCCGATCACCCGCTTGATCAGGTCCTTCTCGTCCGCCGAGGGCATCAGGCCGACGGTGCTCAGCGCCTTCCGGGCGGAGTCCATGACGGAGTCGCCGGAGGTGGTCGGCGTGCTTTCCAGCCAGCCGCCCGGATCGTGGAAGACCACCACCTCCCCGCGCTCCGGCTCCGCGCCGAACCACGGGGTGAGCTTGTCCACCAGCACCCGGTCACCGATCGCCAGGGTCTGCTCCATCGACCCGGACGGGATGGAGAAGGCCTGCACGAAGAAGGTCTTGATGCCGAGCGAGAGCAGCAGGGCGATCACCAGCAGGATCGGCAGCTCCTGCCAGAACGGGCGCTTCTTCCGCGGGCGCTTCGCTCCCTTGTCCGGATCCTCCCCTGCACCAGGCTCCGCGCCCGACCCCGCGCCCGACCCCGCACCGGGCCCCGCGCTCGCGCGCACGCCCCCGCCCCCGGCCGCCCGGCCGTCCTCGGCCTCGTCGCGCTCCCCGGCTCCGCCGCTCTCGCCGGACTCCGCGCTCTGCTGCACACTCATGTTCTCGGCCCCTCCCGACGGCCTGACGGGAGCCCCAACGGAGACCCCCTGTCAGGAACGAACCTACCGAACAGAGGTTCCCGGGCGCGCCCTGACGTGCATCCGCTCGCCCTGCGGGCCGAACAGGCTCAGGAACTCCACCGGCTGCGGGCCCGCGTTGCCGAACGCGTGCGGGGTGCGGGTGTCGAACTCGGCGGCCTCACCGGCCGTCAGCACCAGGTCGCGCGATCCGAGCACCAGCCGCAGCCGGCCGGACAGCACGTACAGCCACTCGTAGCCCTCGTGGACCTTCAACTCCGGCTCCGGCTCGGTGTTCCGGCCCGGCGGCACGATGTGCTTGAACGCGTGCATCCCGCCCAGGTGACGGGTGAGCGGGATGATCGTCTGGCCGTTCCTGGTCACCGGGCGCGGATGGATCCGCGGGTCGCCGGTGGCCGGTGCGCCGACCAGTTCGTCCAGCGGCACCCGGTACTCCCGGGCCAGCGGCAGCAGCAGCTCCAGGGTCGGCTTGCGCTGCCCGGACTCCAGCCGGGACAGGGTGCTGAGTGAGATGCCCGTCGCCGCGGCCAGTTTGGCGAGCGTGGTGCCCCGCTCCCGGCGCAGGGCCCGCAACCGGGGACCCACCGTGGTGAGGACGCTCTCGAAGTCTTCGTCGACCATGCCTGCCATTTGCCGGTACGGCAAGGTGGCTTGTCAATCCGGCACCCGGGTGAGCTCCGCCGCGAGCTAACCTCGCGTCATGCGCATCCTCCTCACCCGGGACAGCGTCGCCGCCGGCGACGACGTGGACGCCCCGCACACCGCGACGGCCGCCCTCCCCGACGGCCTCGACGTCCCGGCGGCCCTCACCGCCCTCGGGCTCCCCCGGCCCCGGCTGCCACTGATCGGCGGCGGCCGCGCCACCTGGGTGGTGCGCGGCGCCGACGGCACCGCGCTCGCCGTCCTCGCCCAGCAGTGGCCGCGGCCGCGCCCGCTGCCGGCCGGCCGGGGCCCGCTCGCCGGGCTGGCCGGACCGGACGGCACCGTCCGGCTGCACGTCGAGTACCGGCGCCAACTCGACCCGGACGCCGAGTACCGGCGGCTCCGCTGAGACCGAGGACCAGCGGCTCCGCTGAAGCCGACCGCGCCTCCGGCTACCGGTACTCGCGCAGCCGGGGCCGCACCCCGATCGCGGTCAGGCCCAGCGCCACCGCCAGCACACCCGCCGCGAGGGCCGCGGTGGTGCCGTCCAGGTCGCCGTCGGTCTCGGCGACCGCCCGGTCCATCGCGGCGGCGTTGATCGCGATGGTGTCCCCGATCGCGTTGCCCAGCTGCTCGAAGTCGTAGTTGGACTGCCCCTTCGAGAGGCCGGTGTTGAGCGTGACCGCCTCCTTGAGCTTCCCGGCGGTGCGCAGGTCGCGGATCCTGCGGTCGGTCGCCTGGTACTGCCGGAAGGTGTCCAGCACGCGCTCGGCGGCGTCCTGCTCCCCCGCGAAGGTGACGTTGCGCAGTTCGCTGCCGAGGTAGCCGCCGAAGGGGACCACCGCGCGGTCGGCGCGGTGGCGCTCGGCCGCGTCCGCCAGCCGGGCGTTGTAGTCCGCCAGGGTGGCGCCCTCGATCCGGGCGATCGCCTGGGTCTGCTCGAGGAAGACCTGCTCGTACGCGACGGCACGGGTCGGGTCGATCAGGTAGCGGCTCTCGTCGGCGTTCATGTCGTACGCGACGGCGCGGGCCCGGCTGAGCGCGATCACCGAGTCGTAGGCGTTGCTCTTGGCGGTCACCAGGTGGTCCTCGGCCCGGCCCGCCAGGTTCAGCCCGATCACCAGCACCGCGCCGGTCAGCAGCGTGACGGCGGCCAGCGCCGGATTGACCACCCGGCGGTAGCGCACGGCGAGGGCGCGCTGGAGCCCGAGCAGCACGACGAGGGCAAGCAGGCCGACGGCGAGCAGCCACCACCAGCCGCTGCCCAGCGCGTCGCGCTGCTGCTGGTAGACGCGCTCGACGGCGGCGTCGTTGGCGACGGTGACCTGGTCGGCGGCGGGCAGCAGCTGCCCGCGCAGCAGGTCGGTGGCCTGCCGGTAGGTCTCCAGCGCGGCCGGCGAGGGCTGACCGGCCGGCGACCCGGCCTGCTCCTCCAGCAGCTGCGCCCGGGCCACCAGGGCCTCGTAGCTGCCGAGCCGGCCGAGCACCAGCTGGACGGCGCGCTGCCCGGCCTGGTCGTCGGTCGCCGCCTGGGCGGCCTGCTGGAGGTCGTCGTCGGCCTGGGCGCGGCGCTGCTCGTAGGTGTCCAGGGTCTGTGTGCGCAGCGTCGTGTACTCGGGGTCGGCGCCGACCAGCAGCAGGTTGGCGGCCTGGGCGTCCATGTCGCTCAGCGCGAAGTACAGGTCGGCGGCGCGGGTGGCCTGCGGGGCGGCCCGGTGGCCGATGGTGTCGGTCCCGTCGCGGGCCCCGGCGAGCACCACGGTGGCGGTCACCCCGAGGCCGAGCAGGGCGGCCAGGCTCAGCGCGGTGAGGCCGCGCACCAGGCGCGGGGTGGTCCAGTGGGCCCGGCTGCCGACGGTACGGGCGCCCCGGACGAGGCGGGCGAGGGCGCCCGGCGGGACGGGTTCCGCCGTCTCGGGCGGGCTTTCCTCCTTCGAGGTGGCCGCCGCCCCGTCCCTGTGCTCTGTGGAGGTCGTCATGACCACACGTCCCTTTCCCCCGTGGCACGGCCCGCCGGTGCCCCGGACATAACCGGCGAACCCGAACGCAGAACCGTTTCTGTCTGCCGCTTCTCGCTACTGATCTCTCTTCCGCCGCGCGACGCTAGTGCCACACCACCCCGGGTAGAGCGCTCCCTGACGCCTCCTTGACACCGCCGGGCACCGTTCTTGACGCTTCCTTAGCGCCCGCGACCCGGGGGGTGTCAGGGAGTGTCAACAGGCGCCCGCTACGAGGATGTTCGTCCAGGTGAAGCGGTTACGGAGGTCGGCACGCACCACTACGCTACGTGCCATGAGTTCTTCGGAGAGGGCCCCCGGGCGGGGCACGGCGGTGGTGGTAGGCGGCGGGCTGGCCGGGCTGGCGGCAGCCTGGGCGCTGCGCGGCCAGGCCGAGCGGATCGTCGTGGTGGAGCGGGACCACTACCCGGCGGAGGCGGCGTTCCGGGCCGGGGTGCCGCAGGGCCGGCACGCGCACCTGATACTGGAGGCCGGGCACCGGGCGCTGGAGGAGATGATGCCCGGGATCAAGCAGGAGCTGATGGCCGCGGGCGCGATCCGGGTGACCACCTCGGAGGTCAAGTGGCTCAGCTCCGCCGGGTGGATGGCCGAGTACCCGGCGCGGATGGCCTTCCTCTCCTGCACCCGGCCGGTGCTGGACCAGCTCGTCCTGGACCGGGTCCGCACCGAGTCCTCGATCGAGCTCCTGGAGGGCACCGACGTGGTCGGCCTGCTCGGGTCGGCCGGGACGGTGACCGGGGTGAAGATCCGCGAACGGGGCCCGGAGCGCGGCGAAGTCCGCGACCTCCCGGCCGAGTTGGTGGTGGACGCGGCGGGCCGCTCGACCTCGGTGCCGAAGTGGCTGACCGAACTGGGCTGCCGCCCGGCGCCCGAGGAGCGGGTGGACGCGGGCGTCGCGTACACCTCCCGGCTCTTCCACCGCCCGGCCGGGGTCGACCTCGGCGGCCAGGCCGTCTACCTGCAGACCAAGGCCCCGGACGCGCCGCGGATGGGCGTCCTGCTGCCGGTCGAGGGCGACCGCTGGATCGTCAGCCTCGCCGGGATGCGCGGCGCCGAACCCGAACCCGGCGAGGAGGGGTTCACCCGGCACCTGGCCGGGCTGCGCGACCCGCTGCTCCGCGAAGCGCTGCGGGACGCCGAACCGGCGGGCGAGGTGCGCGGCTTCGTCCCCGGCCCGGGCGTGCGGCGGCACTACGACCGCAGCTGCCCGGACGGCCTGGTGGTGGTGGGCGACGCCGCGAGCACCTTCAACCCGGTGTACGGCCAGGGCGTCACCGTCGCCCTGTTCTGCGCCCAGGCGCTGCGCCGCACCGCGCTACGGCAGGGCGGCATCGGCCACGCCGCGGCCCGGGACGCGCGGCGCGCCATCGCGGCGGTGTCCAAGAACCCGTGGGTGATGTCCTGTGCCGAGGACGCCCGCTTCGCCACCACCACGGGCGCGCCCTCCGGCGCCCTGCTGAAGCTCCAGCACCGCTTCCTGGACAAGGTGCTGGCCGGCGCCACCCGCGACCCGGTGGTCACCGCGGCCTTCCACGAGGTGATGTCCCTGGTGGAGCCGCCGTCGCTGCTGTTCCGCCCGTCGGTGCTGGGCGCCGTCCTGCGGAGCTGAACCGGCTCCGTGCCGGGCCGCTCCCGGCGGCGGGCGCTACTCGCCGAGGTGCGCGGCGACGTAGGGCAGCGCCACCTGCTCCAGGGCGCGCCGGCCGAAGGCGGGGTGGACGTTGACCTCGAAGACCACGCCGCCGCTCTCGGCGGCGAGGTCCACGCCCGCCAGGTCGAGACCCAGGGAAGCGGTCGCGCTGATGGCCAACTCGGCCAGCTTGTCCGGCAGTTCACCGTCGTCCAGCAGGGTGGACACGGCGCCACGGCACTCGTTGCACGGGGCGTCCGGGTCCGCCTGCACGTGCTCGACCGCGCGGACCACGCGGCCGTGCAGCACCACCACCCGGAACTGGTGGCGCCGGCCGTCCGGCAGGAAGTTGCGGGCGTCGCGGGCGATCAGCCACTCCGCCCCCGTCTGCGCGTAGTACCGTGCGGCGGCGGCGAGTTGGGCATGGGTGGTGACATGGAAGACGTCGTCGCCGCCCATCCCGACGCAGGGCCGGGCCCAGACGTCGCCGCCGAGTTCCTCGAAGGCCTCGGCGGCGGCCTCCGGGCTCGGCCGGGAGAACGCGACGCTGGGCATGTGCGGGACGCCGTCCCGGACGAAGCTCGCGACGGTGGAGTCCTTCTCGGTGGCGGCCCGCCACGCCTCGGCGTCGGTGCCGAGCGAGCGGGCACCGTGGCCGCGCAGCAGCCGCTGGCAGTCCTCGAACGCTCGGCGCCGGTGCGGCGGGATCTCGTACACGACCACCGCGTCGGCGGCCACCGCCCGACCGTCCGTCACCAGCCGGAACCCGTCCGCGCCGTCGGCCTCGATCCGACCGCCGCCACCGTCCATGAACGGCCGGGCGTCCACGTGCACGGGCTCCCGCCCGGTCAACGCCCGTGCGGCGGCGGCAAGCACCTCCCGACTGCCTTCGGTCGAGCTGTGATCGGTCAGGAGAACGAGATCAGGTCGGCCCATCCGGCCATGGAAGCGGCCACCGCCCGCCGGCCACAAGACAGCCTCCCAGGCCACCCGCCGAACGCCATGGCCGAAACCGGGTACTCGCGGAGGCGGGCTTCCGTGAACCAGCCGACCGGGCCCCGCGCTCAAACATTCGAAGACGGGCCGACCCTGACCGCTTGTCATGACTGAAACACCATCGGGCTGGGCATACCATCGATAGCCCACCGATGGGCCCGGCTGAAGCTCCCCCACGAAGCGCAACCGGGCCCTTGGCCGGCGACCGGGCCTGGACGTGACTCCCCCCACGGAGTGGCGGCCAGGCCCGCATGGTGTTCAACCAGCGACACGCAGCGTACATGCCATATCCACGTAACGCTACCGCGCGGCACTCGGTCCTGCGGGGCTCAGGCCGCCGGCGCGGCAGGAGGGGGCGCCGGCGACTCCTCCCCGGGATCGGTGACCACGAGGATGACGTGCCTCGCGTCGTCACTGTGAACGGCGCCGGCCCGGTAGCCGGGCGGGAGGTACAGGGCCTCGCCGCCCAGGGTGGGGACTTCGGCGGCGGGGCCACCCGGGGACCGGAGCGTCCAGCGGCTCGATCCGGCGGACTGGATCACCAGGACGTGGCCGTATGGCAGGCGGGCACCGGTGGCGTGCTCGACCTTCCAGCCCAGCAGGGCGGTGAGGCCCGCGGCGACGTACCCGGCCAGTGCCGTGCCCGGCGGCCCGCCCGCGCCCCGGGGGACGACGGGGTCGTTCTCGGGCCAGAGCAGCCCGAAGGTGCGGGCGAAGTGGGCGTCCAGGAAGAGCGCCGGCTCCTGGAGGTAGGGATCCAGCCCGGGGCGCTCGCTCAGGCGTTCCCAGTCCACGTGTTGTCTCCTCGAGGAGTCGGTCGGACCGGAGCCGTCCCACGAGCCCTTCCTCCGCAGCGCCCTCGCGGGCATCCGGCACATCAGCGCCACACCGGTGCTGGCCCAGATCGGCTACGCCGCGGCCTGCGCGTTCTGCGTCATCGGCCTGAGCCACACCGTCATGTTCGCGGTCGTGGACGAGGGGCTGGGCCGGCCGCCCTCGGCGCTCGGCACGCTCAACGCCGTCCAGGGCGTCGGCGCGGTGATCGGCGGCCTCACGGTCTCCGCACTGATCCGGCGGGTCGGCATGGCGCGCACCGCCGGCCTCGGGATCTTCGCGTTCACGCTGGCGGCGCTCGCCTACTGCGTGCCGCACCTGGCGTTCGTCGTCGCGGGCGAGGTCGCGGGCGAGGTCGCGGACGGGGTCGCGGACGGGGTCGCGCTCACCTGGACCATGGTGGTGCTGTCGTCCGCGGCGCAGCTCCACACGCCGTCCCGGCTCCAGGGCCGTGTCAACGCCACGTGCACGATGCTGGTGCTGGTCCCGCAGTCACTGTCGCTCGCCGCCGGCACGGTCCTCATCGACCGGTTCGACTACCGGACGCTGCTGATCGTGATGGCGGCGGTCACCGCGGCCTGCGCCGCCGTGCTGGTGCTGAGGCCGACCCTCGCGCTCACCCAGCGAACGCTCACGACCTCGGCGCCGACCGAACCTTCGGACCGGACCAAAGCGACGGAGCAGGCCGAACCGGCCGACCGGGACGCCGCCAACTCCGGCCCGGCAGCGCAGCGCTGAGGCCCGCGGCCGACCCCGCCCCCGCGGGCGGAGCGACAACACCCCAGGCGCCGCCGAAATACTGACTGTATGTCATGACTGAACCACTGTTCGACCGGGCATAACACCCTCACCCACCGGCGGGCCCGGCTGAAGCTCCCCCACGAGCCCAACCGGGACCTGGCCGGCGGCCGGGCCTGGACGTGACTCCCCCCACGGAGCGGCGGCCAGGCCCGCATGGTGTTCAACCAGCGACACGCAGCGTACTTGTCATATCGACGTAACGCTACTGCGCCCTTTACGCCGGAGCTCCCGGCTTCCGCGCCTCGATCAGGAACCGCGCCGAGTAGGCGACGAACGGCCCCCCGGGGGTTCCGACCACATGGCGACCACAGGCCTCACCCGCGGCATGGGCAGCTTCTTCAAGGAGTGCGAGCACCCGGAGTCGCGCTGGAGCAGGTGCCCGCATGAGGCGGGCTTCGGCCCGTCGAACAGGCTGTCATGACAGGAGGACCGTAACCACCAGTCACGAGCTTTCCCAACTCGCCGATATCGCAAAGAAGTTACCGAGCTCTACATTGCACTCCGCGCCCGGTGGGCAGCGATCAGGTCTCGGTACCAGGCGTACGAGGCCTTCGGCGTGCGCCGCTGCGTCGCGAAGTCGACGTGGACCAGACCGAACCTCTGACGGAACAGCCCCTCCGCCCATTCGAAGTTGTCGAGGAGGGACCAGGTGTAGTAGCCGCGGACGTCGACTCCTTCGGCGGCGGCCTGGGCGAGGGCGTCGAGGTGGGCGGACATGAAGTCGATGCGGGGCTGGTCGGGGACGGTCTCCTCGGTGACGGAGCAGCCGTTCTCGGTGATGGTGACGGGCGGGAGGGCCTTGCCGTAGGTATCGCGGAGGCCGAGGAGGAGTCGGGTGAGGGCGACGGGGACGACGGGCCAGCCGAAGGCGGTGTGGGGAGCGTCGGGAATGTCGACGAGGTTGAAGGGCAGCCCGGGTTCGGTGGGGGCGGCGACGCGGGTGGGGTTGTAGAAGTTGAGGCCGAGGCCGTCGAGACCGGGGGCGTGGACGAGGTCCAGGTCGCCGGGGCGGACGGCGCCGAAGATGTCCTCGGGCACGCCGAGGGCGGAGAGGTCAGGGTAGTGGCCGAGGAGGACGGGGTCGGTGAACAGGCGGTTGTGCAGGGCGTCGTAGGCCTTGGCGGCGGCCGCGTCTTCGGCGGAGTCGGAGGCCGTCTCCACCGGGGTGAGGTTGTTGGAGAGCATCACCTCCAGGCCGCGATCGTGGAGCAGGGACGCGGCCAGGCCGTGGGCGAGGAGCTGGTGGTGAGCGGCCGGGAGCGCCTCGAACATCAGGGTGCGGCCGGGGGCGTGGGTGCCCAGCGCGTAGCCGAAGACCGTGTGGACAAAGGGCTCGTTGAGCGTGATCCAGGTGGGAACGCGGTCGCCCAGGCGGTCGGTGACGACGGCCGCATACTCGGCGAAGCGGTAGGCGGTGTCGCGGTTGAGCCAGCCGCCGGTGTCCT
This sequence comes from Kitasatospora sp. NPDC033851, assembly GCF_055576085.1. Lineage (NCBI taxonomy): Bacteria > Bacillati > Actinomycetota > Actinomycetes > Kitasatosporales > Streptomycetaceae > Kitasatospora > Kitasatospora sp. NPDC033851. The sequence goes on along the minus strand of NZ_JBVIRL010000014.1, from coordinate 144,083 downwards.
CGAGCGCCTGGGGCAGGTCCCAGTGGAAGAGGGTGGGCAGCGGGGCGATGCCGGCCTCGAGCAGGGCGTCGACCAGGCGGTCGTAGAAGGCGAGTCCGGCCTCATTGACCTTGCCGGCGCCGGTGGGCAGGACGCGGGGCCAGGCGATGGAGAAGCGGTAGCCGTCCAGCCCGAGGCCCCTCATCAGGGCGATGTCCTCGGGGTACCGGTGGTAGTGGTCGCAGGCCACCGCACCGGTGTGCCCGTCGCGGACGGCGCCGGGGCGGGCGGTGAAGGTGTCCCAGACGGACGGGCCGCGGCCGTCCTCGTCCACCGCCCCCTCGATCTGGTAGGCGGCGGTGGCGGCACCCCAGCGGAACCCCGCCGGCAGGTCGAAGCGATCCGGCATGGCAGCCTCCTGGCGGTAATGTGAGGATTCCTCATGTTACCGACGCCGCGCCGGAACACCAGAGGACCATCAGCCGAGCCCAAAGACGCGCACACCCGGTCCCGCCCTGGTCCACGACGACTCGGCTGCTCGATCGCCCGGTACACGGAGGTCGAGCGTGACCGGACTGCCTCGGTGTGGCGCGGCGGCTGGGCCACGGTGTGGCGGGTCAGCCGACCCGCACGCCGATGAGGCAGGTGTCGTCGTCGGTGTCCGCGTCGGTGTACCGCAGCAGGTGGTCGAGCCTGTGTTCCAGGTCGTCCGGGCCGTCGGAAGCGCGGTTGCTCTGCGTAAGGCTGAGGAGGTTGGCGAGCGAGTCCTCCACGGAGCAGTCCCGCCGCTCGATGAGGCCGTCGGTGTACAGCAGGAGGGTGTCGCCGGACCCGAGCTCGAAGTCGCCGCCCGCGCCGTCGTGTTCGCCGCCGACCATCCCCGGCGGCGCGAGTACTGGGTCGGCGCCAGCACGGTGGCCACCCTGGTGGCGAACGCGATCGCCCCCGGGCTGCTGGACCGCTACCTGGCCCGGACCGGCTTCGACTCGCAGCAGACCGGCGAGCGCCGGCGCATCGACGGTCCGGGCAACCTCTTCGAACCGGTGGACTCCTGGCAGGACTTCGGCGCACACGGGCGCTTCGACGACCGGGCCCACCCCCGCAGCATCCAGCAGCAAGCCTCCCAAGGGATCGCCGCCGCGGCGGAAGCAGTCCGGCGGGCAGCCGCAGTTCTTCGACGCCCTCGGCCACTGACCAAGGAGGAGCAGGATGGCTTCCGTCCCCGTCCCGCCTGACCCGGACATCACCCCCACGCCCGCTCCGCCGGCTCCGCCCGCACCGCCGGACCCGGGCCGGCCGCCGGTGCCGCCTGATCCGCCCAAGCCTCCCGGGGCACCCGAGCCTCCCGCCGACCCGCCCCTGCCGGGCCGCCCCGGTGGATCCGAACCCGAGCCTGGGAACCACCCCGAGCCGTCGCTGCCCCACGAGCCCCGCCCGCACGAACCACCGGACTGACTGACCGCGAGGCTGGTCGACCTGCCACCCGCACGGCGCCACTGCTCCGTGCGGGTGGCAGGTCTCGTGCCGGTCGGCCGGGCGGCTGTCGGCTGGTGCGGCTCCGAAGAATGACGATGACTCAAGACCAGTCGGCTGGGGACGAGAGGGGCAGCTGTGGGCGGTACGGTGCGAGAAGACACGTGCGTCCTGGAGATCGGCGAGCCGGACGAGGTGCTGGTACACGCGCTCGGCACAACGCCGGGCCCCGTGGAGCGCGTCGTCACCGACGGTGCGGCGAGGGCGTCATGAACGCCTGGGCCGCAGCTGCCCTCGTCCTGCTGGTGGCAGCGGTGCCGGTGTGCCTGTGGGTGGCGGCGCGAGGCAGCGCGGTGCCAGTGGCCCTCGTAGAGCGAGCTGCCGAGAACGACGGCGTCGAAGTCCGACACGTCCTGTACCTCTGCGGCGGGGACGACGACGGCGTCGAACCCGTCCTGGTCCAAGGTCCGGCCGATCTCCTGGGCGATGCCGGCCGTGGCGCCGTGCTTGCTGCCGTAGGCCACCAGGACCCTCTGCTTCTTCATGGCGCTCCTCCTGCGTGTGCCTGCGCCGTCGGTTCGCGTGGCGAGGCCGACACCTTCAGCGTGAGCCGTCGTCGGCACCCGGGCCAGGGCCGCTCGCCCCGTTCCCGGGGCCGGTCGGCCCTGCCGCGGGGCCCGGACCGCTGCCTACGGTTCGTACAGGGCCCGGGGTCACCGGGCCGCCCCACGACCACCGGGGAGGGAACATGGCACCGACCGCCGAGCTCCGGTCGTCCGACCGCTCGGACGCCCCCGACCCGCGCGAGCCGATCGCACTGCTGTTCCGGGATCTGCGCACGTCACCGGCGGGTCTGGCGGAGCGCGAGGTGCTCCGGCGCCAGGCCGTGTACGGCCCCAACACCCTTGCCCGGCGCGGCGGGCGGCGCTGGCCCCGCGAGCTCGCGCAGCAGTTCACCCACCCGCTCGCCCTGTTGCTGGCCCTCGCGGCCGCGCTCGCGGCGGTCAGTGGGGCCCCGGCGCTGGCGGTGGCGATCGTCGCGGTGATCCTGCTCAACGCCGCGCTCGCCTTCGCCCAGGAGCAGCAGGCCGAGCGGGCGGTGGAGGCTCTGGCCGCGTTCCTGCCGGAGCAGACGACCGTGGTGCGCGACGGCGCCCGGCGGGACGTGGCCGCCCGCTCGCTGGTCCCGGGGGATGTACTGGTGGTCGAGGAGGGCGAGCGGATCTCCGCCGACGCCCGGCTGCTCGCGGGAGGCGTCGAGGTCGACCTGTCGGCGCTGACCGGTGAGTCGGTGCCGGTGTTCCGCTCGGCGGAACTGGCGGATGTCGAGGGCTCGCTGCTGGACGCCCGCGACCTGCTGTTCTCCGGGACGACGTGCACGGGTGGCCAGGCCCGGGCGGTGGTCACCGCCACCGGCATGCACACCGAGCTCGGCCGGATCGCGGCGCTCAGCCAGCGCACCCACCGTGAGGAGAGCCCGCTGGAGCACCAGGTCAAGCGGGCCGCCCGGCTGATCGCGGTGGTCGCGGTCGGTGTCGGGCTGGCCTTCCTGCCGATCGGTCTCGCCGCGGGCCTCTCACTCGCCGCCGCGGTGAGCTTCGCGATCGGCCTGCTGGTGGCGAATGTTCCGGAGGGCCTGCTGCCGACCATCACCCTCGCGTTGGCCTCCGGAGTGCGCGACCTGGCCCGGCGCGGCGCGGTGGTCAAGCGACTGTCCGCCGTCGAGACGCTGGGTTCCACGACGGTCGTGTGCACCGACAAGACGGGCACGCTGACCGAGAACCGGATGCTGGTGACGGCCGTCTGGACGCCGGGCGGCGAGAGCGCAGTCGACGCCCTGCCGGACGTCCCGCCGCAGGTGCGGCTGGTCGCCGAGGCGGCGGCCGCCTGCACGACGGCTCATCCGGACTCGGGCCACGGCGACCCGACCGAGCTCGCGTTGCTCGACCTGGCCGACCGGCTCGGCGTGCCGTGTCCGCCCGAGCGGCGTGATCGCGACCGTCGGGCCATGTACCGCTTCGACCCCCGCATCAAGCTGATGACCACCGCCGACGCCGAGGACGGCACGGTCGTCCTGCGCACCAAGGGCGCGCCGGAGGAGGTGCTCCTCCACGCCGCGTACTTCCTCGACCACGGCGCGGGGCGGGCCCTCACACCGGACGACCGGACCGAGGTGGCCCACGCCGTCGGTGTCCTGGCCGCCCGGGGCCTGCGAGTGCTCGCCGTGGCCGTGCGTCGGCTGCCGGCCGGCGCACCGCCGCCCGCCCGCCGTGAGGAGGCCGAGCGTGACCTGTGCCTGGTCGGCCTGATCGCCATGGCCGACCCGGCCCGGCCCGAGGTCGCCGACGCGATCACGCTCGCCCACCGGGCCGGCATCACCGTGCACGTCGTCACCGGTGACAACGGTCTTACCGCGGCTGCCATCGCCGCGCAGGTCGGCATCGGCCACCGCGGTTCCCGCATCGTCACCGGCACGGAGCTGGCGGCAATGAGCGAGCCGGAACTGGACACACTGCTCGCCCGGGGCGAGGAGGTGATCTTCGCCCGCACCTCGCCCGAGGCCAAGCTCCGGATCGCGGACGCGCTGCGCGCCGAAGGCCACACCGTGGCCATGACCGGAGACGGCGTCAACGACGCCCCCGCCCTGCGGCGCGCCGACATCGGCGTCGCCATGGGCCGCTCCGGCACGGACGTGGCCCGCGAGTCGGCGACGATGGTGCTGACGGACGACAACTTCGCCACCATCGTGGCGGCCGTCGAGGCCGGGCGGCGGACGTACGACAACATCCGCAAGTTCATCGTCTACATCTTCACCCACGCCGTCCCCGAGGTCGTCCCCTTCCTTGTGTTCGCGCTCGCCGGCGGTGCCATCCCGTTGCCGCTCACGGTGATGCAGATCCTGGCCATCGACCTCGGCACCGACACCCTCCCGGCCCTCGCCCTCGGCCGCGAACGCGCCGAGCCCGGGCTGATGAACCGCCCCCCGCGACCGCGCGGCCAGCGGGTGATCCAGCCCTCGATGCTGGCCAGGGCCTGGGGCTTCCTCGGACTGATCTCGGCCGGCCTGGTGATGTTCGGGTTCCTGCTCACCCTGACGCTGGGAGGCTGGCACCCCGGTGACCCGACCGGCCCCGGCACCGCGTTGCACCTGACCTACCAGCAGGCCACCACGGTGACCTGGCTCGGCATCGTCACCTGCCAGATCGGCACCGCCTTCGCCGCCCGCACCGAGCATGCCTCACTGCGCTCCATCGGCGTCCTCAGCAACCCGCGGCTGCTCGGCGGCATCGGCTTCTCCCTCGCCTTCGCCGCCGCCATCGTCTACCTGCCGCCCCTGCACCACATCTTCGGGACGGCAGCGCTCACCCCGGCCCAACTGGCCGTCGTGGCCCCGTTCCCGTTCGTCGTCTGGGGCGCGGACGAGATACGCAGAGCCCTGGTGCGCCGCCGTACGGCGGAACACGTGGCGCCGGTCGCCGTCGTGCCCGCGCCAGTGCCTCCCGTCGCCGAGGCGTCCGGGCACCATCCGCTCGCCGTCCTCCTGGCCCGGCACGGCTGGAGTGCCCACCGGCTCACCCGCGCCCTCGGGGTCAGCGAGCACGCGGCCGACGAGATCGTCACCCATGCCCGCCGGGTCGCCGCCGAGCACGGCCGCCGCATGCCGTGAGGCGGACCCTCCACGTACCGGAACCGGGCCGGGGCCCTGCTCAGCCCGGCCGCTGTGACGGGAGGATCAGCCCGCGCGCACCCAGCCGTGCCGCCCCGAAGGCCGCCAGCCCGGCTGCCCCCGCCAGCCCGACGTCCGTCCAGGACAGCGGTACGGTCTTCAGGACGTCCTGGAGCAGCGGCAGATACAACGCGCCCGCCGCCAGCCCCGCCGACGTCAGTACGGCCGCCGGGAGGAACGGATTCGCCCGGGTGAACAACCGCTCACGCAGCCCGAGCACCACGCCGAGCTGGGCCGCCAGCAGGGCGAGGAACAGCACGCTCTGCCAGGGCCGCCCGGAAGCCTCGGCCCAGCGGGCGGCTGCCAGGCTCACGGCGGTGACCATCGCGCCCAGCGCGAGGACGCCCTGCCAGAGGCCGGCGCCGAGCACGTGCTCGTGCGGGGCCCTGGGCGGCCGCCGCATCGCCCGGACGGAGACCGGTTCCGCGCCGACCGCGACACCGGTCAGGCCGTGGGTGAGCAGGTTGATCCACAGGATCTGGCCGGCGCGCAACGGCAGCGCGAGACCGAACAGCGGACCCAGGAGCATGACCAGGATCTCCGCCGCACCGCCGGACATGGCGTACAGGAGGAAGCGGCGGATGTTGTCGTAGACCCGGCGGCCCTCCTCCACGGCCGCGACGAGGGTGGCGAGTTCGTCGTCGGCCAGGACGAGGTCGGCGGCCTGGCGGGCCACCTCGGTCCCGCGCCGACCCATCGCCACGCCGATGTCCGCCTGCTGGAGGGCGGGGCCGTCGTTGACGCCGTCGCCGGTCATCGCGGTGACCGCGCCGGCCGCACGCCAGGCCTCGACGATGTCGAGCTTCTGCTGGGGGTCCGTGCGGGCGAAGACGCGCACGGCGGTGAGATCCGGGACGGTTCGCTCGGCCAGGTCCCGGCCGGTGGCCACCGTGCCCGCGCCGCGTTCCAGCAGGCCGACCCGCTCGGCGATCGCGCGGGCCGTGGCCGGGTGGTCACCTGTGATCAGGACCGGGGTGATCCCGGCCCGGCGGCAGGCGGCCAGGGTGGCGGTGGCTTCGGGCTTGGGCGGGTCACTGAGCGCCGCCAGGCCGAGCAGCCGCAGGCCGGACTCGACGGGCCCGGCCTGGGCGCTCCGGGGTCCGCCGGCCACCGCGAGGACCCGGTAGCCGTCAGCGGCGAACTGCGCCGCCCGCGCCGACGCCCGTGCCAGGGTGCTCGCGTCCTCGTCGAGTACGGCCGGGTCGAGAACGGCCTCGGGAGCGCCCTTCAGGCAGGCCTCCAGGCGCCCGTCGGATGTCCGGTGCACAGTGGTCATCCGCTTGCGGAGACTGTCGAACGGCAGCTCGTCCACCCGTGGGAACCGCTCGGCGAGCTCGGCCGGGTCGAGGCCCGCCTTGGCGGCGGCCACCAGCAGAGCGGCCTCGGTCGGGTCCCCGAGAGCCGTCCACTGCCCGTTCTCACCCGGCTTGGGCGGCCGCAGCCCGGCGTCGTTGCACAGTGCCGCCGCCCGCAGCAGCGCCCGGGCCTGGCCGAAACCGTCCGGTGGGTCCACCCGGATCTCGCCCTGCGGCCGGTAGCCGGTGCCGGTCACGGTGGCCTCCCAGCCGGGTGCCCAGAGCCGCTCGACCACCATCCGCCCCTCGGTGAGCGTGCCGGTCTTGTCGGTCGCGAGCACGGTCACCGAACCGAGGGTCTCGACGGCCGGGAGCCGGCGGACCACGGCATGACGGGCGGCCATCCGACGGGCGCCGATCGCGAGCGCGAGCGTCACCACGGCGGGCAGCGACTCCGGCACGGCCGCCACCGCCAGGCTGATCGCGGTGACCGCCATCGCCTCGGGCGCCAGGCCCCGGGCCAGCCCGAGGACGAAGACGACCAGGCACAGGGCGACGGTGACCAGGGCCAGCACCCGGCCGAGCCCGGCGAGCCGCTGCTGCAGCGGTGTGGCCCGAGGGCGCGGGTGAAGCGCGGCGGCGATCCGGCCGAGGGCGCTGTCCGCGCCGGTGGCGGTGACGGTCGCGACCGCCCGGCCGCGCACCACCACCGTGCCGGCGCTGAGTCCGGCGGCACCGGCCACGTCCTTCTCCACGGGGACGGACTCGCCGGTCAGCATCGCCTCGTCCACCAGCAGCGCGGACGCCTCGAACAGCTCGGTGTCCGCGGGAACGATGTCCCCCTCGCCGAGCAGCAGGACATCCCCCGGCACCACGGCGGCGGCCGCCACCTCGCGCTCCTGGCCGTCACGCAGCACCCGCGCCGCAGGCGCGGACAGCGCCGAGAGCGCTGCCACCGCGTTGTCCGCCCGGACCTCCTGGGTGACGCCCACGGCGGTGTTCACCACGACGACGAGGCCGATGACGATGGCATCGGCGTGGTCACCGGTCGCCACCGTCAGCACGACCGCGGCGAGCAGCACCATGATCAGCGGGTCGCGCAACTGTGCAGCGATCCTCGACCACAGTGGCGGTCGCGGCGCCGCCCCGACCACGTTCGGCCCGTGCAGCACCAGCGACCGGGCCGCCTGCTCCGCGGTCAGACCGGCAGGACGGCTGACCGTCCGGGTCACCGCACCACCCGGTCGGCCGGCCACGTGACCGGCCGGAGTCGGCGCGAGAGCGCAAGGTCCGGCCGGGCCTCCACCCGGACGGCCGACGGATCGGCACCAACCACGGCGATCACCTCCGGAGCGCCGCACCCGGACGGCAGCCCCTCCCCGACCGGTGACGGGGGAGGCGGGCGCGGCGCGTTCTCGGACACCCTCATGGTCTCTCCGAATGCCCGGGCCCGGGAGGGCCGGTCCGGGCCGGGATCTACGTCCTCGGCACCCACCTGTTCGCCGGCTTCGTCATCCTGCTCTTCGCCCTCGGCAACCGCCGCTGAACCCGCCGCCGAACGAACACCGAGCAGAGGCCCGGTGTCCCGCCCCGTCCAGTCGCCGACCCGAGCGGCCTTCACCGCGGAGATGGGGAGATCGGCTGCGGAAGAGCGTCACGTCGTGACAGGGCGGACAGTTGAACAGCCCTGATCCCGCCAACCGCACAGCGACCAGGAGGTTCGTCATGGAATCCGCACGCCGAGGTGCCCGCACCATCGTCGTCGGCGTCGACGGCTCGCCGTCCTCGACCACGGCACTGCGCTGGGCAGTGGAACTCGCTCGGCTGGACGGCTCCGCGGTTGAAGCCGTGACCGCCTGGGACTACCTGCCGTGGAGCGGTTGGGGCCTGCCGATCCCGGGCTCCGAGGTGGAGGAGGCGGCCCGTCTCACCCTCTCGAACACCGTGGAGCGCGAGGAGGACACCATGGAATCCCCGGTACCGATCCGGCAGCGCGTCGAATACGGCCACCCTGCCGAGGTGCTGCTGCAGGCAGCTCGCGGAGCTCGGCTCCTGGTCGTCGGCAGCAGGGGTCTCGGCGGCTTCAAGGGCACGATGCTGGGCTCCGTGAGCCGGTACTGCGTGGAACACTCCCCCTGCCCCGTGGTCGTCGTTCGCGGCACCGTCTGAGCGCGCCCCGCTCGGGACCGGCTCAGGTACCGGCCGAGGTGCGCTCCACGGTGAGGTCGAGGAAGTGGGCCGAGCACGAGATGCACGGGTCGTGGTTGCGGATCGCCCGCTCGCACAGGGCGGTCAGTTCGGCGTCGGTGGCATCGCCGGCTCCCAGGCGGTCCTGCACGATGCGGCGCAGGTCCGCCTCGATCGCGCCCTGGTTCTGCGCGGTCGGCGGGACGAGGACGGCATCGGTGACGGTTCCGTCGCCGTCGATGGCGTAGCGGTGGTAGAGCAGCCCTCGCGGTGCCTCGGTGGCTCCGTGACCGGTGGCGGCTCGCGGTGACACCCCGACGTGGGGGCGCGGTGGGGGTCGGTAGGCGTCGATGATGCGCAGCGCCTCGTCGACGGCGTGGAGCACCTCGACCGCCCGGACGACGATGCTGCGGAAGGGGTTTCGGCAGACGGTGCCCTGGCGCGGGTCGCCGAGTCCGGCGTCCTGGGCGGCCTGGAGGGCGATCGGGGAGAGCCAGCGGCCGCTGATCGCGTAGCGGGCGAGCGAGCCGGTGAGGTGGCGGCGGCCGTCCAGCAAGGAGTGGAGGGCGGTGGAGTGCGGCACCTGGCTCTCGACGACGTGGTCTCCGAACGCGTGGACGTCGAAGGCACGGGTGGGCAGTGCGCGGTCGGACCCGTCGGGCAGCCCGGCGGTCTGCGGGGCGGGCATCACGGTCGGGGTGCCCAACTCGATGGCGTAGCTGCCGGGCTCGGCCAAGGCGAGCAGGTCGTGGTCGCAGCCGGCGTCGGGGAAGTCGAAGCCCGCCACCCAGCGGACCGTCTGCTGTGCGTCGTCCCGGGCTCGGCGCAACCGCTCGGCCAGGGGCCGTAGTTCGGCGGTGGTCGGGGTGCGGTGGAAGCCACCGACGCGGACGTTGACGGGGTGGATCGCCCGGCCGCCGAGTAGTTCCATGATCGCGTTTCCGGCCTGTTTGAGTCGAAGGCCGCGTTCGACGTCGGTCCGGTGGGTGCGGGCCAGGTCGACGGCGCTGTCGCAGCCGAGGAAGTCGGGTGCGTGCAGGAGGTGGATGTGCAGCGTCTGGCTCTCGATCCACTCGCCGCAGTAGAGCAGTCGGCGGAGCGCGGCGAGTTGCCCGTCCACGATGACGCCGCAGGCGTCCTCGACGGCCCGGCAGGCGCTCATCTGGTAGGCGACCGGGCAGATCCCGCAGACCCGCGAGGTGATGTCGGGCGGTTCCGTGTAGGAGCGTCCGCGCAGGAACGCCTCGAAGAACCGCGGGGGTTCGTAGATCGCCAGCCGGGCCTCGGTGACTTCGCCGCCGTCCAGGCCCAGGTGCAGTGCGGTCTCGCCCTCGACACGGGCGAGCGATCCGACGTGGAGCACCCTGGAGCAGCGGTGGGTCACCGGTCCAGCTCCTTCCGGGAGGCCGCCTCGAACTCTGGAGCTGCCGCGTTGAAGGTGCGCAGGACCCGCACCACGTCGAGGGTGTCCATGCCGTCGCGGCGCAGGAGGGGGATGAAGGAGGGGAGGTTCGTGGAGTTCGAGGGGCCGAAGCAGCCGTAGCAGCCCCGGTCGTAGGCGGGGCAGAGCGCACCGCAGCCGGCGTGGGTGACCGGGCCGAGGCAGGGGGTGCCGTGGGCGACCGTCACGCAGACCGTGCCGCGTTGCTTGCACTCGAAGCAGACGCTGTGCGCGGGGACGTCCGGTTTGCGGCCGGCCAGGTGGGCGGTGATGACCTCGATGAGCTGGTGCCGGTCGATGGGGCAGCCGCGCAGTTCGAAATCGACGGGGACGTGGGCGCTGATCGGTGTGGAGGTGGCGAGCGTGTCGATGTAGTCGGGTCGGGCGTAGACGACGGCCTGGAACTCGGCGACGTCGGCGTAGTTGCGCAGGGCCTGGACGCCGCCCGCGGTGGCGCAGGCGCCGATGGTCACCAGGCGGCGCGAGACCGCGCGGATGTGCTGGATCCGCTCGGCGTCCTGCGGGGTGGTGACCGAGCCCTCGACGAGCGACAGGTCGTACGGGCCCGGAGTGCTCGCGCTGGAGGCCTCCGGGAAGTGCGAGATCTCGACCTGCTCGGCGATGGCGAGGAGTTCGTCCTCGCAGTCCAGCAGGGTGAGTTGGCAGCCGTCGCAGGAGGCGAACTTCCACACGGCGAGCGTCGGGCGCCGGTCGGCAGTGCTCGGCATCGTCACAATTCCCTGACCGTGAGGAGGGGTTGGGCGCGGGTCCAGGTGACGACCGGGCCGTCACGGCAGAGCAGGAGGGGGCCGAGCTGGCAGTGCCCGCAGTGGCCGGTCCCGCAGTGCATGGTGCGTTCCAGGGAGACCCTGATCCGGTCGGGGGCGACGCCTCGCTGCACCAGGTCGCGGGCGGTAGCCCTGATCATCGGCTCGGGCCCGCAGATGAACGCCGTTGCCGCCGGCGGGTCGAAGGCCGCCCGGTCGAGCAGGGTCGTGACGACACCGACCTCGCCCCGCCACTGTGTGTCGGGGCGGTCGACGGTGGTCATCGTCCTCGCGGCCGTCCGCCAGCCGCGCACCTCCTCGGCGTAGAGCAGGTCACCGGGCGTCCGCGCTCCGATCAGGACGTTCAACCGCCCGTACTGCTCGGGTGTGGCAAGCGCTGCGCGCACCAGCGGGCGTAGCGGCGCCAGACCGATGCCTCCGGCCACCACCACCAGGTCGAGCCCTGCGGCGGTGGGCAGCTCCCAGCCGGTGCCGAACGGGCCGCGTACCCCGACCGTCGCGCCGGGCCGCAGCCCGTGCAACGCGCCGGAGATCGCGCCGACCGCGCGGACGGTGTGGGTCAGCCGGTGCCCGTCGAAACCGCTGACCGACAGCGGGATGTCCCCGACACCGAAGGCGTACACCATGGCGAACTGCCCCGGGGCGAACGGTGGGAGGGACGGGCCGGGCGGCTCCAGGACGACCGTGGCGGTGTCGGGTGTGTCGGCCTCGCGGCCGACCACCCGGTAAGGGACGGGAGCCGTCATCGCGCCCCACCGTCACCGGGGAGCCCGTAGAGGTCCAGCAGGCGGGTACGGGTGGCCTTCAGCCGCCGGGCGATCACCTGGGCGACGCCGTTCGTCACCGCCAGGCCGAACGCGGGGTCCTCCTCGCACGCGGCGCGGATGCGCTCGGCGTCGAACTCGGACGCCAGCACGGTGCCGCGGGTCTGCGCGCCGAGGTGCCAGCGGTACGGTTCGAACAGCCAGGACCAGCCGAGCAGATCGCCCTCGCCGAGGGTCTCCACGACGGCTTCGCGCCGGCCCGGGACGTGGACGTCGAGCGCGACGCTCCCGGAACTGATGATCCAGAACCGGTCGGCGACGCCGTCCTCCTCGAAGATTCGGGTGCCGCCGGGGAAGGCGACCTCACAGGAGAAGCCCAGCAGACGGTCGCGGTGACCGGGCGGCAGGGCACCGAGGAATCCGTGGCGGGCGACGGTCACGACGGACCCTCCTCCTCCGTCGGCCGAGCCGCGCCCTCCCGCTCGAGGTGCAGCGCGTGGGCCTCCTCCGTGATGTCGATGCCGACCGGGCACCACACGATGCAACGCCCGCAGCCGACGCAGCCCGAGCTGCCGAACTGGTCGTACCAGGTGCCGAGTTTGTGGGTGGCCCACTGCCGGTAGCGGCTGCGCGGGGTCTCCCGGACCGGGCCCGCCTGGAGGTGGGAGAAGTCCAGATCGAAGCAGGACTCCCAGCGCCGCCACCGCTCGGCGTGGTCGCCGGTCAGGTCGGTGACGTCCTCGGCGGTGGTGCAGAAGCAGGTCGGGCAGACCATCGTGCAGTTGCCGCAGGTCAGGCAGCGGGCCGCGACGTCGTCCCAGCGCTCGGCCGTGAGGGTCTCGCGCATCAGCGCCCGCAGGTCCACCGGCGGCATGCTGCGGCCCATCCGGTCGGCCGCCCCGGCGACCCGCTCGCGGGCGGCCGACCGGGTCGCGGCATCGGCGGTGCGGCTCGGCAGTTCGGCCAGGACCGACTCCCCCTCCTGGCTCCCGGCCCGCAGCAGGAAGCGGTGGCCGTCGGCGTCGAGCACCTCGGTGAGCGCCAGGTCGTAGCCGGGTCCGACGGCCGGCCCGGCGCCCATGGACACGCAGAAGCAGGTCGCGCCCGGTTCGGTGCACTCCACCGCCACCAGGAACGCCCGTTCGCGGCGCCCCCGGTACGCCGGGTCGGCGTGCGTCCCGCCGGTCAGCACCCGGTCCTGGATCGCAATGGCCCGCAGGTCGCAGGGGCGGACGCCGAGGAACGCATAGGAGGGCGGCGGCGTCCGGTCCTCCGTCACCACCAGCTCCCCGTCGGCGCCCCGGTCGGCCGTCCACTGCCGCTCTCGTGGCGGGTGCAGGAACGTCTTCCATGACTGCGGGCCCGCGCTGTGGGCGAACCCGGCGCCGTCCTCGCGGGCCCGTAGCCGGTACGTCCCGGCCTCCAGTTCGACTCCCCAGCCGTAGGGCAGGTCCTCGCCGCCGGAGAGTTCGGCCAGGACGATCGCCCCGTCGCGGACCGTCGGCCCGACGACCGTACGACCGCGCCCGGCGAGGACGGCGATGAGCACGCTCAGCCCGTCCTTCTCGATCACCACCGCGCCGTCCGCCACGTCAACCTCCGCGCACCGATCACGCAGCCCGGCCAGGAGCTGTCCCGGCCAGTATCTGCGCGGACCCGTGACCAGGCGTCTCGGCGTGGTCCAGGTGGCGGCGTCCACTCCCCGTACGGTCCCGGGACGGCCTCGGTGCGACTGGCGGCCACGACGAACGGGAAGGCGAACCGCATGAACGTCGCCACGAGGATCGCCGTCATCGGTGTCGGGAACGAGTACCGGCACGATGACGGTGTGGGCTGGGCCGTCGTGGCGCGGCTGGCAGAGCGGGCCGAGCGGCAGCCCCTACCGGGCGGGACCGTGCTGCGGGTGTGCGACGGCGACCCGGCCCGGCTCATCACGCTGTGGGATGGCGCCGAACTCGCCATCGTGGTGGATGCCGCCCATGCCCACCCCGGACGCCCCGGACGGGTCCACCGCCTGGCACTGGAGAGTGAACGGCTGACACCGGCGGGCGGCGCGACGAGCTCCCACGGGCTCGGCCTCGGCGAGGCCGTCGAGCTCGCCCGAGCGCTCGACAGGCTCCCCGGACACCTCGTCGTGTACGCCGTGGAGGGCGCCGACGCGAGTCTGGGCACCGGCCTGTCGGCACCCGTCGCAGCCGTCGTGGAATCCCTCGCCGGGCGGATCGCGGACGACATCGCGCTGCTCGGAGGCTCGCCCTCCCCGGCCCGGCGGCGTCCGCCCCTGGCGTCCGGACGCTCCGGGAGACCACCAGGGTCAGATAGTTAGGTTAGGCTTACCTCATAGGGCATGCCCCGCCCGGAACCCGTGCTCCCCGGAGCCTCCCATGTCAGGTCCGCAGATCGCCCTGCTCGGCGCCCTCGCCGGCCTCACCATCTACCTCGGCCTACCGATCGGGCGCGTGCGCAACCCCGCTCCACGGCCGCGAGCCGCACCGAACGCTCTGGCCGTCGGCATCCTGCTCTTCCTGCTCTGGGACATCCTCACCGCCGCCTGGAAGCCGATCGACGCGGCCCTGACCGCGCACCGATGGAGCACCGTCGCCACCGATGGCCCGCTGCTCGCGACCGGCCTGGCCGTCGGGCTGCTGGGCCTCGTGCGCTACGACCGATGGATCACCCGCCGCCGGGCACCGAACGCACCGACGTCCAGCGGACCGGGCGCGTCGGCAGCGACCGGACAACCCGCTACCCCCAGCCGCTCCCGGGCCGCCGATCTGGCCCTGGTGATCGCCGTCGGCATCGGTCTGCACAACTTCGCGGAGGGCCTGGCCATCGGCAACTCCGCCGCCAAGGGCGAACTCTCCCTCGCCCTCCTGCTCGTCATCGGCTTCGGTCTGCACAACGCGACCGAGGGCTTCGGGATCGTCGCCCCACTGGCCGCCGCCGGTGAACGCCCGTCCTGGGGCACCCTCGCGCTGCTCGGCCTCATCGGGGGCGGCCCCACCTTCGTGGGCACCCTCGTCGGCCGACAGGTGGCCGACGCAACCGTCAACATCGCGTTCCTGGGGCTGGCCGCCGGCTCCGTCCTCTACGTGGTCATCGAGTTGCTCGCGGTAGCCCGACGCGCCGCGATGAAGGAACTCACCACCAGGATGATCCTGCTGGGCCTGCTGCTCGGCTTCGCCACCGATGCCGTTATCACCGCCGCGGGCGTTTGAGGCCGACCCGATCGCCAGGTCACCGGAGCAGCGACTGGTCGTCGGCCGGCACGGCGAGCCACGCGGCCCCGTGTCCTGGAGAAACGTTCACCCGGTGCCGATTCGGCGGCCGGTGATCTGGTCCGCCCCGATGCGCACCCACAGCGGCCGGGAGCCGCCGGCCCACGGCGTTGCGCCTGGCAGGGCCGACAGCCGCAATTGCTCCTCGGGATCGTCGACGTGCTGGGCGTGGCCGACGACGAGGACGCTCCAACCCCGACTCCGGCGGTCGTCGATGTGGTCCACCTGGAAGGAGACCGGGGAGCCGTCGGGCGGGGCGGCGGCGCCTGCGGGGGCCGTGCGGTAGACGATCGTCGCGGCATCCACCGCGTAGTTGACCGGAAAGACGGCCGGTCCCGGCTGGACGGGCAGGACAATCCGGCCGATGCCGTGGGTGCCGATCAGCTCCCAGCACTGGGGCTCGGTGAGATGCAGCAACAGGGGGCGCGAAGCGGGCTCCGTCTGTCCGGGCGGGGCGTCGGGGCGATGGCCCTCCATGAGCTCCGGCCAGGTCATCCCGAGCACGGCGGCGATCCGGACGAACCCGGGCGGGTCGAACTCCGGCCCGGCCTCCAGCAGATGCCGCAGGTAGGTCGGCGCCATGGCGGCCTGGTAAGCCAACCTCTCTTCGCTCAGGCCGAGTTGGTCGCGGCGCCGGATGATCCGGCGGGCGAGGTCGGCGGGGTCGGGCCGGTCGGTCATGGTGTCAGCTCCTCCGTGCGACAGCGGTCACGTCCGGAAGAGCGCGACCTTCAGGGCCCCGGTGTCGGCAGCGTCAGCGAAGACGTCGTACGCGTCCTGCATCTCGTCGAGGCCGAAGCGGTGGGTGACCAGCCCGGCGACGTCCAGTCGGCCGACGGCCAGCATGTCGAGCAGCATGGGGGTGCTGTGCGTGTCGACGAGGCCGGTCGTGATGGTGACGTCGCGGATCCAGAGGTCCTCCAGGTGGAGCACCGCTGGCTTGCCGTGGACGCCGATGTTGGCAACCCGGCCGCCGGGGCGCACCAGGCGGGTGCACAGTTCGAACGTGTCGGGTACGCCGACCGCCTCGATCGCGACGTCGACGCCGAGACCGCCCCGGCTCAGTTCCCGGACGGCCTCCGGGGTGGCCTCGGTGACGGTGAGCACAGTGTCGGCGCCGAAGCGCTCGGCCGCGTCGAGACGACTCTGCGCGAGGTCGACGGCGATGATGCGGGCCGGGCTGTAGAGCCGGGCAGTGAGGACCGCAGCGAGTCCGATGGGCCCGGCGCCGACGATCGCGACGGTGTCGCCCGGGCCGACCCGGCCGTTGCGGACGCCGACCTCGTAGGAGGTGGGCAGGATGTCGGCGAGCAGCAGGGCGTCCTCGTCCCGGACGCCGTCGGGCAGCGGGTGCAGCGAGGTGTCGGCGAAGGGGGTGCGGACGTACTCGGCCTGGCAGCCGTCGATCAGGTGGCCGAGGATCCAGCCGCCACCGCCGGTGCACTGGCCGTAGCTCGCGGCTCGGCAGTAGGCGCAGCGGCCGCAGGCGGAGATGCAGGAGACCAGGACCCGGTCACCGGCCTGCACGGTACGGACCCCGGGGCCGGTCTCGCTGACGGTGCCGACGGCCTCGTGGCCGAGGACGCGGCCCTCGGTGACCTCGGGGACATCGCCCTTGAGGATGTGCAGGTCGGTGCCGCAGATGGTCACCGCGTCCACCCGGACGACGGCGTCCTCGGGGTCGCGGACGACGGGATCAGGGACGTCGCCCCAGGTACGACGGCCGCTTCCGTGGTAGGTGAGTGCCTTCATGCCCTGACCACTCCTCTCGGGCGGCGGAGCCGGGCCGGTTCCACTCGCCCTTCCAGGTTTCCGCGCATCCGTGACCGCCGCCAGGGGCCCGGTGGGGTCCTGGCGCTGGACCGATGGGCCCCCTTCGTGTCCGGCGCGGCAAGCCGGGCGCACCTACGCTGGTCAGTGGCGTCGGGTGAGCCGTGGAGGATGCCTTGGGCAGCGCGTCGGAGAGTTCCGCCCCCGTGGCGAAGCTGCGCCTGGACGACCTTCTGGACGAGCTCCAGGCCCGGCTGGACACAGCCCGGGGTACCCGTGACCGGGTGCACAGCCTGCTGGAGGCGGTGCTGGCGGTCGGCCGCGACCTGGAGCTGTCCGAGGCCCTGCGGCACATCGTGGAGGCGGCGGTCACCCTGGTGGACGCCGAGTACGGCGCGCTCGGCGTGATCGGCGAGGACCAGCGGCTGTCGCAGTTCATCCCGGTCGGCGTCACGGACGAGCAGGTCAAGCTGATCGGCGCGCTGCCGTCCGGGCACGGTGTGCTGGGCGAGCTGATCCGCCACCCCGAACCGTTGCGGCTGGCGCGGATCTCCGACCACCCGGCGTCCTACGGCTTTCCCACCAACCACCCGCCGATGAGCAGCTTCCTGGGAGTGCCGATCCGGATCCGGGGCAAGGTGTTCGGCAACCTCTACCTGACCGAGAAGCGCGGCGGCGGCGCGTTCGACGCCGACGACGAGGCGGTGCTCGCCACCCTCGCCGTCGCGGCCGGGGTCGCGATCGACAACGCCCGGCTGTACGCCCGGGCCCGGCAGCGGCAGCGCTGGCTGGAGGCGAGCGCCGAGGTCACCAACAGCCTGCTCAGGGGCAGCGCGGAGCAGGAGGTGCTGGACCTGCTGATCGCCCGCGCCACAGAACTCGCCGAGGCGGACCTCGCCGTCGTCGCCGTACCGCTGCCGGACACCGGCGGACTGGAGGTCCGGATCGCCGTCGGTATGGGCGAGGAGGACCACCGGGGTCTGGTGCTGCCAGTCGAGGGCTCGTTCATGGGCGCGGCCGTCCGCACCGACGGGATCGTGGTGAGCCCGGACGTCCAGAAGGACCGTAGGATCACCGCCGGTCCGCCACGCTGGGAGGGCCTCGGCCCGGCCGTCGCCGTCCCCATCGGCACCGCCGAACAGGGCGTACGCGGTGTGCTGATGCTTGCCCGGGCAGCCGGCGCCCCGCTGTTCGAGGAGAGCGAGTCCGTGCCGCTGCTGGGTTTCGCCGGCCAGGCGGCGGTGGCGATGGAACTCGCCGAGCGCCGCCGGGACTCCGAGCAGGTCGCGCTGCTGCGGGAACGCGACCGGATCGCCCGCGACCTCCACGACCTGGCGATCCAACGGCTCTTCGCCACCGGGATGACGCTCCAGGGTGCCACCCGCTTCATCGACCATCCGGAGGCCACCAACCGCGTCCTGCGGGCCATCGACGACCTGGACGAGACGGCGAAGACGATCCGCGCCACCATCTTCGGCCTGCGCCTGCGCGAGTCCGGCCCAGCTGCAGTCGGCCTTCGCACGCGGCTCGTCGATATCGTCGAACACGCTACGCGCGCCCTCGGCTTCACCCCGGCCCTGCGGATGACCGGCCTGCTCGACGCCACCGTGCCCGCCGAGATCGCGGACGCCGCCGTTGCGGTCCTGGAGGAAGCCCTGTCCAACGTGGCCCGCCATGCGAAGTCCGACGCCGTCGAGGCATCGGTCGCCGCCGGTACGGACCTCACCCTCACCGTGACCGACAACGGGATCGGCCTGTCCGACGGCGGGCGGCGCAGCGGGCTCGCCAACCTGGCCGACCGCGCCGACGCCCTCGGTGGCACCTTCACCGTCCGCACCCGCGCCGAGGGCGGCACCGAACTGGTCTGGCGGGTACCGCTGCCCGATGATTAGGGCCCGTCCCGAGCTGCCACACGGGACACCGGCGGGGTGTGCGGGTGTGTCCGGCCACGACTACGGGAGCCGGCGGGGGCACGCGATCGTCATCAACCTCTCGCCCGAGGACCGGGCAGGCCTTCGCGCCATGCGCGAGGGCCCGCACCTGGCTCGCCGTCACAACGGGTCCAGCACGTCATCGGCGGCCAGGCGGGGCGTGGGGGCGCCTTCGGGCCCGTAGCCGAGGCGGATCAGCATCTGGACGTAGCCGGGGCGGTGGTGCGGGTCGCGGGTCTCCCAGCGCAGGTAGGGCCACTCCATGGCCTGGTGCAGCAGGGAGGCGCGGACGCCGTGGACGGTGGCGGCGAGCAGGACGTGTTCCAGGGCGAGGCCGGCGCGCAGCCAGTCCGTCGGCGTGTCGTGCTCGGTGGTGAGGACGGCGATGCGGGGCTCGGCTTCGAAGGAGGCGGGCGCCCGGTGCTCGGCGGCGTGGATGGCGGAGAAGTCGCGCATCGGCAGGTGGCCGCCCCGGTCCTGGGGGCCGAGCGCGGCGACCGGGATGCCGTAGGGCGGCACCTCGCCCGTGCGGATCCAGCTGCGGCTCTCGTCCCGCTGGGCCGGGGCGGTGGTGTTGCGCCGTTCGGCCTCGGCGGTGAGGTGCAGCAGTCGGGCGGTCTCCGCGTGGTCGGGCAGATGAAGCGCCGCATCCTCAGCCCGCGCGGCCGTGGCCAGTTCGTCGAGGACGGCCGGCGGCACGGGCTCGCCGGTGAACGGTGTGCGGATGGAATGGCGGTGCCAGATCGCCTCGTACAGCTTCTCGGTAACCGGGACCGGCGCTGTGGCCACGATGTCGAGCCGGACGGCGGCGAGCAGGTCCGGCTCGGCCGGGTCGGGCAGCAGGCGCACGTCGGGCGCCCAGCCGAGATGACGGGCGGCGACCCGCAGGTTGAGGACGGCCGCGCCGACGGAGATGTGCAGGGCCCGGCCCTGCGGGTCGGCCGCCGGGACGGCCCGGCTCCGGTCGGCCCGGACCTCCAGGGTCGAGGTGTCGGGCTCGAACCGGAAGCGCCAGGGCTGGCTGTTGTGGATCGAGGGTGCGGCGACCGCCGCGGAGACGAGCTTCTCCAGTGCGGCGGCGTCGAGGGCGAGGGTGGGCATGACCGCCTCCAGGGGTGCGGTGTCAGCCTGAGCCGGGCGGGTCGCCGCCGCGCAGGGTTTCCAGGCGGCTGCGGTACTCGTCGGGGTCGATCTCGCCACGGGCGAGGCGTTCGGCGAGCAGCTGTTCCGGCGTGGGCCGCTGTGGCGGTGGCGCGGTGGGCGTCGACGCCGCCGGGCCGTGCGGGGCGGTCCGCCCCACGTACCGGACCAGGGCGATCACGCCGAAGGCCACGAGCGCGAGGAGGAGCAGCATGCTCACGGTCATCAGGCCGATTCCCCAGCCGTTCATGCCGTGATCGTTCCAGTACATCATCGCCGTCTCCTCAGCCGTGGTGGGCGGTCGATCACCTCCACCTTGCAGCCGGGGCCCGGCGCGGCGCTTGGGCCGTTCGGCTCCCTCCGGGGGTCCACCCGGGCACTGTGGCTCAGTGCGGGCGCTGGTGGTGCTGTTCGGGCTCGGCGTGGGCGGCGAGGACAGCGGCCTGGAGGCGGCGCTCGACGCCGAGCTTGGCGAGCAGGCGCGAGACGTGGTTCTTCACCGTCTTCTCGGCGAGGTAGAGCTCCTGACCGATCTGGCGGTTCGTCTTCCCCTCCCCCACCAGGGCGAGGATCTCCCGTTCCCGGGGCGTGAGTTGGGCGAGCGCGACATCGGTCGCACTCTCCTCGTGGTGGCGCAGCTACCGCAGCAGGTGGACCTGCGGCTGATCCACGCGGTGTGAGTCGGGGTGAGGTCAGCAACCGGCCGACGGCCGGCTGTCGTCCGTGTCCCACGTGAGGTGGTCGGCGAGGCCGTTGATGCCGTCGATCCGGGCGATCTGGAGGCAGAGCGCCGCGGCATCGCTGCGGGTGCGGGTGCGTCCGGCCACCGAGACGCGGCCCCGCTCGCAGCGGATGTGCAGCGAGTTCCCGACGACGCCGCTGCCCGGGGTGAGGGCGAGGTCGAGGGCCTCGGCCCGGATCGCCTCGTCGTCGCGGCGCAGGGCGTCAAGCAGGTCGTGCGAGGACAGCAGGCCGACCAGCCGGCCGTCACCGTCCACGACGGGCAGGTGGTGCAGGGAGTGCCCGGCCAGCAGGGCCACCGCCGCGACGGCGCTCGTGTCGTCCGTGACGGTGATCGCGGGGGCAGCCATGAGGTCGCGGGCACGGAGCTCGTCCTGGAGGTCCTCGTCGGCGTAGGCGGCGAGCAGGTCGGACGCGGCGACCACGCCGGTGACCGTGCTGTCCGCCGTCACCACCGGCACGATGCCGCGCCGCGAGGCGCTCAGCACGGCGGCGACGGTGGCGAAGTCGGTGCCCGGGGTGACGGCGACGCCGGGTCGGCTCATGCAGTCGCCGACGCGGGTCCGGCCGGGCGGCCGGGCGGGATCGGGAGACGGGAAGGTGTCGCTCGGTGTGCCGTCGAGGATGCTGTGCTTCACGGTGTTCACTCCCCCTCGACGACCGTGGGCCGCCGGAGCCGCCGCAGGTAGGGGTCGAAGGAAGGCCGGGGTTCGAGCCGGACCCGGGCGTCCACGCAGACGGCTCCGTCGGGGCGGGCGATGACGGGGTTGAGGTCGACCTCGACGACTTCCGGGAAGTCGTCGGCCAGCCGGGACAGCCGGGCGAGCACGGACCGCACGGCCGAGAGGTCGACCGGAGGTGATCCGGCATGCCCTGACAGCAGGGGCGCGCCGCGCAGTTCGGCGACCATGGTGGCGAGGTCACGTTCGCTCAGCGGAGCGAGCCGGGCCACCCGGTCGGCGAGGACTTCGGTGGCGGTGCCTCCCATGCCCAGGATGACCAGCGGCCCGAAGACGCGGTCCTGGACGACGCCGGCCAGCAGCTCGACCCCTGGCACCGCCATCGGCTGAACCACCGCCCCGGCCAGGTCCGCCCCGAATCTGCGGGCGAACTCCCGGTAGGCGGCGCGGACTTCACCGTCGTCGGCGAGGCCCGTACGGACGGCGCCCGCGGCGCTCTTGTGCACCTGGCCCGGCCAGTACGCCTTCAGCGCGACCTTGCCCTCGTACCCCAGGCGTCGCAGCCCGGCGGCGGTGAGCACGGCGAGGTGTTCGTCGCGCGCCCAGACCGAGGTGACGAGCGGCAGGCCGTAGCTCTCCAGCAGGTCGGCGGTGGTCAGCGGATCGAGCCAGCCGCCCTCGCGGTGGGCTGTGAGGTAGCCGTCGACCAGACTGCGCGCGGTGCGCTGGTCACAGTCGGGCGGGTCCACCTCGGCGGAGGCCGGTTCGGCGAGCCACTGAGCGCGGTCCCGAGCGTGGGCGAGGGCGCGGGCCGCCGCTGCGGTGTCCGAGTACACCGGCAGTGCTCCGCTGTCCGCGCAGCCGCGGTACCGGACGGGCACCTGCTGGTCGAGCAGGACGGCGGCGATCGGGACGCGGCGCCGGGCCGGGCCCTCCAGCAGGGCACGCACCGGGTCGCGGCCGGGGGTGGTGCCCAGCGCCGTCGGCACCAGGCACACCAGGATCGCGTCCACAGCCGCCTCGTGCTCCAACGCCCTGAGGAAGCAGGCCAGTTCGGTCGGACCGATCGCCGCCGTGGTGTCCACCGGGTTGCGAACGGAAGCACCGGGCGGCAGCAACTCGCTCAGCTCCTGCGGGAGTTCGGGCAGAGTCAGCCCGACGTCGACGCAGGCGTCCGCAGCCAGGATCCCGATGCCGCCCGCGTTGGAGACCACGGCGACCGCGCCGCGCGGGGCGGGCAGCGGCTGGGCGTGCAACAGGGCGGCGGCCTCGACGAGTTCCTCGATGCTGCGGGTGGCCGTGATGCCGGCCTGCCGGAACAGCGTCTGCCGGGTGACGGTCGGGGTGGCAGCCGCCGCAGTGTGCGAGGCGGCTCCCCGGCGCCCGGCGTCCGAGCGGCCGGCATCCACGGTCAGCACCGGCAGCTTCCGGGTGACGCGGCGGGCCGTGCGGGCGAAGGCCCGCGGGCTGCCGAAGGACTCCAGGTGGAGCAGGGCCAGGTCGGTGCGGCCGTCCACCTCCCACCACTGGAGCAGGTCGTTGCCGCTCACGTCGTACTTGTCGCCGAGCGAGACGAAGCTCGACACCCCGACCCCCAACCAGGCCAGCCGCTCCAGCAGGGCGATCCCGACGCCGCCGCTCTGCACGGCCACCCCGGCGGTTCCGGGCCTCGGGAACGCCCCGCCGAACTCGGCGTCCAGCCGGACGGCGGGATCGGCCTGCGCGATGCCGAGGCTGTTCGGGCCGACCAGCCGCACGCTGTACCGGCGGCAGGCGCGCATCAGCCGCCGGGCGCCGTCCGGGCCGAGCCCGGAGGTGAGCACCACCAGCGCCCGGACGCCTGCCCGGCCGCACTCCTCGGCAACCTCCCCCACCGCGGCAGCCGGGACGGCAAGCACCGCGAGATCCGGCACGGCCGGTAGCGCGCCGACGGACGGGTACGTGGGCTCGCCGTCGACCTCGGCGGCGTGCGGGTTGACCGCCCAGACCGGCCCGGCGAAGCCGCCCTGCCGGATCCTCGCGAGGACGGTCCGCCCGACGGACCCCTCCCGACGGGACACCCCGACCACCGCGACCGAGGCCGGGCGCAGCAGCGCGGCCAGGCTCGCCACGTCGGCCCGGCGGCCTCGTTCGTCGACCGCCGCACGGTAGCGCTCGTCCGTCTCGTCCAGCGGCACCCGCACCCTGACCTCCCCTTGCGCGAGCCGGCGATGCACCGGCAGGCCGAGGTCCGCGAACACCTTGTGCACCCCGCGGTTGCCGGCCAGGGTGTCGGCCTCGAAACAGCGGACGCCCACGGCCCGGGCGGCGTGCACGAGGTGCTCCAGCAGCAGGGTCGCGACGCCGCGACGGTGCCAACGGTCGGCCACCGCGAGCGCCAGCTCCGCCGTCTGCGGCGAATCGTCCAGCAGCTCACAGTCCGCCTCGCCCACCAGCTCCTCCCCCGCCCAGGCCCCCAGTACCAGCAAGCCGGGGCGCGGCGGCCCGCACAACCGGTCGGCGGCCTGCCGCGGCGCGTTGCGGCTGACGCCGAAGAACCGCATCCGGCGGCTCTCCTCGGACATCCCGGCGGTGTGCAGGTCGAGCACCGCCTGGTGGTCCTGCGGGCCGAGCGGACGGATCCGGACGGTGGTGCCGTCGGCCAGCAGTGCCTCGGCGGTGCTGCGCAGCGGGTGGACGGTGGACATGGCGCATCTCCTCGGCCGTCGCCGTTCTACCCCTCCAGCCTCCACGTCCGCCCCTGGCCCCGGCAGGGCCGACCGGCCCCGCCCGCGCCGCCGAACGGCGCCGTCGCCCACGGAGGGTCGCCGGATGGCCCGTCGGTCCTGCCGAATCCTCGCCCGCGCCGTCCACCGGGCACTCACCGCGCTGGCCCCCCAGTCAGGCGTTCCTCGCCGGTGCCGGTCCGCTCACCACCCGCACATGCCGCTGTCCGAGCAGAGCGGCGAGCGGCTCGGCGGCGCGCTGCGCACACTGGAGGCAGACCCGTCGGCGCGGAGGTCGCGAGGTGGCAGCGGACGCAGCAGCGGGACAACCCGACATGCCGGACCCGTGGACCCTCCGCTACCAGGGCTTCGACCCCGCCGAGGAGGGGCTGCGGGAGGCGTTGTGCGCGGTCGGCAACGGCTACGTGGTCAGTCGGGGTGCCGCGCCCGAATCCGTCGCCGACGGTGTCCACTATCCGGGGACGTACCTGGCGGGCTGCTACGACCGCGCGGACTCGACGGTCGCGGGGCGGGTCGTGACCAACGAGGACCTCGTCAACTGGCCGAACTGGCTTCCGCTGACATTCCGCCCGTCGGGCGGTGTCTGGTTCTCCGGCCCGCCTGCCGAACAGACCGTGGAGCTGGACCTGCTCCGGGGCGTTCTGACCCGCACCGCCCTGGTCGTCGACGACCGGG
The DNA here is from genome assembly GCF_055576085.1 of Kitasatospora sp. NPDC033851. Taxonomy (NCBI): domain Bacteria; kingdom Bacillati; phylum Actinomycetota; class Actinomycetes; order Kitasatosporales; family Streptomycetaceae; genus Kitasatospora; species Kitasatospora sp. NPDC033851. The sequence continues at coordinate 119,488 of NZ_JBVIRL010000014.1, read as the reverse complement.
GACGGCGGACCCGGCTGGTGCAGCGCCGCCTCGCCAGCCAGGCCCGCCCTCATCTGCTCGCCCTGGAGAGCGCCATCACTCCGGAGAACTGGTCGGGTGGACTGGAGGTCCGCTCGGCGCTGGACGGTGACGTCGCCAACACCGGCGTCGCCCGCTACCGCGGATTGACGGAGCGCCACTTCGCCTCGTCCAGCCAGGGCGTGGACGCGAACGGACTGCTCTGGCTGGAGGCCTCGGCGGCCGACTCGCCGTTGCGCATCGCGCTTTCCGCCCGCACCAGGGCGAACGGGGCCACGGTGTCGACCGAGTCCCGTGACAGCTGGGCGACCCACGTCCTCACCGTGCGGGCCGACCGTGGCCGACCGGTCACGGTCGAGAAGACCGTGGCGCTGCACACCTCCCGCGATCGGGCGATCGAGACCCCGCTGCGCGCCTCCCGGCTGCTCGCCGCCGAGGCCGGGGTCTTCGAGGAACTACTGGCCGAACACGCGCTGCGCTGGGCGGAGTTGTGGCGCCGCTGCCGGATCGAGGCGGACTTCGACGGCGCCGGCCCGCTGCACCTGAACCTGTTCCACCTGCTCCAGACCTACTCCGAGCACTCGATCGACCTTGACGTCGGCATCCCGGCCCGCGGCCTGCACGGCGAGGCGTACCGGGGCCACGTCTTCTGGGACGAGCTGTTCGTCCTCCGGCTGCTCAACCTCCGCTTCCCCGAACTCGCCCGCGCCGTGCTCCGCTACCGCCACCGCCGCCTCGACGCCGCCCGCCGGCAGGCCCACGAGGTCGGGCTGCGCGGGGCGATGTACCCGTGGCAGAGCGCCAGCGACGGCCGGGAAGAGTCCCAGCAGCTGCACCTCAACCCGCTGTCCGGCCGCTGGCTGCCCGACCACAGCCACCTCCAGCGGCACGTCGGCTCGGCGGTCGCCTACAACGTCTGGCAGTACTACCAGGCCACCGGGGACCGCGACTTCCTCGCCTCGGCCGGAGCCGAGACGCTGCTGGAGATCGCCCGCTTCTGGTCCTCCGCCGCCACCCACGACCAGAGCCGCGGACGCTGGTCGATCCGCGGGGTGCTCGGCCCCGACGAGTACCACGACGCCTATCCAGGGGCGGACCGGCCCGGTCTGGACGACAACGCCTACACCAACGTGCTGGCGTCCTGGGTGCTGGCCCGCGCCCAGGACGCCCTGGACGTCCTGCCCGCCTACCGCCGCGACGAGCTGCGCGAGCGCCTCGCCCTCGACGATCCGGAGCTGGACCGCTGGCAGGAGGTCGGCCGCCACCTCCACGTCCCCTTCCACGACGGCGTGTTGAGCCAGTTCGACGGCTACGAGCAGCTCGCCGAGCTCAACTGGGCCGCCTACCGGCGCCGCTACCCGGACCTGCGCCGGCTCGACCGGATCCTGGAGGCCGAGGACGACACGGTGAACCGCTACAAGGCGTCCAAGCAGGCCGACGCGCTGATGCTCTGGTACCTGTTCTCCGCCCGCGAGGTGCGCGACCTGTTGCGGCGCCTGGGCTACCCCGCGCACCACGAACTGCTCCGCCGCACCACCGACTACTACCTGCGGCGCACCGTCCACGGCTCGACGCTCAGCTCCGTGGTGCACGCCTGGGTGCTCACCCGCTCCGACCGCCGCGCCTCCTGGCGGTACTTCCGCGACGCCCTGGTGGCCGACCTGCAGGACAGCCAGCGCGGCACCACGGCGGAGGGTGTTCACCTGGGCGCCATGGCGGGCGCGGTCGACCTGCTGCAGCGCTGCTACACAGGGCTGGAGGTCCGCGAGGACGCCCTCTGGCTCGACCCGCACCTGCCGTCCGCCCTCGGCCGGCTGGAGCTGGACTTGCGCTACCGCGGCCACTGGGGCGTCGCGATCGCCGTCGACCGGGGCGCGGTCACGGTGAGCCTGCGTGAGGACCGGCAGGACCCGGTCGTGATCCGGCTGCGCGGCACGCAGGCGACGATCCGACCGGGCGAGACCCGCCGTTTCCGTCTGTGAGGCCGACAGCCGGCCCGCTCATCGCCGCCCGGACCAGCGCGGTTCCACCTGCTCCCAGTCGGACTCCCAGCTCTGCTCCGCCCGCCGGTCCAGCGTGTGGCGGCGCAGCGCGAAGCCGCCCTCCGCGGCGAGCCCGAGCACGGAGACCGTGCCCAGGCCCAGCAGGGCGGCATCCGAGAGGATCTGCGTGGCTCCCTTGGGCGCGCCGACCGGGTGCCCGGCGTCGTCGAGCCCGATCACGACGGCCGTCCCGACGAGCGTGCCGTCCGGGACCGGGATGGTCCCGGCATCGGGCCCGGCCGGGTACGTCCAGCGGGCCGGGGCATACGCCCGCGCGCCGCCCGCCCGCAGGCCGTCCGACAGCGCCGGACCCGTGGTGACGGCGCTGACGACGTGCCGGTGCCGGGCGACCTGGGCCGCAGTATGCGCCTCCGCACGGAACACGACCAGCGCCGCGACCGACGCCACGACGAGCGCGGCCAGGACCGTCAGCGCGAACCCGGCCACCAGGCGGCTGTACGCCCGGTCCAGCGGGCGGCAGAGCGGGTTGCGGTCCCGGCCGGCGGCCCGGCGGGCGTGCTGCCGCAGGGAGGTCCGCGAGGCCGGTGGCCTGTGCGTGGTGGCTGCGACGGACATGACGCGCCTCCTCCGTGCCGGGATGGCTCTGCTGGTCGTACCGCCAGTGTTCGCCGGCCCGGAACGGCGGTTCCAGGGCCGGGTGGGCCACCGGCCCGGGCCCTTCCGGCCCCTTCCGTACCCGGCCTCCGGTGGTGCCATGGAGGTACGGACGGCTGGACCCGTCCTCGTATCGACCCCAGGAGGACGGCATGGAAGCCGCCGTCGGAGACCGCATCATCGTCCAGGGCACCCGGCCGGGCGCCACCAGGAGGGACGGCGAGATCGTCGGCCTGCACCACCCGGACGGCAGCCCGCCGTACGACGTGCGCTGGTCCGACAGCGAGCGGGTCACCGAGTACTGTCCCGGCCCGGACGCCCGGATCCACCACTTCCACCACTCCCCTCACGAGCGCGAGGACGAGGACGCCGCCGTGCCCGCACCGCCCGACCCCCACCTCTTCGCCGACTGAAGGGCCGCCGCCGTGGCCGTCTCCGGCCGCGAGTTCGGCGGGGCGGGGAGGGCCAGGGGAAGGAGGAGGTTCGCGGGGACCACCAGCCTCCTGCGCGGCAAGGCGTCGGTTCCGGCTCGCGGGTGGGGCTGCCGGGCTCCGGCGGCTGGGGCCGGTCGGCCCTCGTGCCGGGCGTCGGAGCTGCCTAGCGTGGGAGCAAGGGTCCGTTCGACGGGCCCGAGGAGGAGCCATGACAGCCGTCAGTTCCGACGGCACGCGCCGTCCCGTCGTCCTCGGCGTCGACGCGCTCGACACCGGCCGGATGACCGCCACCTGGGCCGCCGACGAGGCCGACCGCCGGGGCCTGCCGCTACGCCTGGTGCACGCCATCCCGTCGCTGTACCGCGAGTACCGGGTCCTCGACGAGGGCCGGTACCACAAGGCCCTGCGCGAGCGGGCCGACCAGGCGCTCGACCGGGCCTCCGCCGTGGCCCGGGAGCGGCACCCCGGGCTGACGGTGACCACCGCCGTCTCGGAGGACGTTCCGGCACCGGCGCTGTGCCGGGAGTCCGCGCACGCCGCGCTCGTCGTGCTGGGCTCCCGTCGGCTGGGGCGGACGGCGGAGGCGCTCAGCGCCTACTCGGTGGCCGTCCCGGTGAGCGCCCAGGCCCACTGCCCGGTGATCGTCGTCCGCGACCCCGAGCACGTCACCCAGGAGCCGCCCTACGTCGTGGTCGGCGTGGACGGCAGCCTGTCCTCGGCGGCCGCCGTCGACTTCGCCTTCGACCTCGCCTCCGAACGACGTGCCGCCCTGCGCGTCCTCTGGGTGTGGCAGCGTCCGCCGATCGGCAACCTCGACGAGCACGCCACCGAGCAGACCCTGCGGAGTCTGCTGTTCGAGAGCACCGCCGGGCGGCAGGAGCTCCATCCCGACGTCGCAGTGACCCACGAACTGGTGCACGGCCACCCGGTCGAGGAACTGGCCCGGGCCTCCGAGCACGCGCTCGCCGTGGTCGTCGGCCGCCGGGGGCACGGCGGCTTCACCGGCATGCGGCTCGGCTCCGTCCCGCACGGACTGCTCCACCACGCCCACTGCCCGATCGCCGTCGTCCCGCACGACTGACACGGACCGTCCGGCGACCCGATCCGGGCCGAACGGCCCGCGTCCGGACCGTCCGCGCGGCGCGAACCTGATGGTGAGGAAAGGTGGAGACCATGCACACCGTGATCGTGTACGAGAGCATGTACGGAAACACCCGCGAGATCGCCGAGGCCATCGCCGAGGGTGTCCACCAGGCCGACCCCTCGGCAGCCGTCGACTGCCTCCCGGTGACCGAGGCCGGCGCGGACGTGACCCGCACCGCGGACCTGCTGGTGGTCGGCGGCCCGACCCACATGCGCGGCATGTCCTCCGGGCTCAGCCGCCGGATGGCGGCCACCGCCGAGGGCCACAAGGAAGGCCACGAGGACGCCGCCGCCGAAGCCCGGGAGACCGCCGAGGGGCCGGGCCTGCGCTCCTGGTTCCACGACCTCCCGAAGACCGAACCCGGCACCTACGCCGCCGCGTTCGACACCCGCGGCGCCACACCCGGTAGCGGCGGCGCCGCCGAGGGCATCGCCCAGCGGCTCTCCCGCCACCACTACGACGTGGTCGCCGAGCCCCAAGGCTTCATCGTCGAGGGCGTCGACGGCCCGCTGCGCAGCGGCGAACTCGACCGCGCCCGCGCCTGGGGCGCCCGCCTGATCTGACTGCCCCGGCGGCGCCCCGGACGCAAGCGTGCGGGGCCGGACCGAACCCCAGGGGTCCGGCCCCGTGCGGTCGTCGGGCAGAGGCCGGACCGGCTCTCCTTCGCGATAGCCGCGGCCCCGGACGGCAGTACCGAAGTACGCCTGGACGCCGCGCCACCGCCCGACGCCGGGTACGCCCCGCACCGGGCGGAGCAACACTGGTCGAGGGGGAGGCGGAGCGGGCCGGACAGGCCGCTCGGGCGCTCCGCGGAGGACAGGAGCGAACGGATGTCTGATGGCGGAGAGCGGAACCGGGAGTACCGCACCCTGATCGCCGAGTTGGCCGGACTGGTGCGGCTCGCGCACGCCGCCTTGTGCGGCGCGACCGCCGCGCTGACGGATCCGGCCGACGACGGGGTCCCGGCGGCGGAGAAGGCACTGGCCGAGCTGCGGGACCGGATCGAGGAGGACGCTGCCGGAACGCTCGGCGGGCGGGCCGGGGTCGTCACGGGTGTCCATGTGGGCACCGAGGTGGAGGCCCTGGGGCAGCTCGCCCAGCGGCTGCTGGAGGCGGCCTGGGCGCGTCAGGAACGGGAGCCGGTCGACGAGCGGCTCCAGGCCCCGCTGCGCGGGATCGCCGACGCCGCCCTGGACCTGGCCGCACGGGCGGCCGACGTCCTGGAATCCGGTGCGCCCGAGGGCGTCGCGGACATCCTCGGGGAGCTGCACGAGGTCGGACAACGGCAGCGGCTGCTGTACGAACTGCTGATCCACGAGGAGTCGGCGGACCTGGTCGACATCGCCGACCTCGTGCTGCTGTCCTGCTGCTACCAGCAGTGCGCGGCCCACGCGGGGTCGATCGCCCGCCACGCGGTGCTGTTCTCGCACGCCGGGCTCTGAGGCCCGGGGCTTCCGAGGCTACGGCAGGCCCGCCACGGCGGTCGCCTCCAGCAGCAACCGCCTGGTGGGTTCGTGCAGCACCATGCCCTGGTGGGTCACCAGCATCGGCCCCAGGACGGGGTCGTCCGCCGGCGCGGCGGCCCGCAGGAGGCGAGCGAGCAACGCCAGCGCGTTGTGGGCGTACGCGCACGAGGCGGTGACGGGCACCTGCGCGGCCAACTCCCCGGCACCGATCACCACCACCCCGTCGCCGACCAGCGTGGTGGTGTCCGGCAGGACGCCCTCGATGTTGCCGCCCTCTGGGCAGACCGCCAGGTCCACCAGCACCGAACCGGGCCTCATCGCAGCCGCTGCGGCCGTACTGAGCAGCACCGGGGGGACGCGACCGGGGAGCCCGAGGGCGGTCACCACGAGGTCGTGGCGCGTGACGGCCTCGGCGAGCCCCGCCGTCCAGGCGGAGCGCTTGAGGTCGAGCGTCTCCCGGAGCTCCCGATCGTCCGCCACCGGGTGGAGCAAGGGCAGGTCCAGCAGGTCGGCCCCCAGGGCGGCGACCGCCGCACGCTCGCGGCGGCGCAGTTCGACCGCGTGGACCTGCGCGCCCAGACGACGGGCCGTGTCGATCGCCTGCAGGCCCGCGTGTCCGGCACCGACCACGAGGAGCCGGACCGGGTCGAACAGCCCGTCCGCCGAGCCCCAGGGCGGCAGGCAACGGCCCAGCCGGGCGGCCGCGAGCAGCACCGCCTGGTAGCCGGTCACCCTCGCCTGGGAGGCCTCGGCGTCCAGCGGATAACCGGCGGGCAGCGCGGGTGGCACCAGGTCGAGGCCGATCGCGGTGACCCCCCGATCCGCCCACTGCCGGACCCGGTAGGGGATCCGGTGCGGGCGCAGCATCGCGACCAGCACCTGGCCGGGGCGCAGGCCGTGCACCGGGTCGACGGTCGGCGGGTGGACGCCGAGCAGGACGTCCGCGCGACGCAGCAGGTCGGTCCGCCCGACGACGGTCGCTCCCGCGGCACGGTAGTCGGCGTCGTGGTACCCGGCGAGGGCTCCGGCACCGGGCTCGACCACCGCGGTCAGCCCGAGCCGGCCGACGGCCGGCACCAGGTCGGGGACGAGAGCCACCCGGCACTCGCCCGGTACGGTCTCCCGGAGCACTCCTACCGTCGTGGTCGTCATCGCTGCCTCTCTGGTCGGCCCGCATGCCCAGTGTGTTCCGATTGCCCGCCCGGTTCACCCGGACGGATACTCGTGCACGGGGCGCCACTCGGCACGGCGGAGGGAGCCGGTCATGGCGACATCCAAGGGCTGGCAGTTCTGGGTGGACCGGGGCGGGACCTTCACCGATGTCGTCGCGCTGGCCCCGGACGGCCGGCTGTTGACCCACAAGCTGCTCTCACACGACCCCGCCCGCTACCGCGACCCCGCCGTAGCCGGGATCCGGGCCCTGCTGCCGTCCGGAGCCGGCATCGAAGCCGTCCGGATGGGCACCACCGTGGCCACCAACGCCCTGCTGGAGCGAACCGGCGAGCCGACCGCGCTGGTCATCACCCGCGGCTTCGCGGACGCGCTGCGGATCGGCTACCAGAACCGGCCGCAGATCTTCGCCCGCGAGATCGCGCTGCCCGAGCCGCTGTACGCCCGGGTGGTCGAGGTGGACGAGCGGATCGCCGCCGACGGCACGGTGCTGCGCCCTCCCGATCTCGACCGGCTCACCGAGGACCTGCGCGGGTGCCTGCGCGACGGCATCCGTTCCGTGGCCGTGGTCTGCCTGCACAGCTACCTGCACCCCGCTCACGAGCGGTCAATCGGCCGGATCGCCGAGCAACTCGGCTTCACCCAGGTGTCGTTGTCCAGCGAGGCGAGCCCGCTGATGAAGCTGGTCCCGCGCGGCGACACCGCCGTGGTCGACGCCTACCTCTCCCCCGGGCTGCGCCGCTACGTCCGACAGGTGGCCGACGAACTGGCCGGCGTCCGGCTGATGTTCATGCAGTCCAACGGCGGCCTGGCCGAGGCCGGGCACTTCCGCGGCAAGGACGCGATCCTCTCCGGCCCGGCGGGCGGCATCGTCGGCATGGTGCGGATGTCCCGACTGGCCGGCTGCGAGCGGGTGATCGGATTCGACATGGGAGGCACCTCCACGGACGTCTCGCACTTCGCGGGCGAGTACGAGCGGGTGGTGACGACCCAGGTCGCCGGGGTGCGGCTGCGCGCGCCCATGCTGGCGATCCACACCGTCGCGGCCGGCGGCGGCTCGGTGCTGCGCTTCGACGGCGGACGGCTGCGGGTCGGGCCGGATTCGGCGGGCGCCGACCCCGGCCCCGCCTGCTACCGGCGCGGCGGCCCGCTGACCGTCACCGACGCCAACCTGCTGCTCGGCCGGATCCAGGCCGGGCACTTCCCCCGCGTCTTCGGCCCCGACGGCGACCAGCCGCTCGACGCCGAACTGACGCGACGCCGGTTCACGGAACTGGCGGCCGACGTAGGGGACAGATCACCGGAGAAGGCCGCCGAGGGCTTCCTGCGGATCGCGGTGGGCAACATCGCCAACGCGATCAAGCGGATCTCCGTCCAGCAGGGCCATGACGTCACCCGCTACGCGCTGACCACCTTCGGCGGCGCCGGCGGCCAGCACGCCTGCGCGGTCGCCGAGGCACTGGGCATCCGCACCGTGCTGGTCCCGCCGATGGCCGGCGTGCTCTCCGCCCTCGGCATCGGCCTGGCCGACACCACCGTCCTGCGCGAGCACGCCGTCGAACGCCCGCTGGCGGCCGAGGAGATGGCGGACGTACGCGCCCTGGCCGACGGACTGGCGGAGGCCGCCACCGCCGAACTGCTCGACCAAGGCACCCCGCCGGAGCAGATCCGGCTGGCCTTCCGGGCTCGGCTGCGCTACCAGGGCACCGACACCACCCTCGGCGTCCCGCTGGGCGAACCCGACGACATGGCGGCCGAGTTCGAGGAACGGCACCGCGCCACCTACTCCTTCCTGATGGACCGGCCGCTGGTCATCGAGGCCCTCGCCGTCGAGGGCACCGGGCTCTCCGAGCAGCCGGAACTCGACACCCGCTCCCCCGCCCAACCCTCCGAACCCGTCGACGTGCCGCTGTACGCCGACGGCGCCTGGCGCCAAGTCCCCCTGCTGGAACGTCAGTCCATGCGACCGGGCGGCACCCTCACCGGCCCGGCCGTCATCGCCGAGGCCAATGCGACCACCGTGGTGGACGACGGCTGGCGGGCCACCGTGACGCCGGCCGGTCACCTGCTGGTCGAGCAGATCCGGGCCCGCGCCGAGCCGGCCGCCCCGACCGCTGCCGACCCCGTCCTGCTGGAGGTCTTCAACAACCTCTTCATGGCGATCGCCCAACAGATGGGCGCCCGGCTGGAGTCCACCGCCCAGTCCGTCAACATCAAGGAGCGGCTCGACTTCTCCTGCGCCCTCTTCGACGCGGACGGCAACCTCGTCGCCAACGCCCCGCACATCCCCGTCCACCTCGGCTCGATGGGCACCACCGTCAAGGAGGTGATCCGCCGCCGCGGCCCCGCCGTGCGCCCCGGCGACACCTACGCCGTCAACGACCCGTACCACGGCGGCACCCACCTGCCCGACGTCACCGTGGTGACCCCGGTCTTCGACCCGACCGGCCGAGAGCCGCTGTTCTTCGTCGCCTCCCGCGGCCACCACGCCGAGATCGGCGGCATCACCCCCGGCTCTATGCCCGCCGCCAGCCGCGAGATCCACGAGGAGGGCGTGCTCTTCGACAACTGGCCGCTGGTGACGGACGGGCGCCTCCGCGAGGCCGAGACCCTGCGGCTGCTCACCGAGGCGCCCTACCCGTCCCGCGACCCGGCCACCAACCTCGCCGACCTACGGGCCCAGGTCGCCGCCAACCGCAAGGGCGTCGAGGAAGTCAACGCGATGATCGACCAGTTCGGCCTCGACGTCGTCCAGGCCTACATGCGGCACGTCCAGGACAACGCCGAACAGGCGGTGCGCCGGGCCATCGACGGCCTCGCCGACGGCGCCTACCGCTACGAGACCGACTCCGGCGCCGTCATCGCCGTCCAGGTCCGGGTCGACCACGAACACCGCACCGCCACCATCGACTTCACCGGCACCGCGCCCCAGCAGAAGAGCAACCTCAACGCGCCGTCCGCCGTCGTCACCGCCGCCGTCCTGTACGTCTTCCGCACCCTCGTCGACGACGACATCCCGCTCAACGACGGCTGCCTGCGCCCACTGCGGATCGTCGTCCCGCCCGGCTCGATGCTCGCCCCCGTGTACCCCGCCGCCGTCGCCGCCGGCAACGTCGAGACCTCCCAGGCCATCACCGGAGCGCTCTACGCCGCCCTCGGCGTCCAGGCCGAGGGCTCCGGCACGATGAACAACCTCAGCTTCGGCAACGAGCACCACCAGTACTACGAGACGATCGCCTCCGGTTCCGGCGCCGGCCCCGGCTTCCACGGCGCCGACGTCGTCCAGACCCACATGACCAACTCCCGCCTCACCGACCCCGAGGTCCTGGAGTGGCGCCTGCCCGTCCTGGTCGAGGAGTTCGCCGTCCGCCCCGGCAGCGGTGGCGACGGCCGCTGGCACGGCGGCAACGGCGCGCTGCGCCGGCTGCGCTTCCGCGAATCGATGACCGTCAGCCTGCTCTCCGGCCACCGGCGCGTCCCCCCGTACGGCCTGGCCGGCGGCTCCCCCGGCGCCCTCGGCGCCAACCGGGTCCTGCACGCCGACGGCACCGCTGACGACCTGCCCGGCTGCGGCACCGCGGACGTCACGGCCGGCGACGCCCTGGAGATCCGGACCCCCGGCGGTGGCGGATTCGGTTCGGCCGGCTCCGCTCACGAGGACCAGCGTCGGCGAACCGTGTAGGCGACGGCACCGGCCGCCAGGACGGCCGCGCCTGAGATCACCGAGAACAGCGGCAGCGCGAACGCGCCAGCACCAGGCAGCCGACCAGGCCGAGTACCGGAACCATCCGTGGCGGGCGGCCCTCAGCCTCGGTCAGCGTCCACGCCGAGGCGTTCGCGACGGCGTAGTACGCCAGCACCCCGAAGGACGAGAACCCGATCGCCCCACGCACGTCCGCGGTCGCCGCCACCACCGCGACGGCCGCGCCGACCGCCAGCTCGGCGCGGTGCGGCACCTGGAACCGAGGATGAACCGCCGCCAGGACGTGCGGCAGATGACGGTCGCGGGCCATCGCGAGCGCCGTCCGGGACACCCCGAGGATCAGCGCGAGCAGCGAGCCGAGCGCGGCCACTGCCGCCCCGGCCCGCACCACCGGCACCAGCCGGTCGGTGCCCGCCGCCCGCACCGCCTCGGACAGCGGCGCGGGGGCGGCTGCCAGCCGCTCGGGCCCGAGCACCATCAGGACGGCAACGGCAACCACGGCGTAGACGACGAGCGTGATGCCCAGCGCGATCGGGATGGCCCTCGGGATGGTGCGGGCCGGGTCGCGGACCTCCTCCCCCAGGGTGGCGATCCGGGTGTAGCCGGCGAAGGCGAAGAACAGCAGGCCCGCCGCCTGCAGCACGCCGCCCGGTGTGGCATCCACGCCGATGCCCAGCCGGGCCGCGTCCGCGCCGCCCGAGGTCAGCGCGGCCACCACCACGGCCGCGAGCACCGCGAGCACCACCGCGACGATCAGCCGGGTGAGCCACGCGGACTTCTGCACACCGGCGTAGTTCACGGCCGTGAGCGCCACGACGGCGGCCACCGCCACCACGTGCACCTGGCCCGGCCAGACGTAGCCGCCCACCGTCAGCGCCATCGCCGCGCAGGACGCGGTCTTCCCGACCGCGAAACCCCACCCGGCCAGGTAGCCCCAGAACGCGCCCAGCCGCTCCCGCCCGTGGACGTACGTCCCGCCGGACTGCGGATAGCGCGCGGCCAGCCGGCCGACGACGCGGCATTGCAGTACGCCACCACCGCCGCGAGGACCAGCCCGAGCAGCAGACCGGACCCGGCCACGCCGGCGGCGGGGGCCGGTGCGGCGAAGATCCCCGCACCGATCACCGACCCCAGCCCGATGACCACGGCGTCGAGCACCCCCAGCTGACGGCGCAGCTGCGGCTCGGCGCTCCCAGCCGGTCGTCCCATGGCCAACCCCTATATCCCAGCCAGGGAACAGGAAGGTCGGCGCATGGGTCGAACGGCCCCGGTCCGGCGGCCGAGCGCCCCGCAACCGGGGGCCTGCTGCTCTGCACCGGACCGCCTTCAGCGGTCTCGGCCGGGTGCACGCCGGCCAAGGCGAACGCACCTCGCCGCAATGCCGTGCGGGCAGGCGAAAACCTGCAAGGTGGGCTCCCTTCGCCGGCATTGTCCGGATCAGGTGGTGGAGGTCGCCTTCCGGTCTCACAGACCATCCAGCCTCTCAGCCCGACCGTCGACAAACGCCCCGCGCGGAGCCTCCGCCCATCGCCCAGGGCCATCCGGTCGAACTCCCTCGCTCGCCCTGCAGGCCGATTCCCACAATACGCTCGCCCCCGCCCGGCGCCAGGGCCGAAGTGGGTGGGGACGCTGTGCACTCCTCTCTCAGGTGCGACGCATTGCCTGCGGACGGTCACCCCCGGGTGTGGTTGCGGGCGAAGCGCAGGGTGGCCGGGTACGTGCGCTTACCGGCCCTCCCCGCTCCGGTGTCGGCGTTCGGGCGACGGATACCTCCTCGGGGACGCCATCGGTGACCCGCCAAGCCGGAAGTCCTGCACGTGGGGCGGGCCGGTCACGACGGGAGCGGGCCCGTTCGGCCCTGTCGCCGGCACCGGATGCGGGGCAGGCTCACGGTAGGACCGAGTACCGGTCCCGCGTCTCCCGGTCGCTCTGCTCGTGGCGACGCGTTCCCGGACCTGGCTGTCGACGCAGGTCCGCGATCGAAGGGAGCCGACATGACCGCCGTGATCGCAGTCCTGGTGGTGCTCGTCATCCTGGTCCTGATCGGGCTCGCGATGTCGATCCGCATCGTCCGCCAGTACGAGAAGGGGGTCGTCTTCCGGTTCAGCCGGATCACCGGAGCACGCGACCCGGGGCTGCGCCTGATCGTCCCGTTCGCCGACGGACACTTCACTGGAGCAACGCCGGACACCCGCCGCCGCTCCTGGTCGGCCCCGACGGCACCGCCCGCTACCTGTACGCCGACCCCGGCCTGCCCCTCGAAGACCTGTGCCGGAACCTGGCCGACGCCCGCCTCGCCGATGGACGCGACGACCTCGCCCTCCTCACCCCGCCCACTCCACGCCCACCGAGCCGGCCCCCAGTACACATCCCTCGCGCAGGCGACACACTCCCGGGCCCGTGAACAGGGGGTGCCTCGCCCCCTGGTAGACCGGCAGCTCGGTCTCGATGGTGGTCCTTCAGTACCGGAGCCGAGCCGCCTTCACCCGTGTCCAGAACCCCTGCCGCTCCGTGATCTGGAGGGCCCTGACCACCGGGGACACGGACGGCCCGGGGGCAGTCATGAACCTGCTTGCCGTCTTATTCGCACCGCGGGGTAGAGGGACTCGGCCACCTCTCGATCGAACGGTTCGGTGTCGGGGGTGAGCACCGCCGCGGCGGCCACGGCCACCCCAAGGGCACACGCCTGGACGGGATCATCGCCCGCCGCCAGTCGCAGAGTGAGTGCGGCCACCATGGCGTCTCCGGCCCCGGCGTCGCTGAGTGACTCCCCAGGCGACTGCGGGGCTCGCAACCCGGTATGGCCGTACCTCGTCGAACAGAGTGCTCCGAGTTCCCCGAGGGTGGTGACGGCGATCTCAGTCGCTCCTGCGGCAAGCAGCGACTCGTTGACAGCGCGGGCGTCGTCGAAGCTCCGGACCGCCCGGCCGGCGAGGGAGGCAGCCTCGTGATTGTTGCACCTCCGCAGAAAGACGCCCTCGTGCAGCGACTCGCGCAGGGCCCGCCCCGAGGTGTCCAGCACCAGCCGGGACCCGGCCTCCTTGACCCGGCGGGCGACCGCCGCGTAGAAGGCGTCGGGCAGGCCGCTGGGCAGACTGCCACTGGCCACGACGTACTGGTGACTGCCAGCCGCTCGGCCAAGCGCGTCCAGGAGGCGCCCTCCCTCCACATCGTCCAGTCGCGGGCCCGGCGGCACGATGTGAAAGCTGCGGCGTGACTCGGTCTCGAACAGCACGAACGCTTCGCGGGTCTCACCCGCGATCCCGAGGGCGATGTGGTCGACCCCCTCCTCGTCCAATAGGCGGTTGAGGCGCTGGCCGACCTCGCGGCCGGCGGTGTGGACGGCGGTCGCCCGTCCGCCGAGCCTCGACACGTCCCGGGCGACGTTGATCCCTCCGCCGCCGGCGGCCACGAACCTGACCCGGGCACGGGTCTTACCGATGTCCGCCAGGCGGTCGACCTCGCAGCAGATGTCGACGGTGGGGTTCACTGTCAGGGTGAGGATCGGAGGCATGGTCTCCGGCAGCGGACTCCTCCCTCCGCTGCCCGCCGCAAGCGGACCGGACGCGTCAGGGCCGTTCATCGCGGTGACACGGCGGTTGTGATCCCGATCGTCCGTGGCTGCCCTCCCGGGTCCTCCGGACAGGGGCGGGACGTCATGGGAAAGTCCTTGAACAAGTCCGGGAACGAAGGCCACCGGTACCCACGTCGATGGAGCAGTTCGCCGGCCATCTCGATCGCCTCACTCGGTCACTCCCTCCATCGTGCTGCGCGAGCGCAGGAGGCGCGATCGGGAGCACCTCGCAGCCGCCGACCCGTGCTGCCTGCTCGTGGCGGTCCGCGGTCGTGCTGATCATCTTCCTCAACGCCGCGTTCGCGTTCGTCCAGGAGGTGCACGCCCAGCACGCGGTCGAGGCGCTGGCCGCCTACATCCCCCAGCGGGCGAAGGCGCTGCGGGACGGTGTCCCGCGGGAGATCGACGCCACCGAGCTGGTCCCGGGCGACGTCGTCGTCATCGAGGCGGGTGACCGAATCGCCGCCGACATTCGCCTGCTGCAGGGGGCCATCGAGGTCGACATGTCGGCGTTGACCGGGGAGTCGGTGACCACGCTGCGGTCGGCCGCGATCCCCCCGGCGTGGGGCTGGCCCGTACCGAGTTCGTGGTCGCCCACCAGGTCCGCGTCCACCCGATGGCCCTGGTGCACGCCGGGATCGGCTCGGTCTCCGTCACCCCGGACAGCCTCGCCACCGTGAAGCACGCCGTGGCGGCCGCCCAACAGGAGCGACCCGCCGATCGGAGCAGCCCCGCATGCCGGAGGCCTGGTGCCCGCCGAGACTGGGCCCCGGGCTCCCGGCGTTCGGAAGGAGAGCGTGATGGCGGTGACACCGATGTCGGCACCCGTCGATCTCAACCACCCCGGGCACTACGTCCACTGGGGCGTGGTGCAGATCTCGGTGGCGAACCTGGTGGTGATCGGCGTGATGGTGCTGCTCTTCGTGGCCGCACTGCTGTTGCCGTTCCCGACCGGACAGCACCGCGATGACTAGCTGGACGGGTGCGGTGCGGCGGTTCGCCGTCCGCCGGCTGCCCCCGGAGAAGCTGCTGCCGGACACCCAGCCGGTGTACATGGCCTCGTGGATCTACCTCTTCGGTGTCCTCACGGTGTCCTCGCTGGTGGTGGTGCTGGTCTCCGGCGGGGTCCTGGCGCTGGAGGGCCCGGGGTGGTGGCATGCCTCCGCTGTCGGGAAGTACGTGAACAGCGTGCACCTGTGGAGCGCGGAGCTGTTCATGGCGTTCATGGTGATCCACCTGTGGGGCAAGTTCTTCATGGCCGCCTGGCGCGGGCGGCGGGCGCTGACCTGGGTGACCGGTGCGGTCACCTTCCTGGCCTCGATCGCCACGGCCTTCACCGGGTACGTGGTGCAGCAGAACTTCGACGCACAGTGGATCTCCGGGCAGGCCAAGGACGCACTCAACGCCGTCGGGATCGGTGCCTGGTTCAACGTCCTGGACTTCGGCCAGATGTTGATGTGGCACATCGCGCTCTTCCCGCTCGTGCTGGTACTGCTCACGGGCTGGCACCTCCTGCTGGTGCGCACCCGCGGGATCGTGCCACCGATCGACGCCGCACCGCCCGAGGCAGCGCCGTGAGGCACACCGATACCCCCGAGTCGGGTGACTTCCCGACCCGCCCGTACGACCTGGTCAAGGAGTTCACGATCGCCCTGGTCGTGGTCGCCCTGCTGAGCGCGGGCCTCGCCGCACTGTTCTCGTCACCGGACGAGAAGCCGATCACCCTGGCGTCCTGGTCGACCGCGGACCAGGCCGACTTCACCGCCACGGCGGTCGCGGAACTCGCGGGCACCAGCACCTCGGCGGGCTACGGCCCGCCGTACAACCACACCCCGGGCGCCGGACAGAAGATCGGCCCGGTCGGACTGCAGCGCGCCGCCGGGGTCCGCATCCCGGTCGACCCGGCCGAGGACTTCGTGCTGCGCCCGCTGAGCCAGTCCCCCGAGCCCCCTGAGGTCACCGCCGCGCTCACGGCCTGGCGCGCCGCCCCGGCCGATCAGCGGCAGGCTTGGAGTTCGGCGTACTCCGACGCACTGGGCAAGTCCCCGGACGGCGATCCGGCCAAGGTCGCCCCCGACGGATACGGCCCGGTGCCGACACTCACAGCCCGACTGCTGGCCCTCGCCCAGTCCGGCGCACTGGACGGCCGGCTGCTGGCACAGGGGCGCTTCTACCAGACCGACTACACCCGGCCGATGCTCTTCCTCGCCGACGGCTCCTACCTGTCGGACCAGGCGACCGCCCAGCACCTGACCGGCAGCCAGTGGGGCATGATGAACGAGACCGGCAACTACCCGGGCCAGGCCTGGCTGTGGCTGTACACGTTCTGGTACCAGATCGACCCGTTCAAGACCTCGAAGAACGCGGACGCGGAGGTCTGGGCGATCATGGCCGTGCTCAGTCTGGCACTGGTCCTGCTCCCCTTCATCCCCGGTCTCAGGTCCGTTCCCCGCTGGACCCGGGTGTACCGCCTGATCTGGCGTGACCACTACCGGAGCGAACCCCGACCCGGACGCGACACCCGCGGCCCGGGGGAGCCACCAGGCTGACGGACGCCCGCGGGCGGTGACCGCCGGGTCCTGCGGGACCAGCTCCCGGATCGCACCGGCCGTCCACCAGCTGGGGGACGGCCGTCAGGATGCCCTCCAGCAGGTCGAGCGGCTCGAACCCGGTGACCGGATGGGGGGAGGGTCGTCGGGGCCCATCGGCCTGCTGCCGGGGCCCGACCGACCCTCCCCGGCCCGTACAACAGTGCCCGACGATGAAGGTGGTGAAGGCTCCGCACAGAGCCGGCGACGGCGACGGCACCGGCCGGGGCCGAACGGGGTCCGCGACGAACGGCTTCGGAACCCACCACCCCGTGATCGTGGGCATCGACCGCTCCGAGGCGAGCCGCTCGGGAGGCACCGCCGCACGGCCCCGCTGGTGATCGTCCCAGGCGGCCAGGGGCCCGCGGGCTGAACAGGAGGTCCCGATGAACAGCACCGACAGCGGCCGGGCACACATCCGCTCCGCCGACCCCGGCGACCTCGGGCGCCGTGTCGCCCGCCGACGTACCCAGCTGGGGCTCACCCGCGAGCTGGTGGCGGAGCGCGGCGGCCTGGCCCCCGGGTTCCTGGAGTACCTGGAGACACACCCCGTCCCGGTCGGCGTCAGCACCCTCGCCCGGCTCGCCGACGCGCTCGACACCACGGCCACCGACCTGCTCGGCGGTGGGCGCGACGTCCCGTCCGGCCGGGCCCGCGCCAACGCCCGCGTCCGGCTGGAGGAACTGGAACCGGCAGGCTGCTGGGCCAAACTCACCCCCGGTGGCGTCGGCCGGGTGATCCTGACGGCACCGCGCGGACTGGTGGCGCTGCCCGTCAACTACCGGGTGCTGGACGCCACCATCCTCTACCGCACCGAGGCGGACGGTACCCTCGCCCAGGCCGAGGGCAGCGAAGTCGCCTTCGAGGTCGACCAATTGGACGAGGTGTTCGCCACCGGCTGGAGCGTCCTGGTGAACGGCACCGTCTCGACCGTCTCCGACGACGAGGTCGTGCGCTGGTTCGAACAGCACGCCGACCCCCACCCCTGGGCGGGCGGTACCCGGGACACCTGGATGCGCATCAAGCCCGCCGGGATCAGCGGCCGGATCATCCGCCCCGAGGGCCCTCCGGTCATCGAGCCCGAGTAGGAAGGCACGGACCCCGCGATGACTTCGAAACCGCACGTCCTCGTGGTCGGCGGGGGGGTTTCGCAGGCCTGGAGACGGCCTTCGGTCCGCGCCGTCTGCTCGGCGACCGCGTCCGGCTGTCGCTCGCCGCCGACCAGGAGGACTTCCTGTTCAAGCCCAACACCATCTACCTTCCGTTCGGAGCCG
Source organism: Kitasatospora sp. NPDC033851 (assembly GCF_055576085.1). Classification (NCBI taxonomy): domain Bacteria; kingdom Bacillati; phylum Actinomycetota; class Actinomycetes; order Kitasatosporales; family Streptomycetaceae; genus Kitasatospora; species Kitasatospora sp. NPDC033851. The sequence continues at coordinate 101,460 of NZ_JBVIRL010000014.1, read as the reverse complement.
AGGAGGCCCCGCTCCGCATCCACCGTGGACGCCCCGGCAGATGCGGTCGCCGGGCCGGCGGTTCCAGGACCTCAAGGGCGCCGCCCGAGCAGGACAACACCGGCGGGTGCTGTTCCACGTCCCGCCGAACAACAAGTGCGCCGGGCCGCTGTACGAGATCGCGCTGATGGTGGACACCCGGCTGCGCCGGTCGGACCTCCGCTCGCTCGTCCACCTCACCTGGACCACCTACGAGTCCGGCTACGTCCAGGCCTTCGGCCCACGGCTGCACCAAGTGGTGGAGCACGAGTTCGCGGCCCGGGGCATCGAGGGCCGCACTTCGGCCGTGGTCGACAAGGTCGGCCACGGCAGGCGATGCAACTGGCCCTGGACGGCATGTCGCACACGCTGGCAAGCGGCCCCGGCTGACCCCGGAAACCCGTCCACCCCGAAGCCGGTCGGGTCTCGGGGCAGCGGAAGATGTCCGGTTCATCTCCTGCGCACAGGAGATGAACCGGGATGGCAGACGATTCCCGCTACCCCTCGGCCGGGTCGAGAACGTCCTCCACCGCGCGGCGCGGACTGGCCGCACCGGGCGGGCCGTAGCCGAGGCGCAGCACGAGCTGGACGTGCCCGGGCCCTTCAGCGGGGTCGCGCAGGCGCCAGCGGGTGTCCGGGATCTCGACGGCCTGGTGCAGGACGGAGGCGCGCAAGCCGTGGACGGTGGCGAGCAGCCACACGCGCTCCATCGCCTGCCCGGTGCGCAGCCAGTCGGCCGGGGTGTCGAGGTGGGTGCTGAGGGTCGCCAGTTGCGGCAGCGCCTCGAAGCGTTCGGCCGCGGTGGTGTGGCGCGGCGGGTGGCCGGCGAAGCCGCGCATCGGGACGCGGGCGTCGCGGTCGTGCGAGCCGAGGGCCGCGAGCGGGATGCCGTCGTAGGAGGGTTCCAGGCGCAGCCAGCGTCGGGTCTCGGCCTCGCGGGTGACGTCCGCGGCGATCCGGGCCTCGGCCTCGAAGGTGAGGGCGAGGACGCGGCGAACGCCGTGTTCCTCCAGCATGGTGAGGGTGACGCCTTCGTCCCGGGCGGCCGTGATGAGGTCGGCGACCAGCGCCTCGGGGACGTCCCGGTTGGTGAACGGCTGTCGGCTGGAGTGGCGTCCCGCGATGGCGGGGTAGAGGTCGGCGCCGAAGGGCTGCGGTGAACGGGCCGGGGCGGAGAGGTCGAGGACGGCTCGCGGCTGCGCGTCGGCGCCGGCCGGCAGCAGTCGGACGGCGGCCTCCCGGCCGAGGTGGGCGGCGGCCACCCGCAGGTTGAACACGGCGGCGCCGATCGAGATGTGCATCGCCCGGCCGTCGGGGTCGGCGGCCGGGACGGCCCGGTCGAGGTCCGCGTGGACCTCCAGGGCGAGCAGGTCGGGGGTGGGGCGGAAGCGCCAGGGCTGGCTGTTGTGCAGCGAGGGCGCCGCGCCGCCGGCTTCGGCCAGCAGGTGCAGGTCGGGGGCTGTGAGGACGGTTTCGGTGGTCATGGTGGTTTCACTCCCTGCCGGCGGGGAGCGCCGGTGGTTCCAGCATCCGCCGGACCAGCGTGTCGGGCGAGGGTCCAACGGCCCCGGGGCCCGCCGGCCGATGCCGAGGTGGAACTCCGCCGTCTCCAGCAGCCGCATCCGGCCTCGTCGGGCATGCTGCGACGTGCTCCCTCCGGGATCGCCGATGGGGCCCACCGGCGGGTCCAACGGCCCTTCCTCTTCACCCCCGGCGGCGGTCTGCTGGACAGCAGCGGTCCGGTTCGCCGTGCCGGGCCCTGAGCACCGGAGGCACGGCCGTGCTGACCCACGACTCTCACACCACCACCCAGCAGCTGACGCACACCGCCTCCGGGCGGACCGTCGCCGTATCCCGCTACACCCCGGAGGTCCTGCCGGACACCGGCCGCGTCGTCCTCGACACCGCTCGCGAACCGTATGACACGAACGATGTCTGGGCCTCGCTCACCCCGACCGAGGCCCGACAGCTGGCCGGGATGCTGCTCCGCCAGGCCGCCGCGGTCGAGCGGCCCGGCATCCTTCCCGCCGGGCGAATCGAGGTGGACCCGGTCGAGCGGGACACGTATGCCATCGGCATCCGCTCCCACGCCCTGAGCGTCGACCAGCCGATCGACGCCGGCGGCGGCGACTCCGCGCCGACGCCCGTCGAACTGTGCGCCGCCGCCTTGGCCTCCTGCACCGCCCACTACGCCGGAAGCTACCTCGATCGGCACAACCTGGGCAGGGACGGCCTGCGGGTCACCGCCGACTACACCATGGCCCGGGACCGTCCGGCCCGGATCGCCTCGGTGTCCATCGAGGTCACCGCCCCCGACATGCCTCCCGAGCGGGCAGCCGGTCTGCTGGCCGTCGTCGGTCACTGCACGGTGAAGAACACACTCGACCACCCGCCCGAGGTGACCGTCTCCCTCCCCATCCCCGCGAACCCCGCCAGGCCGATCAGGGCCTTGTCGAAGTTGCGCGATGGCAGGGGTGAGACTGGCCGACACGACGGCGGGGCCAGGCCCCCTCGCAGGATGCGAGGGGCGGTCACTGCAGTCAGGCGCATCACTGTGGCCGCGAAATATACCTGATTAGCCATCAAGCGCGGTCAGCAAGAGGTCAGCATAGGTACGAGCAAACCCTGTCCAACGAGCACAGACGTGAGACTCGACCACTCTCGACGCCCCCACACGAGGAGCCCCCGACTGGAGTCGACCGCTCGGCACCTGTCGAAGAGCTCTCATACGCACGACTGCACGGGGCATCCGTCCAGTTCAGAGCGATGTCGGGCCGTCTCCTGGATCAAACGGTGCTCTCAGCAGGGACGGCCAGCCGGACCTTCCGGTCTTTCCTCAACCCTTCCATATCTGTACGATGCGGACACCGGATCGGTCGATCTACTTGCGCGCCTCGATCAGGAAGCGCGCCGAGTGGGCCACGAACGGGCCCTCGGCCCGGATCCGGACGTCCAGTTCGCGCAGCCGGTCCCGGTAGGCGTCGACGGTGAAGCCCGGGACCATCCAGATCACCTTGCGCAGGAAGTACACCACCGCGCCGATGTCGCGGAACTCCATGCGCAGCCGCTCGGAGCGCAGGTCCACCACGTCCAGCCCGGCGGCCCGGGCCTCTTCGCTCTCGACCTCGGGCCGGCGGCCCTCGCGTGCCTCCGGCTGCGGCCCGAGGAAGTACTCGACCAGTTCGAAGACGGACGCCGGGCCCACGTGCTGGGCGAAGTAGCTACCGCCGGGCCGCAGCACCCGGGCGATCTCCGGCCACCAGGCCCGCACCGGGTGGCGGCTGCTGACCAGGTCGAAGGCCTGGTCGGCGAAGGGCAGCGGAGGCTCGTCCCGGTCGGCGACCACCACCGCACCCAGCGGGTGCAGCAGCCGCGTGGCGCGGGCGATGTTCGGCGGCCAGGACTCGGTGGCCGCGAGGACCGTCGGCAGCCCCTGCGGCTCGGCGAGCCGCAGGGCCCCGGCGAGCACCTCGCCACCGCCGGTCTGGACGTCCAGAGCCGCCGTCGCCGTGCCCAGCCGTTCGGACAGCAGCCGCTGGTAGCCCCAGGAGGGGCGTTCCTCGGTGGCCCGGCCGTCCAGCCAGGAGAAGTCCCAGCCGTCCACGGACACGGCCTGGGCCTCGGCGATCAACTCTTCGAAGGTGCGCATGCCCGCATCATCCCGGCGACGGCACCGCACGGCCACCGGATTCCGTGCCCCGTCCGTGCCGCAGGACCCACCCGACCCGCACCTCCAGGCTCCCGGCGGCGATCAGCCCGGACACCGGCTCCGTGCCACCGCCGTCCGCCTCGAAGGCGACCAGCACGCCAGGCGGCTCGCCGCACTGCCGCCCGACCAGCCGCCGCTCCTCCGGCGTGGGCGCGCGGAACACCGGGTCGTGGAAGTCCGCCGGGCAGCGGACGTACAGCGGGTCGGCGAAGACCAGCTCCAGGCCGTGGTGGTAGGCGAGGTCGTACCCGGCGGCCAGGCGCAACTCGCCCGGGCGCCAGGAGAAGACGTCCCAGTCCCACCAGGAACCCTCGGGCAGTTCGACCGGCTGCTCCGGGCCCGTCCGCCGATCCTGCGCGGGTTGCATCCGTCCCCCTGCTCGGCTTCCTCGCCCCGGCCCGTGAACCCTGTCGAAACCAGTACTCCGCGCCGGTGCTCCTCCGCGAGGATAGCGCCATGAGCAGCTCCCCCATCGCGCGCTTCTACGACGCCCTCGCGGCGGGCTACCACCTCCTCTACCCCGACTGGGACGCCTCCGTCGCCCGCCAGGGCGCCGCGCTGGACGCCCTGATCCGCGAGCGGCTCGGCGACCGCGCCGCCGAGGTGCTGGACTGCGCCTGCGGCATCGGCACCCAGGCCATCGGGCTCGCCGAGCTCGGGCACCGGGTCACCGGCACGGACATCAGCCCGGTGGCCGCCCACCGCGCCGCCGCCGAGGCCACCCGGCGCGGGCTCGCCCTCCCCACCGCGGCCGCCGACATGCGGCAACTCCCCTTCCCTGACGGCCGCTTCGATGTCGTCGTCTGCGCGGACAACGCGCTGCCCCACCTGCTCACCCCCGAGGACGTCCTGGCCGCGCTCGGCGAGATGCGCCGCGTCCTGCGCCCGGGCGGTCTGCTGCTGCTCACCACCCGCCCGTACGACGAGCTGCGCCGCAGCCGGCCGTCCTCCAGCGCGCCGCAGACCGCCGAGCGGGAGGGGCAGCGGTCCGTCGTCTTCCAGCTCTGGCAGTGGCACGAGGACGGCGAGCGGTACGACCTGGAGTTGTTCCAGCTGCTGCCCGACGACGCCGGGCAGTGGCGGGTCGACGTCCACCGGTCCACCTACTGGGCCCTCACCCAGGCGCAGTTGAGCGCCTTCGCCGAGGAGGCCGGCTTCGCCGGGGCCGACTGGCGGGCGCCCGCCGACACCGGGTTCTTCCAGCCCGTCCTGATCGCCCGAGCGCCGTGAGGTCTGCCGCACCCCGTCGTCCCGGTCTCCCGGTCTCCCGGTCACCCGGTCACCCGGCGACGGGCCGGACCTGGCCGCTCACTCGCTCCCCTCCCTCGCATCATCGCCCTTGCCGGCACCCGCGCCTCACCGCCCCCGCCCCATGACACCGGCCTGCCGACCACCCCCCACGGCTGCCACCGCTTCCGCGACCCGCGCCGCGCCGTTCTCCTCCGCCATCGCGCGAGCCACCGCCTCCGCCCGCGTGCGCAGTGGCCGGCCCTCGACGGCCCGGCGGATGGCTTCCGCCAGCCCGGCAGCCGTCAGGTCGGCGAACCGGATCGGCGCGGTGGCGGTGCCGGCCCGGACGAGCCGGTCGGCCCAGAAGGGCTGGTCCGCCATCACCGGGACCGGAACGCTCGGGACACCGGCGCGGAGGGTCGCGGCCGCCGTGCCGGCGCCGACGTGGTGCACCACAGCCGCCATGCGGGGGAAGAGGTGGGCGTGCGGCACCTCCCCGACGCTCAACACGTCGTCGTCCTCCTCCGCGATCCCGGCCCAGCCCGCCTGCAGCACACCCCGGACTCCCGCCCGCCGCAGCGCGTCCACCGCGAGGGCGCCCAGCCGCTCGCCCTGCCCCGCCGCCATGCTGCCGAACCCGATGAACACCGGCGGTGGTCCGGCCCGCAGGAAGTCCTCGACCTCGGCCGGGAGCCGGTAGTCCGCCGCGACGTGCGGCCACCAGTTGCCGACCACCTGCAACCCGTCCCGCCAGTCGGCCGGGCGCGGCACGAGGGTGGGGCTGAACCCGTGCAGCACCGGCCAGTTCGCCCGCTCCACGGCCCGCCGCCGGGCGCCCTGCGACCCTGCCGGAAGGCCCAGCCGCGACCTCAGCCGACGCGCGGCCCCGGTGTGCAGGCGGTCCACGACCCGCTGGCCGAGCGCCCCCGCGGCCCGGTTGCCCCACCTGCCCAGCGAGCGGCTCCCGCCGACGACCGGCGGGAACTCCCCCGTCGGCAGGGTGGGTTGGAGGTAGACCCCGAGGCTCGGTACGTCCATCGCCTCGGCGAGGTGCCAGCCCAGCGGCGCGGTGGTGGTGCCGAGCAGCAGCAGATCGGCACCGGGCGCGGCCGCGTCGGCGAGCCCGTCACCGAGCCGGTCGATGAACGCGGCGGCTCGCGCGAGCAGTTCGGAGCGCCCGCCCTCCGGACCGGTGGGCGCCCCGCGCGGGTCGACCGGCAGCGAGCGGAACTCGAGGCCGCTGCCGGCCACCAGCTCGCGGAAGGTCTCCGGCGCGGCGAGCGCGACCTGGTGTCCCTCGCCACGCAGGTGCACCCCGAGCCCGGTGTAGGGCGCGACGTCACCGTGGGAGCCTGCGGCCATCACCAGGATCCTCATCGCGTCACCTCGGAGCCGCTCGCGCCGTGCCGTTCGGCGTTGTGGCCGATGGCCGTCCGGAGGTATCCGGCCAGCTCCGGGCGTTGCTCGGCAGCCGGAACGACGAGCGCGAAGGCCCGGGCGTCCGCCTCGTAGTCGTCGGCGATCCGGCAGTGCATCTCGGGCGGGCAGGGCGTGAACCACCGGGTGATGTGCTGCCGGTGCTCCTCGGCGAGGTCCAGCACCGCCTCGTGGTCGGCCGGGAGGCCCTCGTCGAAGGCGGCCAGCAGTCGACGGCGCCACCCGGCGGCCTCCGCCATCAGCTGCCGCCAGTCTTCCTTCGAGTGGGTGGCGGCGCGGGCCAGCGCCTCCCGGTGGCTTTCCCGCTCGCCCCACTTGAGGTGGGCGTCGGCGGCGTAGCTGAGGTCGAAGACGACGTCGCCGAAGACCTCGAAGCGCTCCTCCGGGCCGAGTTCGACCCCCGTGCGCTGGACGTCGATGGCCCGCTCGGCGACGTCGACCAGTTTCTGCAGCCGGGCGATCTGCTCGGTGAGGGCCTGCCGTCGCGCCACCAGGTGCTCGAGGGCGTTGGCCTGCGGGTCGGCCAGAATGTCGGCGATCTCGTCGAGCGGGAAGCCGAGTTCCCGGTAGAAGAGGATCTGCTGAAGCCTGGCGAGGTCCGCGCCGTTGTAGAGCCGGTAGCCGGCCGAGCTGCGTTCACTGGGTGACAGCAGCCCGGACCGGTCGTAGTAGTGCAGGGTCCGAATGGTCACCCCGGCGAATCCGGAGACCTGTCCCACCGACCAGCTCATGAATCCCTCCCGTACATCCGTGCATGCGTGCATGCGTGCATCCGTGCCTTCGTGCGTTCGCTGTACCCCACCGTGCGGCCTGACGTGGGGTAAGGGTCAACACGCGTAGCTCGGCGGCCTGCTCCGGGGGCGGGAACCGGACCCGGTCAGGTCTCGCGCTGCGGATGGTAGGCGCTCTCGGGTATGCCGAAGGTCCAGGCGACCCGGCGCGGGCCCGGGCCTCGGAGGCGACGGCGGAGTCCTGGAGCGTGTACGGGCCGGCCGGCCGCAGGGCCGGTGATGAATCGGCTGCCGACCGACCACGTTGCGTGAAGGCCAAGGAATGCGCCCGCGTAACGCCCAGCCACCTGCCGCGCACGCTGTGGAGCCGCCGATCCCGTCCGTGGGCGCACCTGCCTCGAGGTGCCTAGCCTGGAAGCAGAAGGAGGCGAATCACCATGCTGGGAGACGCACAGGTGCTGGCCATGATCCCCGCCGCCGATTTGGCGCGGGCCAGGGCCTTCTACACCGACACCCTGGGCCTGAAGCTCGTCGAGGAGACCCCCGAGGACCTCACCTTCGAGAGCGGCGGCACCCGGTTCGGGATGTACGAGACACCGAGCGGAGGCCAGGCCGCACACACCCTGGCCAGCTTCAAGGTTGCCGACCTCGACGGCGAGGTGTCGGCGCTGCGAGCCCGCGGCATCACGTTCGAGGAGTACGACTTCCCGGGCCTGAAAACCGTCGACGGCATCGCTGAAGGCAGCGACGGCCTGCGCGCCGCCTGGTTCAAGGACAGCGAAGGAAACATCCTCTGCGTGGCCGAGCGACCCGCCAAGTAACGCCCGCCCGACCCCAACCCCCGACCGGCCGGGCGGGACGTCTCAGCCCCGCCCGGCCGGTCCGCTCGGTCCTGACCGCAGAAGGTGCAGGTCTGCGCACCGCCGTGCTCCCCGCTCTCGTCGTCCGGCACGCCCGGCGGGGGGTACCGCTCCCGGAGCGTCCGTCCTCTCCCCGGCGCCGCTCCGGCCGGGCACCGATCCGCCGCAGGCTGGTGAGCGGCGGGCTACTGGCATCTTGCCCGCCCCACCTGTCACACTACTGACCATACGTCAAGTCATATCGTCCTTCCGGTCGTGCTGCGGCCGCGGGGAGGAAGCGGGGAGCAGCGGCGATGAACGTGGAAGATCCGGGCCTGGAGAAGCCGCTCAGCACCGTCATACGGCAGGACATACCGCACAGCGCCCGCATGTACGACTGGTTCCTGGGCGGCAAGGACCACTACGAGGTGGACCGCGAGGCCGCCGAGCGAGTGCTCACGGTGTTCCCGACCATGCGGATCGCGGTCTGGGCGAACCGGGCGTTCATGCACCGGGCGACCCGGACGCTGGCGCAGCGGGGCCTGCGCCAGTGGTTGGACGTCGGCACGGGCATTCCCACCTCCCCGAACCTGCACGAGGTCGCGCAGTCGGTGGCTCCGGAGGCGCGGGTGGTCTACGCGGACAACGACCCGATCGTGCTCGCGCACTCGCGGGCGCTGATGACCAGCACGCGGGAGGGGCGGACGGCATACGTCCACGGCGATGTACGGGATCCGGACTCCATCCTGAGCGCCCCTGAGGTGGCGCGGACGCTCGACCTGGGGCAGCCGGTGGTGTTGTCGATGGTGGCGTTGCTGCACTTCGTCCCGGATCTCGGTGAGGCACGCACGATCGTGGAGCGGCTCCTGAAGCCGTTGCCCTCGGGCTCGGCGCTGGTGCTCTCGCACGCCACGGCGGAGCTGGACCCGGAGGGCGCGCCGATGGTGCAGGAGATCTACAACAAGGCGGGCACAACGCTGCGGCTACGGCCCCGCGCCGAGTTCGAGACCCTCTTCGAGGGGCTGGACCTGCTGGAACCCGGGATCGTGCCCGCCCACCGCTGGCGCCCGGACGAGGACGCTGCCGACGGGTCGCCGGACACTGTCACGGATGCCCAGGTGTCGTTCTACGCGGGTGTCGCCATCAAGAACTAGCCGGCTCACGGCGGACCTCCCTCGAGGCGGGCGCGCCGGCGGTGTGGAAGTTGAGATCGTCGCTGGTGACCTGAGGCACGGGCGGTGGTGACCGAACGGCCTCCCGACCTGCGCGGCAGCGTGAGCCGTCGGGGACCCCGGCCGCACGTCGGCCGGGGTCCCCGAGCGATCGGCGAAGGCACGGAAGCCTGGGTCCCCAGGAGTCCGTACTACCCGATGTCGAAGTGGCGGGCGACGAACTCGTTGCGGAACTTGCCCGCCGGGTCGATGTCGCCCAGCAGCTCCCGGAAGTCCTCCCAGCGCGGGTACGACTCCCGGATCGCCTCGGGCGCCGTGGTGAAGACCTTGCCCCAGTGCGGCCGCGCGGCGAAGGCGGACAGGGCCTCCTCGACCGTCCTGACCGCGTCCGCCACGGCCGCCGCATCGGGGTGCCAGGTGAAGTGGAAGGCGACACAGTCGCGTTGGTAGGCGGGGCTGAGCCACAGCGCGTCGGCCGCCACGGTGCGGATCTCACCGATCTGCAGGGCCGGTGCGATCCGTTCCCTGACGGCGTCCAGTGCGTCGAAGGCGCGGACGGCGTCGGCGCGGTCGACGAAGTACTCGGACTGCAGTTCGTCGCCGCTGCTCGGAGTGAAGTCCGCCCGGAAGTGCGGGAGCCGGGCGTGCCACCGGCCCGGGACGCCCAGTTGCCGCGTGCAGGGTTCGGGCGGGCACCCCGGCACGGGGTGGCGCGGGCCGTCGGCGAGCACCGCGCCGAGCCAGGTCCGGGGCGCGTCGGGGCCGCCCCGCCGCTTGAGCCAGACCTGGTCGATGCGGTCCGCACGCCAGCCGGTGAAGAGGCTGACGCTGTACGCCGCCGCCATGATCTCGTCGAACCGTTCCCGCAGCACCGCCGTCGGCAGGCCCTCGTAGACCCACTGCCGGACGCCGAAGGCCGGCACCACGTCCAGGGTCAGCCGGGTGACCACGCCGAGGGCGCCCAGGGCCACGACCGAACCGGGGAACTCCGCCGAGCCCCGGCCGATCGTCACCAGGGCGCCGTCCGCCGTGACCAGCTCGACGGCCCGGACCGCCGTGGCGAGGCAGCCGTTGGCCACCCCCGATCCGTGCGTCCCGGTGGCGCACGCGCCCGCGACCGAGATGTGCGGCAGCGACCCGAGGTTGTGCAGCGCGAATCCCGCCCGGTCCAGCACCCCGGCGAGCTCGCCGAACCGCATCCCGGCGCTCACCGTGACCGCGCGGGTCCGCTCGTCCGGCTCGACCGCCCGGGGCAGGCCGGCGACGGACACCAGGTCGCCCGTGGTGTCGGCGATCGCGTTGAACGAGTGCCCGGTCCCGAGGACTCTCACGGACCGGCTGCCTGCGACGATCCGCCGCAACTCGGTTACGGAGCGCGGCTCGTGGAACCGCTCGGCGCCGAACGTGATGTTCCCGGCCCAGTTGGTCGCGGCCACGGTCATGGGGTGTTGCCTCCTCGGTCTCGGGAACGCACCGGTGCCGTCAGCAGCAGGTCGGCGGCGGGTCTGCGGCGGGTCGGCGGCGGGTCTGCGGCCGGTCTGCGGCCGGTCTGCGGCCGGTCTGCGGCCGGTCTGCGGCCGGTCAGTGTGGCGGGTCAGCAGCGGGTCAGCCGTACCGCGAGGCCGTCATGGGTGTAGAGCGGCGTCGCCCGGTACCCGCCCGCCTCGACCGTGACGCTGCCGAACCCGCCCTGCGGCGTGCGCCCGCCGATCACCGGCAGCACCACGTCGTCGCCCAGCGCGCCGGCGTCCGGCAGCCGCAGGACGAGCTGCGCCCCGGGGCCGAGCGTCACCCGGCCCGCGACCGTCAGGGCCGGGGCATTGCGGTGATGGAGCGTCAACTCCAGGCGCGTTCCGGTGGCCGACTGCAGGTAGTCGCCGTGCACCCGGACGGCGCCCCGCTCGGTATCCACCCGCAGGATGCCGCCGAGGACCTGGACGTCGCCGCGCCCGAGGGCGTCACGCGAGCCGGCCGCGAGGACTCCGGCCGCCACCACGGTGGGGCCCGTGTAGCGGTTGGTGCCGCTCAGGGTCAGCGTCCCGGTGCCGCGCTTGGTGAGGCCGCCGGGCCCGGCGATGTCGTTGCGCCAGGCGTCGGCCGCGCGGAACCCGCCGTCGGCGGCGTTCAGCTCCACGGTCACGTCCCGCTCGAACGAGCCGTAACCGTCGGCCGCGGCGAACAGGTTGAGCCGGCCCCACATCTCCGGGCCGTCCAGCAGGACGTAGCCGGAGGGCAGGGCGGTGGTGCGCAGCACCTCGCGGCGCTGGGCGGCGTCGAGGTAGGGCAGCCGGGTCTCCAGCAGGACCTCGGCGCCCTTGGGCACGACCATCGGAACGTCCCGGCCGCCGCGGCGCAGGACGTACGTCAGCCGCCGGGTGACCTGCTCGGCGTTGGCCGCTCGGTCGGCGTACGGGTCCTCGGCCGCAGTGGCCCGGTGGGCGAAGGCGTACAGGGTGTCGGCCGTGGTGCCGGTCTTCGCCTGGAGGTACGCGGCCGCCTGGCTCCGGGCGGCGGTCTTGAGGGCGGCGTTGCGCGGGTCGGCGAGGGTGGCCGCGGCGAGCGCGGTGGCGAGCGTCCGGCCGCCGATGACGTCGAGCGGGGAGTGCATGCCCGCGGTGATCCGGGTGTGGCTGAGCTCGAACGCCCGGGCGATCAGTTCCTGGAAGCGTTCGGGCACCGCGTACGCGAGGGCCAGCGCGGCCAGGTGGAAGGCGTTGGTGTGCCCGCTCACGAAGCCACCGTCGTCGACCGGCGAGGTGCTGCGCTGGCGCAGCAGTTGTGGGGCGACGGCGACGTCCGAGGCATAGACCGGGTAGCCGAGGGCGTCGGTGGTGCCGGTGTCGACCACCGCGCTGTCCTCGGTCAGCCGCCAGGGACGCGGGTACCGGTAGGCGTACTTGGCGGGGTTGCCGGAGGCGTACGGTCCGCGGAGCGTGTTGACCAGGGCCACCACCTGCCCCAGCTCCGAGTCGACGGCCCCGGCGCCGAGCGCGGACCCGGCGGGCGCGTCGGCGGGGACGGCGTCGTCGACCTTCGCGGGCGGGGTGGAGTCGGGCGCCGTGGTGATGGAGGTGACGGCCCGGGCGCCCGTCCGGTACGGGTCGGCGAGTGGGCCGAGGCCGGCGATGACGGCGTAGCTCTGGTGCTGGCGGTCGTAGATGAAGGCCTCCCGGGCCTGCGCCGCGGTGCGCCGCGTGGTGGCCCGCACGCAGTAGCGCACGTTGGCGCGCAGGACGTCGGCCAGCAGTGGTGAGCCGTCGTTCCACGACCCGCCGGTGTGCCAGATCCGGTTCATCCCGGTGAGGATGCGTACGGCCGCGTTCCCCTCCGGGGTGAGGTCGGCCATCGTGTTGGTCGCGTAGGAGTCCACGAAGGCGGTGCTCCGGGCGGGGCCGCCGGGCGCCGCGGCGGCCCGCTGCGGGGCGGCCGACAGGCTCAGGACCGTGGGCGCGGCGAGGATGCCGACCGAGGTGCCTGCGGAGTTCCGCAGGAAGCGGCGGCGGTCCAGGGTGGGCTGATCGTTCATGCTGGTCTTCCTGTGGTGGGCCTGGCGGGCGGAGCGGCGTGCGGGAGCGGGGACGGTCCCCGGCCCGGGCCGGGGAGTCGGGGGGGGTCAGCGGCGGGTGAACAGGAAGCCGAGCTTGTCGACCTCGTCACCGGCGCGTCCGTGGAACCCGGCGATCTGCCAGCCGGCGGGCGCGGTGCGGGTCACGCAGTCGGCGGTGGTGCTGCCGCCGGCCAGGGTCCGGCCCAGGTTGGTGGTGAACGAGGCGTGGAAGACGCGGGTGTGCCCGTTGTACGAGCCCTGGCAGAGCGTCGCCGAGCTGACGTACTCGCCGCTGCCCAGGGTGAGCGAGGAGGCGGTGCCGCCGGAGCCGCCGTGGGTGAGGGCGGTGCCGTCGGCGAGGGTCAGTCCGACCTGGTCGACCCGGGCGCCGGCCCGCAGGCTGACCACGGCGGCCCGCGCACCGGCCGGAACGCGGTCGATGTCGTCGTAGAAGTCGCCGTGCGGGCCACCGAACTGCTCGCTCGCCAGATAGGCCGGGTTCCGGCTCCAGGTGAAGCCCACGGCGATCGGGTCGTGGTCGGAGAGCATCGTGCCGGAGCCGTCCAGGAAGTCTGCGTGCCTGTTGGCGTACGAGGTCGCGGTCAGCGAGACGAGCGCGCTGCCGCGGTACAGGACCTTGTCGACCACCTCGCAGGTGTCGGTGGGCGCGTTCTGGTCGCACAGCAGCGGGTCGGCACCCCTGATCGGTGCCACGCCGCCGCGTTCCAGCCCCACCCACGCGTCGGTCAGCCGGTTGTCGGCGGCGAAGGCGGCGATGGTGTCGTCGGCACGCGTGTAGCGCGTGTTGGTGTCACCCGCCACGACGACGGCGTTCCCGGCCGAGTGGGTCCTGATGTAGTCGGTGAGCTGCGCCAGGTTGGCGGCGCGGGCGGCCTCGTCGCCGACCGCCGTCCCCGCGTTCGCGTGGAGGTTGTAGAAGTCCACGTACACGCCCTCGGCCAGCCGGGTCCGCATGAAGGTGAACCCCTTGGGAGTGAGGCAGTCTCCGGAGTCCAGCCGGCAGTCCTTCCACGTGACCCGCTCGAAGTCGTCGGTGTCGTGGGCGAGGTCGGACAGGGTGTTGAGGCCGCTGCCGATGCCCGCCCCGCCACTGGTCGCCGTGCGGTTCGGGTGCGAGTCGGCGGCGTACAGCGCGGCGTGGTAGTTGAAGTCCTCCTGGACGTTCACGACGTCGTACGGCGCCAGCCGGCCGCCGATGGCGGTGGTGCTGCTCTGCCGGTCGGTCGAGGCACTGGACAGGACCTGCGGAAGGCCGGCGACGTTGTAGGTCAGCACGGAGAACGAGCCGCCCCCGGTGTCGGCGTGCGCGGCCGGCGCGCCGACCAGGCCGCCCAGCGAGGCGGCCGCGCCGAGCGCGCCCACGAGGACGGAGCGGACCAAGGCATGACGGAGGCTGGGCTTGGACATCGGTGCTCCGATCGGAGGACAGCCGCGGGAATCCGGTGCCCCGGAGCGTATGAGCGAACCATGAGCGCGTCAACATGTTCGAATCCCCCATCAATCGGCCCTGACCTGGTACTTTATGAGGCCATGCCACATTTTTCGCAAAGGTTCTGTTAGCGTTAACAGAGTGTTCGTGCCGCGCCGTGGCTCGGACACCGTGCGACCTCGGCGGCGGTCGAGGCGGTGGGGGGTACCCGGATACCACGTCTTGCGCATCGCGCACCTCCCCCGCGCCGACGCCGACGGGGCTGTCGCGACCGGTACATTCCTACCGGCTCACCTGCGTGTTTCCGGATCGGTGGGCGGTCACCGTCACCTGCGAGGAGCAAGACCCTGAGTACGTCATCCGCGGAAGCCCTGTCCGTCGGGCTGCTGGTGCTGGTGCTGGCCTGCGCGGTGGTGCGGCCGTGGGGCTGGCCGGAGGCGGTGGTCGCGGTCCCGGCGGCCGGGCTGGTGGTGGCCGTCGGAGCGATCTCGCCGTCGGACGCCCTGGCCGAGGCGCAGCGGCTCGGGCCGGTGATCGGGTTCCTGGCGGCCGTGCTGGTGCTGGCGCAGCTGTGTGATGACGAGGGTCTGTTCCGCGCCTGCGGGGCGTGGATGGCCCGGACGTCGGCCGGGAGTCCGCGGCGGCTTCTGGTGCAGGTGTTCGGGGTCGCCTCGGTGGTCACGGCGGTGCTCAGCCTGGACGCCACCGTGGTGCTGCTGACGCCGGTGGTGTTCGTCACCGCGGCCCGGCTCGGCGCGCGCCCCAAGCCGCACCTGTACGCCTGTACCCACCTGTCGAACACCGCCTCGCTGCTGCTGCCGGTCTCCAACCTCACCAATCTGCTGGCCTTCGCCGCCAGCGGGCTGAGCTTCACCCGCTTCGCCGCGCTGATGGCGCTGCCGTGGCTGGCGGCCATCGGTGTGGAGTACGTGGTGCTGCGCCGGTTCTTCGCCGCCGACCTGGACGCGGGCGCCCCGTCCGCGGGCGAGGCGGCGGCCCCGGAGATGCCGCTGTTCGCCCTCGTCACCGTCGCCTGCACACTCGCCGGATTCGTCCTGACCTCGATCGTCGGTGTCGATCCGGCCTGGGCGGCCCTGGCCGGCGCGCTCGCGCTCGCCGTCCGGGCCCTGGTCCGGCGACGCACCACCCCGGTCGCGATCGTGCGTTCGGCCGCCGTACCGTTCCTCGCCTTCGTGCTGGCGCTCGGCATCGTGGTCCGGGCCGTCGTCGACAACGGGCTGGCCTCCGCGCTCGGGCACCTCGTCCCCCACGGCGCCTCGCTGCCCGCCCTGCTCGGCATCGCGGCGCTGGCGGCGGTGCTCGCGAACGTCATCAACAACCTGCCCGCCACCCTCGTGCTGCTCCCGCTGGCCGCCCCGTCCGGTGCCGGCGCGGTGCTGGCGGTGCTGCTCGGGGTGAACATCGGCCCCAACCTCACGTACGCCGGCTCGCTGGCCACCCTGCTGTGGCGGCGCATCGTGCGCGAGCACGACACCGAGGTCGGCCTGGGCGAGTTCACCCGGCTCGGACTGCTCGTCGTGCCCGCCGCCCTGGCAACGGCCGTGGTGGCACTGTGGGGGTCCCTGCACATCATCGGAGGCTGACCGCGTGACCGTCGTCGTCTGGATCACCGAAGGCACCTGGCCCGCCTGCGTGGACGCCGCCCGCGCCCACGCACCCCGGGAGGCGGAGATCGTCCTGCTCCACGTCAGCGGCCAGGAGATCCCCGGCGTCGCGCACGGCGCGTTCGCCGGGCTGCTCGGTCGCGGCCACCGCGAGCGCGACCCCGGCACCCGGGTGGAGACCCTGGCGGCGGCCTCGGCCCAGCACCTGCTCGCCGCCGCGGCCGAGCGTCTCGGGCGGCCCTGCGCCCACGTGGAGCGCACCGGGCGGGTCGAGCGCGAGGTCGTCGCAGCCGCCGAGGGCGCCGAGCTGCTCGTCCTCGCCCGCGACGGCGACCGCACGCGCCTCGGCCCGCACAGCCTCGGCCCCGCGACCCGTTTCGTCGTCGACCACGCGCCCTGCCCCGTACTGCTGGTCTGGCCGGAACCCGCACCCGGCGCCGACACGCTTCCTCCCCCGCCGCCCCACCAGCGATGACGCGACCGGCCGGCGTTCAGTGCCCGAGTCCGGCCCAGGGTGGGCGATTCGGCGGCACCAGCCCGCCGGACGACGCAGCCGCGCGGAGCGTGTGGCTGCCGATACTCGCCGCGCGGGGTGGTCCGGCCTGATCCGGATGAACGCGATGCGCCGCCACACCGGGACCGGTGCGGCGGCGCACCGTTCGCTCCCGAACCGCGCCTGCTCTCAGGCGACGGGCGCGCCGGTACCGGCGATGACCTCGGGCCGCAGCAGGGCGGCGAGCCTATCGGCCGGCAACAGGCCCTTCTCCAGGACGAGTTCGGCCACGCCCCGACCACTGGCGAGGGCCTCCTTGGCGATGTCGGTGGCGGCCGTGTACCCGATGTGCGGGTTCAGGGCGGTCACCAGGCCGATGGAGTTCTCGACGGTCGCGCGCAGCACCTCGGTGTTGGCGGTGATGCCGACCACGCAGCGCTCGGCGAGGGTGAGGCAGGCGGCCCGCAGGTGGGTGATCGACTCCGAGAGCGAGTGCAGGATGATCGGCTCGAAGGCGTTGAGCTGGAGCTGCCCGGCCTCGGCCGCCATGGTGACGGCAACGTCGTTGCCGATCACCTCGAAGGCGACCTGGTTGACGACTTCGGGGATCACCGGGTTGACCTTGCCGGGCATGATGCTCGAACCTGCCTGCACCGGCGGCAGGTTGATCTCGCCGAGGCCCGCGCGCGGCCCGGAGGACAGCAGTCGCAGGTCGTTGCAGGTCTTGGACAGCTTGACGGCGACGCGCTTGAGCACACCGGACATCTGGACGAACGCGCCGCAGTCCTGGGTGGCTTCGACCAGGTTGGCCGCGGTGACGAGGGGCAGCCCGGTGAGGTCCGCGAGGTGGCGTCGGGAGGCTTCGGCGTATCCGGCGGGGGCGTTGAGGCCGGTGCCGATCGCGGTCGCGCCGAGGTTGATCTCGTGGATGAGCTCGACGGCCTCGGCGAGTCGGCTGCGGTCCTCGTCGAGCATGACGGCGAAGGCGGAGAACTCCTGCCCGAGTGTCATCGGTACGGCGTCCTGCAGCTGGGTGCGGCCCATCTTGAGCACGTCGCGGAACTCGACGGACTTGCGGGCGAAGGCGTCCTGGAGGACGGCCATCGCGTCGAGCAGGCCGCGCACCGCGGCGACGGTCGCGATCCGGACGGCGGTCGGGTAGACGTCGTTGGTGGACTGGCCGAGGTTGACGTCCTCGTTGGGGTGGAGGTGCCGGTACTCGCCCTTGGCGTGACCGAGCAGTTCCAGCGCCCGGTTGGCGACGACCTCGTTGGCGTTCATGTTGGTCGAGGTGCCGGCGCCGCCCTGGATGACGTCGACGACGAACTGGTCGTGCAGCTTCCCGCCGCGGATCTCGCGGCAGGCGGCGACGATCGCGGCGGCCTTCCGCGGCTCCAGCAGGCCGAGTTCCTCGTTGGCGAGGGCGGCGGCCTCCTTCACGGCGGCCAGGGCGTCGATCAGGTGCGGGTAGGCGGAGATGGGCGTGCCCGTGATGGGGAAGTTCTCGGTGGCACGCAAGGTGTGGACGCCCCAGTAGGCGTCAGCGGGGATGTCGCGGTCTCCGAGCAGGTCGTGCTCGCTGCGGGTGGCGGCAATCATGGTGTGCGGGTCCTCTTCCTGAGGCGGGTGCGGGGTCGTGGATCGGTCACGCTGGAGCAGCGCAGGCTTGCGGCGCCAGTGCCGGCACCGGGCGCACCTCGCCGACGCGGTGGCCGCCGCCGACCGTCGCTTCGCCGGCGCAGTCCACCAGCAGCCGGGGATCGACTCCTGCCAGCGCCAGCGCGGCGGCCGCCACCGGGACGCGCGCCCGGTTCGCCCCGTCGGCGATCTTCACGGCGACGGCGCGGCCGTCCGGCAACGCGGCGATCTGGACGCCCTCGAAGCCGTCCTTGGCGAGCAGTCCGGGCACCGCGCGCATCAACGCGGCCGTGTCCCGTCCGGTGCCCGAGGCCATCTCGGGGTGACCGCGCAGCGCTTCCGCGACCCGGAACCCGGGGGTGCCCGGCGCCGCGGTGGCGATGCGGGCGGCGGCGCGGGCGAGGCCGTGCAGGGAGACCGCGAACAGCGGGGTGCCGCAGCCGTCCACGCTGGTGTGCGCGGTGCGCTGGCCGGTCAGCTCCTCGACGACGTCGGCGATCTCCCGCTGGAGCGGATGGAGGGGGTCGAGGTAGGTCTTCAGGGGCCAGCCGTTGAGCTTGCAGAGGTAGAGCATCGCGGCGTGCTTGCCGGAGCAGTTCTGCGCGAGCCGGGACGGCGGCCGGTCACCTCGCACCCAGGTGTCCCGGACGGCCGGGTCGTACGGGTGGTCCGGTACGTTGCGCAGGTCCTCCTCGGCGAGGCCGGCCAGTTCGAGGATCCGCCGGGTGCTGGCGAGGTGGCGTTCCTCTCCGGAGTGGCTGCCCATCGCGAGGGAGAGCAGCTCGCCGTCCAGCGGCAGCCCGGCCCGCACCATGGCGACGGCCTGGACCGGCTTGAGGGCCGACCGCGGGTAACAGGCGGCCTCGATGTCACCGAGCCGGAACCGGACTTCGCCGTCCGCGGCGAGGACGACGACGGAGCCGTAGTGGACCCCCTCGATCATGCCGCCGCGGGTGACGTGGGCGACGGGGACGTGGTGGGGTTCGCGGATCGCGGGAGCGTCCGCGGGGGAACTTCTGTGCATCACTGCCTCGATCGGTGGTGGGGCGCTTCCGGTCGGTCGGCCGGCGGCGGCCCTCGGCGACGGCGGGAGCGGTCCGCGCGTCGTCGTGGGCCGCCGCTCGGTTCAGCCGTCGGCCCTGGCGGCTTCGCGCGCGGGGCGCCTGCGGACGGCGTACCAGCCGGCGACGAGTGCGGCGGCGATCAGCGGCACGCACAGCACGGTGGTGCGTCCGGCGCCGCCGTCGGCGTACATGAGGACCAGGACGGAGGCGAGGAAGGCCAGCGTCACGATTTCGGTCCAGGGGGAACCGGGCAGGCGGTACGCGGGGCGGGTCAGTTCGCCGGCCCGGGTCTTCCGCCAGAAGAAGAGGTGGCAGACCATGATCATGCCCCAGGTGGCGATGATGCCGATCGCCGCGAGGTTGAGCACGATCTCGAACGCGTCGGCGGGCACCACGAAGTTGAGACCGACACCCAAGACGCACATGCCGCTGGTCAGCAGGATGCCGCCGTACGGCACCTGGGTGCGGCTCATCCGGGCGGTGAAGCGCGGGGCGGACCCGTTGACGGCCATCGAGCGCAGGATGCGGCCGGTGGAGTACAGGCCGGAGTTGAGCGAGGACATGGCCGCGGTGAGAACGACCAGGTTCATCACGCTGCCGGCCGCCGGGACACCGATGTGGGACAGCACGGTCACGAAGGGGCTCTGGCCGGAGGTGTACCTGTTCCAGGGCATCAGCATCGACAGCAGGACGACCGAGCCGACGTAGAAGAGGCCCACGCGCCACATGATCGAGTTGATCGCCTTCGGCATGATCTTCTCAGGGTTCTCGGTCTCCCCGGCCGTGACACCGACCAGTTCGACGGAGGCGTAGGCGAACACGACGCCCTGGATGATCAGCAGCATCGGCATCAGGCCGTGGGGGAAGATGCCGCCGTTGTCGGTGATCAGCGACGGACCGGGTACGGTGCCGTCGACCGGGTGCCGGGTGACCAGCAGGAAGATCCCGATACCCATGAAGACCACCAGCGCGCTGACCTTGACGATGGCGAACCAGAACTCCAGCTCGCCGAAGATCCGCACCGAGATCAGGTTCACGGTGAGCACCACGGCCAGGGCTATGAGCGCGATGACCCACTGCGGGACGCTGGAGAACAGGTGCCAGTAGTGGGTGTACGTCGCCACCGCCGTGATGTCGGCGATGCCGGTGGTCGCCCAGTTGAGGAAGTACATCCAGCCCGCGGTGTACGCGCCCTTCTCCCCGAGGAACTCCCGGGCGTACGATACGAAGGCCCCGGAGGACGGGCGGTACAGGACGAGCTCGCCGAGCGCCCGCACGACGAGGAACGCGAAGAGGCCGCAGACGGCGTAGGCGACGAACAACGAGGGGCCGGCATCGGCGAGACGCCCGCCGGCGCCGAGGAAGAGGCCGGTGCCGATCGCGCCACCGATGGCGATCATGTTGACGTGACGGGGTTTCAGGGACTTGCTGTAGCCGGTGTCCCCGGCATCGACGTGACGGGTCGTGGGACGGTTCTCGTCTTTGAGGAACTGCTCGCTCACGCCTCGGATCTGCCTTCCGTGGGGGTGTCCGCCCGCTTGGGGCGCACGATGTCGGTGAGGGTCGTCTCGACCCGGTGGAGGTGGTGCGACATGGCCTCGACGGCGTCGTGTTCCGAACCGTCCACCAGCGCTTCGACGATCGCCCGGTGCTCGCAGTTGGACTGCTCGCGCCGACCGCCCAGCTCGTTGAGGAAGGTCGACTGACGCGCCAGTGCGTCACGGATCTCCTCGATGACCCGGCGGAACACCGGGTTCTGGGCGGCCTCGGCCACCGCCAGGTGGAACACGGTGTCCAGTGCGACCCATGCGGTGGTGTCGGTCTCCCGCTCCATCCGGTCGAGCAGGTGGGCCAGGTGGTCCAGGTCCCCCGGGGTGCGGCGCAGCGCCGCGTACCCGGCGACCGGGATCTCGACGTGCCGGCGCACTTCCAGCAGGTCACTGGCCGCGTAGTCGCCGAAGGTGGGGTCCTCGACCGTGTTCGCCACGACGAAGGTGCCCTTTCCGGTCTTGGAAACGGTCAGGCCCATGGCTTGGAGGGCCCGCAGTGCCTCCCGCAGCACCGGCCGGCTGACCTCCAGGGTCCGGCACAGCTCCGCTTCGGACGGGAGCTTGTCGCCCACCGCGTAGTCACCGCGCTCGATGGCGCTGCGCAGGTGGCCGAACACTGCTTCGGTGGCGCTGATGCGCCGCGGGATCGAACTGGCTGTCTGGCTGTCTGACAGGTTCACTCGGTGATCCTCGGGGCACGGGCGCCACGGTGTCAAGACTCCCGGCTGCTGCGCCGTCCGCTCCTGTACGCCGTCCGGATCGACACCCGGCACACGCCGCGGGCCCTGCCGGCTCCGGAGGAGATACTCACGGCACAGGCGCCGACTGCCGTTGCCTGAGGTGGACGGCACCCGTACCGCGGGCCGAGTCCCGCAGTGGCCTCCCGCTACTCCGGCGAGAGGCCCTCGTCGGCGGTGAGGCGATCCCGCCACTCGGCCACGGCGGCGGGAGACATCGCCGCCAGCCGGGCGATCGCTTCGTCGTCCCGCCCGTCGCTCCAGCTGAGGACCCGGGTCAGGATCGTGTTCCGGACGAGTCGGATCTCCTTGAGCACCTCGTCGAGGCGCTTCAGCTCCAGGCCGGTGGCAACGAGCGTCTCGTCGACCGCCCCTCGCTCCTCGGCCCGCTGTTCCCGAAGGTGGGCCATCAGGCCGGTGAGGACCACGCCTTCGTCGAGCGCGGCGCTGCGGAACGTGTCGGCGAGGTGGCTCAACACGCAGTCGGTGGCGTCGGCGAGACTCGCACCCACGACCTTCGCGGCCTTCCAACTGCTCCGTCCGGCCTCGCTGCCCCGGAGCCAGAGCCCGGCTTCGACCGGTGTGCGGTCGCCGCACGCGGCCGCCCGGTAGGCGTACAGGGCCGCGCGGTGGCCGTAGAAGGTATAGCCCTCCTCGATACGGACGTCCACGGGAGCACACATCCGTCCCGGCACGCCTCCGTAGCCGGAATCGGGTTCGTAGGCGGCGTAGGCGTCCAGTTCGGCGTCGGTAGCCGTCGCCCAGGCCGGGTCACACAGCTCCGGGTTCCGCGCGAGGAAGTCCGCCACCTCGATGCGCCATCCGGGAACCCGGCTCGCGCCGGCTCCGGCCCAGGTCACCGTTCCCGCCGCGTCGAGCGTGAAGCGGCAGGCCTGCTCGAGATCGGTCCAGGCCGTGGCGGCCTCGGCGGACCACTCCAGGTCCTCGGTCCGGCCCACACGATGAAGGGACCCGATCACCCGCTGGACCAGGGGCAGCACCCGCCGGGCCAGTGCGTGGAGTTCGTCCACGCCGAAGAACCGCCAGGTATCGGCGCCCTGGCCGTCGATGACGCGATGGTCGAACGGGTGCACCAACACGGTCGGGGACGGCAGGGCGCCGTCCCCGACCTCGGCCCGGCGGCGGCCCGGCAGCCAGGGGCCGGCATCCCCACCCTGCGTGCGCCAGTCGGTGTCCCCGAACCACACGGCACCCGTGTCGACGTCGACGGCCAGCCACTGCTGGTAGCCGTTGCCCGGGCCGAAGCGCTGCTCGTGGTGCTCGGCCTGCCGGTCGTGCCACACGTACTCCGCCGGAGGCGGGCTGAGTTGGACGGCGACGAAACCTTCCTGCGGGGTGTACCCGACGACAACGTGCGCGGTCGGTTCGGTGTGCTCGGTCCCGGACATGCGGCTCCCTCCGTGCCGGACCGTGGCTGATCCGCCACTGTGCGGCACTGAGCCTGCCTTGCAGGAGCGTGTCCGATCAAATCCGATCACTTGCAGTCTTTGAGCACGATATGCGTCCGTATACGAGCGGATGCGACATGGCCGCCGCTCGGCAACGATCGCAGGATCCGGATGATCCTCCATGGTGAACGAGCGGTGAACAGCGACTTGACATCACGTCACCGCGAACCACAGGATCGGCTCGTGAACCCGCCAGGCAGCGAGACAGGCCGAGACGGGCGAAGGCCCGTGTGGCAACGTCGATTGACTGGCAGTCAGTTCCGACCTGATCGGCTGGGGGCGCAGGTGACGGCAGTTCGCGGAGCGCCGGCTCAGTGGGGGCGCTTCACGAGGCTCACCGCGTCCGGGCCGCTCGACGGCCGGCTGTCGTATTCCGGTTGCAGGATGAGGTCGGAGAGTCAGTGGCCGATGTCCGGCACCGGGTAGGAGAGCCGGCGGCAACCACCGGCCGGCAGGTGGACCCGCAGGCGGCGCGCGTCGCCGGGCACCGCGGCGACCGCGACCAGGTCGCCCCGATCGTCGGTCATGACGGGATGGCCCGCGCGCTCGGGCAGGTACAGGTCGACCGTCGTGTCACGGGCGGCCCGCAGTTCGGCTCCGGTCAGCACGCCCTGACGCCAGCTCAGGCCGACCGTGAGCCCGCCCCTCGCGCGCAGACCGCGGACGTCGCCGGAAGGCCAGGACGGGGGCAGTGCGGGCAGCAGCCGCAGGATGCCGTTGTGGCTCTGCAGCAATGCCTCGGCGATGGCGGCGGTGATGCCGAAGTTGCCGTCGATCTGGAAGAGCCGGGGCGGGTGCAGGTCGAAGAGGTTGGGCGCGATCGAGCTCGCGAGCAGGCGCTCCACGGCGTGCCCGGTGAGCGCGCCGTCGCCCAGGCGGGCCGCGAGTGCGGCGACCCAGGCGAGGCTCCAGCCGGTGCCGCCGCCGCCGTGTTCCAACCGGCGGACCAGGGCGCGGCGGGCCGCGTCCAGCAGGGTGGTGTCGCCGAGCGGGTCGACGGCGCTGCCCGGGTAGAGGCCGTAGAGGTGGGAGAGGTGGCGGTGGCCGGGGTCCTCCTCGGGGAGGTCGTCCCGCCATTCCAGCAGGCGGCCGTCGGCTCCGAGCGCCGGTGGACGCAGCCGGGCGCGGACGCGGCTCAGTTCGTCCGCCGGCTCGTGGTCGACACCGAGCTCGCGGGCGGCGGCGACGGTGTTGTCGAGGAGTTCGGCGGCCAGCCAGTAGTCCATGGTGGAGCCGGCGTCGACGGCGGCCAGGGAGCCGTCGACGAGCCTGAAGTGGTGCTCGGGCGAGGTGGACGGGCAGGTCAGCAGCTCACCGTCGGCGTCCTCGACCAGGAGGTGGGTGAGGAAGCGGGCGGCCTCGCGCATGACCGGGTAGGCGCGCTCGGCCAGGAAGTCGCGGTCCCCGTGGAAGAGGTGGTGGTCCCACAGGTGGGCGGCGAGCCACGGCCCGGCCATGGGCCAGTGCGCCCAGACCGGGTCACCCGACACGGGGTTGGTGGCGCGCCAGAGGTCGACGTTGTGGTGGCAGCACCAGCCCGGCGCGTCGTAGTAGGCCCGTGCGGTGGAGCGCCCGGACTCGGCGAGGTCGGCGACGAGGTCGAACAGCGGCTCGTGGCACTCGGCGAGGCCCGTGGTCTCGGCCGGCCAGTAGTTCATCTGGACATTGATGTTCGACGTCCAGTCGGAGTTCCACGGCGGGGTGACGTCGTTGTTCCAGATCCCCTGGAGGTTGGCGGGCTGGGTGCCCGGCCGGGAGGAGGCGATCAACAGGTAGCGGCCGTAGGCGAACAGCTGCGCGGTGAGCCCCGGGTCCTCGGCGCCCGCGTTCGCGGCGACGAGGCGCTCGTCGGTCGGCCGCTGCGCCGCCTCCGCCGGGCCGTGGAGGCGGAGTTCGGCCGCACCGAAGAGCCGCCGGTGGTCGGCCACGTGCGCGGCCCGCAGCTCGTCGTAGTCCTGCCCGCCGGTCTCGTCCAGCCACCGGCGGGCCTCGGCGAGCGCCGTCTCGGGGCCGTCGGGCCGCTGCCGCCAGTCCCGGTACCCGGTGCCGACGGCGACCAGGAGCACCGCCTCGTCGGCGCCGGTGACCTCGATCCCGCCGTCCACGGCGCGGGTGGTTCCGTTCACCGTCCGCACGCGTATCGCGGCGGCGAAACCCGTGCCCTCGTCGTCCCGGGGAACGGGGGCCACGCCGTGCCGGGGCGACACGCGTGGCGCGGCACGCCCGTGGACCGACAGCACCCCGGATCCGGGGTCGACTGTCGGGGCCGCGGCCGGATGGGGCGTCGTGAGGCACACCCGGAAGGCGAGGGCGCCGGGGGCATCCGTGCCGAGGCGGACGGCCAGCACGCCCGCGGGCGCGGACACGAAGCCCTCCCGCCGGTACCGGACTCCTCCTGACGTGAAGGACACGGTGTGCACGGCCTCGTCGAGGTCCAGCTCGCGCCGGTAGTCGGCGGCGTCGTCCTCGCCGCAGGACGGGAAGGTCAGCAGGAGGGTGGCGAGCGGCTGGTACGCCTCGGTGTCGGGGCCCTGGAAGTGGGCCGTGGCGATCGCGTGGGCGCCGGCGTGGTCGCGGTCGCGCAGCACCGCGTCCCGCAGGGCGGACAGGTGGTCGGCGGCGCCTGCCCGGTCCCGGGGACCGGGACCGCCCGACCACAGGGTGTCCGCGTTGAGCTCGATCCGCTCGGTGTGCACGCCTCCGTACGTCATGGCGCCGAGCCGGCCGTTGCCAAGGGGGAGCGCTTCCAGGAAGTCGGCGGCGGCGCGCCGGTACCAGAGCGGAGCCGTGGCGGGCTGCTGGGTGTCCGTGGGCACGTTGTCATTCCGATCGTGGCGGCGGGGTCCGGCGTCCGGGTGGACGGGCCGGAAGAAGGAGGTCAGGGGGCGGTACCGACGGTGCGTCGGCGGCCGGTGTCCGCAAGGGCGGCCAGGGCGAGGAACTCCTCGGTCTCGGCGGCATCCGGCAGGACCTGCACCAGCACGGTGCGGTCGATGCCCGCCGCTCGGGCCCGGGGGGCCAGGTCGGACGGCCCGAAGTCACGCCGGACGGCTGCCGGCTCCGCTGCGTCGAGCCAGGAGTGCGGGCGCCGGGTCAGGTCCCACACCTGGTGGCGCGCGTCGACTCCCACCCGCGGTCGCTCCTCGATCGATGGTTGACGGATGATCAGGTACGGGTCCGGTCCTGCTGCGGTCCGGACGGCGAGTCGGGGATCTCGTCGCCCTCGGCCAGGTGGTCGCGCAGCCAGCGTTCGGTGGTGTGGACGTGCATCAGGGCCGCGGCCTGGGCGAGGTCGGGGTCGCGGGCGGTGAGGGCCTCGAGGATCGCCTGGTGCTCGGCGATGGTCCTGCCGGCCGCGTCGGCGTCCGCCCGGCCCCGCCAGACCCGGGCCCGCAGCGTGCGCCCGGAGATGTGCTCCAGCAGCGTGGCCAGGGTCTCGTTGCGGGTGGCGCGGACCACGGCCCGGTGGAAGGCCGCGTCGTGCCGGATCAGCAGCTCGACGTCGTCCCGCGCGTCCCGCATGGCCGCCAGATGGCGTTCCACCTCCGCGAAGTCCTCGTCGGTGCCGCGGGTGGCGGCCAGCGCGGTGGCGACCGGCTCGAAGAGCCTGCGCACCTCGGTGAGTTCGAGGACGGTGTCCCCCTGCAGCAGTTCGACCGCGCCGCCGAGCCCTTCCAGCAGCAGACCGGGCGCGAGGCTGGTCACATAGGTGCCGTCCCCCCGCCGGATCTCCAGGACCCGCGCGACGACGAGTGCCTTGACCGCCTCGCGCATCAGGTTCCGGGACAGGCCCAGCTCGGCCGCGAGCTGCTGCTCGGGGGGCAGCTTCGAGCCGGGCGGCAGCTCGCCCTCCCGGATCAGCTGACGGATGCGGGCGATGGCTTTGTCAGTCAGGGACACGACGTCAACGTAGCAGGCCATCCCATGTCCTGGAAGGCGTCCGACGCCCACTCCTTCGCGCCTCCCGTACGCGAGCAGGCACGTTCCCACTCACCGGCCGTTCCAGTGGACATCCAAGGCTGGATCTCTCGCCGATCCATCCCATGTCTTGACGGCCACCACCGTCTCGTACGGAAAGGGCGGCACCGGACTGACCACGGCGGCGCGGGGCACGGCGGCGCGGGGCACGGCGGGTGCCCAGCCGCTCCCGCCGTACTCGATCACGGCCCTTCCCCTGCCCGTTGTGACTGGGTGCGCGAGCGGCGGGGGCCCGACCTAGGCTGGAACGCAGGCGCCGGAATCCGGTTCCGGCGTGCGCGGCTGCCCGGGCGGAGGTCTGGCACGTGGATTCGGCTGGCATGCGGGACGCGCCTACGGCTGTTGTCGTGGTGGCTCCGGACGGCCTGGTGAGCGCCTGGAGCGAGGGCGGGCTGCTCCTGCTGGGCTGGACGGCGCGGGAGGTCGTCGGCCGTCCCGTGACCGACCTGCTGGTCGATCCCCCGCCGGGATTCCCCGGGGGCGGCGACTCCGAACCGGACCCTCTGGTCACCCTGCGCCACCGGGACGGTTCCACGGTGGAGGCCGTGGTGACGACCCACCCGCTGCGCGGTGCGGACGCCCTGGAGTCGGGCCGCGTGATGACCGTCCAGCGCTGGGGGCGCCGCCCGGTGATCGCCGACCGGGCCTTCGAGCAGTGCCCCTTCGCCCTGGGGATCTACGACCCCGAGCTGCGGTTCCTGTGGATCAATGGCGCCGCGTGCCGGGTGATAGCGCACTCGGAGGAACAGGTGCTCGGCGAAAAGTACCGCGAGCTGTTCCCCGAGCTGGACGACGCCGCGTACACCCACCAGCTCTCCGAGGTGGCGAGGACGGGGCAGGCCGCGCGTCTCATCACGGTCTTCCGCCCGCTCGGCAGCGCCTACGCCAACGCCTGGGCCACCAGCATGTGGCCCGTCCGGGACGCCGGGGGCAGGGTCCGCGCGGTCGCCAACTGGGGCTTCGACATGAGCGCCGAGTACTGGGCCCGCCAACGCCTGCTCATCCTCAACGAGGCCAGCAGCGGCATCGGCCGGACCCTCGACGTGATCAGCACCGCGGAGGAACTGGCCCGCACCTCGGTCCCCGGCTTCGTCGACCTCGTCACCGTCGACCTCTTCGACGAGGTGCTGCGCGGGGAGGAACCGCCCTCGCCCGCCACGATCACCACCGGCGGATCCATCACGCTCAACCGGGCCGCCCGGCACACCGCGCGGGACCACCCCGGCTGGCCTTCCGGATCCGGGACGCCCGTCGTCTACGCCCTCGGTTCCGTCCCGGCCCGCTGCATGGCCACCGGCAGGTCCATGGTCCAGCTCGCCGCCGAACCCGACCAGGGCGGCGAATGGGCCTTCGGTCCCGGGCTCGCGGCCGACCCGGCCCACTGGCCGCCGGGCAACCCGACGATCGACCGGACCATCGCCGCGCAGGGGCTGACCGGCCGGATCACCGTGCCGCTGCTGGCTCGCGGCGCACTGCTCGGCGTCGTCGCCTTCGCCCGTAGCGACCGGCCCGAGGCCTTCACCGCCGACGACCTGATCCTCGCCGAGGAACTGGCCGCCAAGGCCGCCGTCGCCATCGACAACGCCCGCCGCTACACCCGCGAGCACACCACCGCGCTGACCCTGCAACGCAGTCTGCTGCCACAGCGGTTGCCGGGCCACGGGGCGGTCGACATGGCCTCCGGGTACCTGCCCGCCGGGGCCGGCGTGGGCGTGGGCGGAGACTGGTTCGACGTCATCGCACTGTCCGGCGCGCGGGTCGCGCTGGTCGTCGGCGACGTCGTCGGCCACGGCGTGCACGCCTCGGCCAGCATGGGCCGGCTGCGCACCGCCGTCCGCACCCTGGCCGACGTCGACCTACCGCCCGACGAACTGCTCACCCACCTGGACGACCTGGTGCTCCACCTGCCCGACGAGGCCCGGCCCGAAGGCGGTTTCGAGTCGACCGGCGAAATCGGTGCCACCTGTCTGTACGCCGTCTACGACCCGGTCTCCCGCCGCTGCGCCATGGCGAGTGCGGGTCATCCGCTGCCGCTGGTCATCGCGCCGGACGGCACCAGTACCTCGGTCCTCGCGCAATCGGGGCCCCCACTCGGCGTCGGCGGGCTGCCGTTCGAAGCGACCGAGATCGAGCTGCCCGAAGGCAGCCTGCTCGCCCTCTACACCGACGGGCTGGTGGAGAACCGTGAGCGCGACGCCGAGCAGGGGGTCATCGACCTGCTGCGGATCCTGAGCGAACCGGCCGCCTCGCTGGAGGCGCTCTGCGACACGGCGATGAAGGCCCTCCTCCCCGACCACCGCACCGACGACGCGGCCCTGCTGCTCGCCCGCACCCATGCGCTGGATCCCGGGCACGTCGCCGACTGGGGCGTCGAGCCCGACGTCTCCCAGGTGGCGCACGCCAGGCGGCTGGCCGCCGACCAACTGGCCGCCTGGGGCCTGGAGGAGGAGGCGTTCGTTACCGAGCTGGTCGTCAGCGAACTGGTCACCAATGCCATCAAGTACGGCGCGCCGCCGATCAGGCTGCGGCTGATCCGCGACACCGCACTGATCTGCGAGGTCTCCGACGCCAGCTCCACGAGCCCGCACCTACGCCGGGCCCGCGCCTTCGACGAGGGCGGCCGGGGCCTGATGCTCGTGGCCCAGCTCACCCGGGGCTGGGGCACCCGGCACTCCACCAACGGCAAGACGATCTGGTGCGCCCAGACCCTCGGCTCGATGTGAGCCCGCCCGCGGTCCCGGCCCGCGGCGGTGGAGCCCGGACACGGCGGGAACGGAAGACGTCCGCGCCTGTGGAGTGACAAGGTCTTCGCCCCACCGGTGGGGAGGCGGTCGCAGAGCGTCCGGGGCGCTGGTCATCTGATCTTCGCAGCACAGGGGTTCTGCCCGGCCGGGCCGCGGGGGTTCCGGGCACCGGGGCCGGACCGGGCGGCCGTCATGGCCCCGGTTCCCACACCACGGGGAGCCCGGCCGAGGGGGAGCAGGGTGTCGTCGAAGCAGGTGATGAACAGCGCGACGCATCAGTGCGCCTCCTGCGGGGTCGGGACGTCCGGTGGGAGCAGGTCGCGGTCCTTCAGTTCCGCCCACAGTTCGTCCGGGACACGGTGCCGGAGCATGGCGGCCGCGTCCCGGACCTCGGCGGCGTTGCGGGTGCCGACCAGCACGCTCACCACGGCGGGGTGCCCGAACGGGAAGTGCAGCGCCGCGGCACGCAGCGGCACGCCGTGCTTCTCGCAGACGGTCCTGAGGTGCAGGGCACGGGTGAGCAACTCCTCGGGCGCGGCGGTGTAGTCGAAGGTGGCGCCGGGCCGCGGGTCGGCGAGCAGGCCGGAGTTGAAGACGCCGCCGATGACGACGCCGACGCCGCGTGCGGCGGCCAGCGGCAGCAGCTCGGTGAGTCCGCGCTGGTCGAGCAGGCTGTAGCGGCCGGCCAGGAGGACGGCGTCCAGGTCGGCCTCGCGGATGAACCGGGCGAGGAGTCCGGCCTGGTTCATCCCGACGCCGATCGCGCCGACCACGCCTTCGGCGCGCAGCCGGGCCAGTTCCGGGTACGCCTCGGCGAGTGCCTGCTCCGCGTGGTCGTCCGGGTCGTGCAGGTAGACGACGTCGATCCGGTCCAGGCCGAGCCGCTCCAGGCTGTCCTCGATCGAGCGGCGGACGCCCACGGCGCTGAAGTCCCGGACCCGGTGCTGGGTGGCGGGGACGGCGAAGCCGTGGGCGAGGTCGTCGCCACCCGGCTCCGGTGCCGGGCGCAGCAGCCGGCCGACCTTGGTGGACAGGACGTACTCGTCCCTGGGGCGGCCGCTCAGGGCCCGGCCGAGCCGCCGCTCGGACAGGCCCAGGCCGTAGTGCGGGGCGGTGTCGAAGTACCGTACGCCGGACTTCCAGGCGGCGGTGACGGCCTCCTCCGCGTCGGCATCGGTCACCGGGGTGAACAGGTTGCCGATGCCTGCCGCGCCGAAGGCGAGTTCGCCGACCGTGACCCCGCTGGGCCCGAGGGGCCGTTGGCGCGCGATCACGGCCAGGGCTCCGGCCGCAGCCGCAGCCCCGCCATCCCACCGTCGACCTGCAGCGCCGTACCGGTGGTGCTGCCGGCCGAGGGGGAGGCCGGGTAGGTGATGGCGGCGGCCACCTCCTCGGCGGTGACCAGGCGTCCGTGCGGCTGGCGGCCGCTCAGCGCCGCACGCTCGGCGGCCGGGTAGTCCGTGGTGTCCAGCAGCCGGCCGACCCACGGGGTGTCCACGGTGCCGGGGTTGACGCAGTTGACCCGGATGCCCTCGCGGACGTGGTCGGCGGCCATGGCCAGGGGGAGCGACAGGACCGCGCTCTTGGTCGCCGAGTAGAGCGCCCGCCGCGGCAGGCCGGCGGTGGCGGCGATGGAGCAGGTGTTGACCACCGAAGCGGCGGCGGAGCGCTGGAGGTGGGGTAGGGCGAAGGTCGCTCCGCCCCCATCGCGGACGATCGGCGTCTCCGCTCCGGGGGCGCCGATTCGCAGCAGCCTCATGTGGGGGCTCCCATCAAGACATCGGATGAATCCGAGATGCCTGACCATACGAGGCGGCGGTGGGCGTCGCAATGATCCCTCTGATGATTGCTCACCGGCGGGCAGTTTCACAGCTCCTGCCTCGAACCTCTGGACACCTCAGCGTGCACCTCCTATAAATCCATCCCATGACTCATGGTATTGTGAACGCTCACAGCCCCGGTCACTTCCCCCGCCGCACCGTGCACCTGGACTTCCACACCAGCCCCGACATCCCGGACGTGGGCCGGGACTTCGACCCGGTGACCTTCGCGCAGACCTTCCGGGACGCCCACGTCGACAGCGTCACCGTCTTCGCCAAGTGCCACCACGGCCACCTCTACTACGGGACCGACCGGCCCGAGCGCCACCCCGGCCTCGCCCCCGACCTGGACCTGCTCACCGAGCAGGTGGAAGCCCTGCACTCCGTGGGTATCCGCGCGCCGATCTACCTCTCCCTCCAGGTCGACGAGTACGCCGCCCGGGAGCACCCCGAGTGGGTCGCGCACGACGAGAACCTGAAGATCAGCCGCTGGACCACCTCGGCGTTCGAGGCGGGCTGGAACGTCCTCGACCTGTCCAGCCCCTACGCCGACTACTTCGCCGACCAGTTGGACGAGGTGCTGCGGCGCTTCGCCCCGGTCGACGGGATCTTCATCGACATGTGCTGGAACCAGCCGAGTGTCAGCCGCTGGGCGGTCGACGGGATGCGCCGCGAGGGACTGGACCCGGCCGACGCCGACCACCGGGCCCGCTACGCGGACCTGGTGGCCCGGCGCTACATGGCCCGCTACTCGGCGATGGTGGAGAAGGCCCTGCCCCCGGACGCCGCCCAGGGCGTCTGGTTCAACGGCCGCCCGAAGACCGGACTGCCCGACGAGCGGCAGTTCGTCCGGCACGTCGAGATCGAGGGGCTGCCCACCGGCGGCTGGGGCTACGCCTTCCTTCCGTACGTGGCCCGCTTCGTCCGCCCGCTGGGGCTTCCGACCCTCAGCCACACCGGGCGGTTCCACGAGAGCTGGGGCGACAACGCCGGCCTCAAGCCCCGGGCGGCGCTGCTCTACGAGAGCAGCCAGATGCTGAGCCACGGTCTGACCAGCGGCGTCGGCGACGTGCTGCACCCGCGGGGCGTGCCCGCCCCCGCGGTGTACGAGCTCATCGGCTCGGTCTACCGGCACATCGAGGAGTGCGAGCCCTTCCTCGACGCCGGCCGCGTCGTCAGCGAGCTCGCCGTGGTCGTCGACCCGGGCCTCGGCGACAACCCCGGCGCGAGCAACATCGGCGCCGTACGGGCGCTGCAGCAACTCCGCGCGCAGTTCGACGTGGTCCCGCCGACCGCCGACCTCGGCGGGTACCGGGCCGTCGTGGTGCCGGAGACCACGACGGTCGACGACGCCCTCGCCGAGCGCCTGCAGGAGTACCGGCGGGCCGGTGGCGCCGTGCTGCTGGTCGGGCCCGCGCTGCTCAGGAACGGTACGGAGCCGGCCCTGCCCGACCTCCCGGTCGAGGACCTGGCCCCGGCTCCGGCCGGCGAGGTCTTCCTCGCCTGCCAGGACGTCCCCGGCGTCCCGGAGGACTTCCCGGTCATCAGCCACGGATCCCGGCTGACCGCCCGGGCGCTGCCCGGCGCCGACGTCCTGGCCCGGGTCGTGGCGCCGTACTTCCCGCGTTCCTGGGAGCGCTTCTGCGGCCACTCCTACACTCCCCCGGCCGACCCGACCGACGAGGTGGCCGTCGTCGTCGGCGACGGGGTGGCCGTGGTGACCGTGCCGCTGCTGGAGGCCTTCCACGAGCACGGCCTGGAAGCGTACCGCCGGCTGCTCGGCGCGGCCCTGGACCGGCTCCTGCCGGACCCGCTCCTGCGCGCCGGCGGGCCGGTCCACCTGGAAACCACGGTCGTCCGGACCGCCACGGGCACCGTGGTGCACCTGGTCAGCTTCGTCCCCTCCCGGGAGACCCCGGAACTGGACCTGGTGCACGACCCGTTCCCGTTGGTCGACGTGCCCGTCGCCGTCCGGCTCGCCGCCGCGCCGCGCTCGGTGCGGCTGCAGCCCGCCGGGCAGGAGCTCGCCTGGCAGCACGACGGCGAGTACGTCCACGTACGGGTCACCACGGTGGACGGGCACGCGATGGTCGTGGTCGAGCACGACTGACCACGCGGTACGGGTCCCGGGTCAGCCGACGGGCAGCAGGGTCGGGTCCGCCATGATCCGGCGGACCGTCGTCAGCGCCGCGCCCAGCAGCGGCCCGCGCCGCCCCAGCGCGGACGGGCGCAGCGCCTCCGGGGCCCACGGCCGCACGGTGACCCGGGCGGCCAACTCGGCGCGCACGGAAGGGAGCAGCCAGTCGGCGAGTTCGGCGTAGGCGCCGCCGAGGACCAGACCGTCCGGATCGATGAGTTCCACGGCCGAGGCGAGGGCGAGGCCCAGCGCTTGCCCGGCGCGGTCCAGCGCCGCCAGGGTGGGCGCGTGCCCGGCGGCCGCCCGCTCGGCCAGCAGGGCGACCGGGTCCCCCGCCGGGGCCGGTCCGGCCCCGGCGGCACCGCCGCGGGCGCGGCCGGGGGGGGGGGGGGCCGCCCCCGCCCCCCCCCCCCCCCCCCCCCCCCGCCGGCGCCCGCCCCCCCCCGGCCCCCCCCCCCCCCCCCCCCCCCCCCCCCCCGGGCCCGCCCCCCCGCCGGGGGGGCCCCGGCCGCGCGGGGGCGGGGGGGGGGCGCGGGCGGGGCGGCCCCCCCCCCCCCCCCCCCCCCCCACGGCCGCCTCGCCCGCGTACTGCTCCAGGCAGCCGCGGGCACCGCAGGCGCACTCGACGCCGTCCGGCCGGATGGGGATGTGACCGAGTTCGCCGGCGAAGCCGCGGGCGCCCCGGAACAACTGCCCGTCGATGACCAGGGCGGCACCGATCCCGGTGTCGGCGGAGACGTGGACGAAGGTCTCCACGGCCGGCTCGGCGCTCCAGTACTCGGCCAGCGCCCCGAGGTTGGCCTCGTTCTCCGGTTCGGGCACGGTGTCCGGGTCGGGCCAGTGGTCGGCGAGCCGGACGCCGTGCCAGCCGAGGTTGGGCGCGCGCTCGACCAGTGCGCCGGGCCCGTTCGGCACCACCCCGGGCACGGCCAGGACGCGGCCCTCGACCCGCAGTCCGAGGGCGGCGGCCTCGGCCTCCGTCTCGGCGGCCAGCGCGGCGGCCTCTGCCAGGACCCGCCCGGCCGGCCGGCCCGCGTTGACCCGTTCCACCCGGCGCCACACCCGCGGCTCGCCGCGCAGGTCCACCACGCACGCGCCGAGGTGGGTGACGCCGATCTCCAGGCCGAGACCGGCGGGGCCCTCGTCGGTCACCGACAACGCGCGTCCCGGGCGACCGACCCGCCCGTCGGGCGGGGTCTCCGCCTCGGTCAGCGCACCCCGCCCGATCAGCTCGTCGACCAGCGACGAGACGGCCGCCCTGGTCAGGCCGACGCGTCCGGCGACGTCCGCACGGGACAACGGGCGGGGCAGCGAGCGGTGCGCGGCGACCGCGCCGAGGACGACCGAGAGGTTCCGCCGTCGCATGTCCTGTTGCGACGCGGGCCCACTCCCCGGGCTGTTCTTCGCCTTGCCGACCACTGTCACGCGCCGCCCCTCCTACCGGTCCTCGGCCGGAGCTCCCTGCAAGGCCCCGGCCCGACGCAGGGTATCCCCGATCCGCAGCAGCGCGTCCTCGTCCCGCTTCACCGGCTCCAGCACCGGGCCCCGCGCCGTCTTCCAGCGGCGGGCGACGGCGTCGGCGGGCTCGCCGGTGAGCAGCGCGGCGGCTTGGGCGGCGGCGCCGAGCGCGACCAGTTCCTGCGCGTCGGGCACCTGGACCGCGCGGCCCGAGAGCCGCAGGACGGTCCGCTGCCAGGCCTGCCCGCGGGCGCCGCCGCCGATCAGCAGCAGCGGCTCGTCGCCCGCCGGGTCCGCGCCGCCCGCGCGCAGCACGCCGTCCAGGGCCGCGAGCAGGGCGTGGGCGGCGCCGTCGTAGGCGGCCTGCAGCAGCTGCCCCCGGGTGGTGTCGTGCCGCAACCCGTGGACCAGGCCGGAGGCCCCCGGGAGGTCCGGTGTCCGCTCGCCGTCCAGGTAGGGCAGGACGACCGCGGTGCCGCCGTCCTCGACCTCGTCGCGGCCACGGCCGAGCAGGGCGGCGAAGCGGTCGACGGCGAGGGTGCAGTTGAGCGTGCAGGCCAGTGGCAGCCAGCCACCGAGGGCGTCGGCGAAGCCGGCGACGGTGCCGCTGGGGTCGGCGGGCCTGCGCCGGCCGACGGCGTAGACGGTGCCGGAGGTGCCGAGGCTGAGCACCGGCTGCCCGGGGAGCAGGCCGAGCCCGAGGGCGGCGGCCATGTTGTCGCCGGTGCCGGTGGCCACCGGCGTGCCTTCGCGCAGCGGCGTCCCGGGGCGGACGGCACCGGCCCGGGCGCCGGGGGGCAGGACCTCCGGCAGCAGGCCCGGGTCGAGACCGATCCGGGCGAGGACGTCCCGGTCGTAGCCGTCCGGACCCCACCAGCCGGTTCCCGAGGCGTCGCCCCGGTCGGTGACCGCCTCCCCGGTCAGCCGCTCGGTCAGGAAGTCGTGGGGCAGGCGGACGGCCGCGACCCGGTCGGCGGCGGCGGGCTCGTGGGCGCGCAGCCAGGCCCACGTGGGGGCGGTGAAGGCGGCGGTGGGCACGCTGCCGGTGCGGCGGGCGAGTTCCGCGGCGCCGATCGCGGCCTTCAACTCGGCGGCCTGGGGCGCGGACCGGACGTCGTTCCAGAGCAGCGCCGGGCGGACCGGCACTCCGGCCGCGTCCAGGGTGACCAGACCGTGCTGCTGACCGGCGATCGAGACGGCGGCCGCGCGGGCCGCCCAGCCGGTTCCCGCCGCGGCCTGCCCGAGCGCGTCCCACCACTGCTCGGGATCGCTCTCGCGACCGGCGCCCGTGCTGACGGTGTGCGGGGCGCGGCCCCGGCCCAGGACGGTGCCGGTGTCGAGGTCGACGGCGAGCGCCTTGGTGGACTGGGTGGAGCTGTCGAAGCCGATCACGACACGCTGCTCGGGCATGCGTTCCTCCGATGGGGGTTCCTTCTGACGTTCCGGCATACTAATTTGTTGAGAGCCCTGACAAACACCCTTTCGGCACGGAACCCGGAGCCGCTCCATGTCCAGCGACGCCCTCACCCCCTCCCCCGCGCACAAGTTCACCTTCGGCCTGTGGACCGTCGGCTGGCAGGGTCGCGACCCCTTCGGCGACGCCACCCGCCCCGCCCTCGACCCGGTCGAGACCGTGCGGCGACTGGCCGACCTCGGCGCCTACGGCGTCACCTTCCACGACGACGACCTGATTCCCTTCGGGGCGGGCGAGGCCACCCGCGAGCAGAGCGTCAAGCGCTTCCGGGCCGCACTGGACGACGCCGGGCTGACGGTCCCGATGGCGACCACCAACCTGTTCACCCACCCGGTCTTCAAGGACGGCGCCTTCACCGCCAACGACCGCGACGTCCGGCGCTACGCGCTGCGCAAGACGATCCGCAACATCGACCTGGCGGCCGAGCTCGGTGCCTCGGTCTACGTCGCCTGGGGCGGGCGCGAGGGCGCCGAGTCCGGCGCGGCCAAGGACGTGCGCACCGCGCTCGACCGGCTGAAGGAGGCCTTCGACCTGCTGGGCGAGTACGTCGAGCAGCAGGGCTACGACCTGCGCTTCGCGATCGAGCCCAAGCCCAACGAGCCGCGCGGCGACATCCTGCTGCCCACCGTCGGCCACGCCCTGGCGTTCATCAACGCGCTGGAGCGGCCCGATCGGGTCGGTCTCAACCCCGAGGTCGGCCACGAGCAGATGGCCGGGCTCAACTTCCCGCACGGCATCGCCCAGGCCCTGTGGCACGGCAAGCTGTTCCACATCGACCTCAACGGCCAGTCCGGCATCAAGTACGACCAGGACCTGCGCTTCGGCGCCGGAGACCTGCGGCAGGCCTTCTGGCTGGTCGACCTGCTGGAATCGGCCGGCTACGACGGCCCGCGGCACTTCGACTTCAAGCCGCCGCGCACCGAGGACTTCGACGGCGTCTGGGCGTCCGCGGCCGGCTGCATGCGCAACTACCTGCTGCTGGCCGAGCGCTCCCGCGCCTTCCGGGCCGACCCGGAGGTGCGGGCCGCGCTCGCCGCCTCCCGGCTGCCCGAACTCGCCCTCCCCACGGCGGAGGACGGCCTGAGCGGGCTGCTGGCGGACCGCTCCGCCTTCGAGGAGTTCGACGTCGACGCCGCCGCCCGGCGCGGCATGGCCTTCGAGCAGCTGGACCAGCTGGCCCTCGAACACCTCCTCGGCGCCCGCTGACCGCATCCGTCAGCCGGGTCGCACGGTTCCGTCCGACCCGGCCCGCGCGACCCGGCGAGTACGGACGACAAGGAGCGAGGTCCCGCGCGCCCATGCGGGGGCGCGCGGGACCTCGCGTCCGGGGCCGGCCTCAGGCCGGGTAGGTCAGCTCGGCCTCGTGGGTGCCGGCCGGGCTGACGTGCAGGGCGCCGTCCGGGCCCCCGAGCCTCAGCTGCCACGGGTGCGGGCTGTCGGTGGTCACCCTCAGCCGGTCGCCGGTGCGGCGCAGCCGGAAGCGGGCGCTCTCGCCGGTGCCTTCGGTGCGCGGGATCACGACGCTGCGCTCGGCGCCGTCGGCGAAGGCGTGCACCCGCAGCTCGACGCCCTCGGCCCAGGCGGAGACCGGGCGCTGGTCGTCCGCCCCGAACGCGATGACGGAGTCCGGGCGGGCGAGCAGCGGCAGGGTGTGGAAGCCGTGCCGTTCGCGCACCCAGCGCGGGCCGGTGACCTGGTCGCCGGTCAGGATGTTGGTCCACGTCCCCTCGGGCACGTAGTACTCGACCGTGCCGTCCTCGGTGAAGACCGGGGCGACGAGCAGGTCGTCGCCGAGCAGGTACTGCCGGTCGAGCGCGGCGGCGGCCGGGTCGTCCGGGAACTCCAGCACCATGGCGCGCATCACCGGGAGGCCGGTGGCGTGCGCCTGTTGGGCCGCGTGCTGGAGGTAGGGCGCCAGGCGGTGCTTGAGCAGCGTGAACTCGCGGGTGACCTCGGCGGCCTCCTCGCCGAAGTCCCACGGCACGCGGTAGGACTTGCTGCCGTGCAGCCGGCTGTGCGAGGAGAGCAGGCCGAACTGTGTCCAGCGTTTGAAGACGGCGGGGGTCGGTGTGCCCTCGAAGCCGCCGATGTCGTGGCTCCAGAACCCGAAACCGGACAGCCCGAGGGAGAGTCCGCCGCGCAGCGACTCGGCCATGGCGTTGAAGTGCGATTCGCAGTCGCCGCCCCAGTGCACCGGGTACTGCTGGCCGCCCACGGTCGCGGACCGGGCGAACAGCAGCGCCTCGCCCTCCCCGCGCTCCTCCCGGAGCAGCTCGAACACGGCCCGGTTGTACAGCTGGGTGTAGTAGTTGTGCATCCGTTCCGGGTCTGAGCCGTCGTGCCAGAGGACGTCGGTGGGGATGCGCTCGCCGAAGTCGGTCTTGAAACAGTCCACCCCGACCGCCAGCAGGGTGCGCAGCTTGCCGGTGTACCAGTCGCGGGCCGCGGGGTTGGTGAAGTCGACCAGCGCCATGCCCGGTTGCCACAGGTCCCACTGCCAGACGCTGCCGTCCGGGCGGCGCACCAGGTAGCCCTCGCGCATGCCCTCGGCGAACAGCTCCGACTTCTGGGCGATGTAGGGGTTGATCCAGGCGGAGATGCGCAGCCCCTGCTGCTTGAGCCGGGCCAGCATGCCGGCCGGGTCCGGGAACGTGTCCGGGTCCCACGCGAAGTCGCTCCACTGGTACTCGCGCATCCAGAAGCAGTCGAGGTGGAACACGCTCAGCGGGATGCCGCGTTCGGCCATGCCGCCGACGAAGCGGTTGACGGTGGCCTCGTCGTAGTCGGTGGTGAAGGAGGTGGTCAGCCACAGGCCCAGTGCCCAGGCCGGGGGCAGCGCGGGGCGGCCGGTGAGGGCGGTGTAGCGCTCCAGGATCAGCTTGGGGGTCGGGCCGTGGACGACGAAGTACTCCAGCGACTGGTCCTCGACGTTGAACTGCACCTGGCCGACCGCCTCGGACCCGATCTCGTAGCTGACCCGGCCGGGGTGGTTGACGAGGACGCCGTAGCCCCGGTTGGTCAGGTGGAACGGGACGTTCTTGTACGCCTGTTCGCTGCTGGTGCCGCCGTCCGCCTGCCAGATGTCCACCACCTGGCCGTTGCGGACGAACGGGGTGAACCGCTCCCCCAGGCCGTAGACCAGTTCGCCGACGCCCAGGGCGAGCTGTCCGAGCATGTGGTGGCGGCCGCCCGCGTCGGTGACGAAGCCGGTGCCGCGCTCGCCCACCGTGGTCAGGACCCGGCCGCCGGCGGTGAACTCCAGCTGCCACGGCTTCGAGGTGTCCACCCGCAGGGTCAGTTCGCCGGCGCAGAGCTCCACCACGTCGCCGTCCCGGCGCACCTTCCCGCTGCCCGGCTCGGCGCCGGGCAGCGCGAACTCCGGTCCGCGCCGCACCGATCCGGCGTGGTGGGTGGTGCGCACCCCGATCACGCCCTCGGCCGGGGACCAGCACTCGACGGTCAGCAGTGGGCTGTTGAGCGTGTCACCGCGGCCGCGCACGTGCTTCACGGGCGCGTAGAGGGTCATCCGGTCATCGTCGGTCCGGACGTCGGCGACCTCGGTGGCGTAGCGCGCCGTGACGCCCGGTCGCATCAGCCAGTAGCCGTCGGTGAACTTCATCGGGCAGGTTCCTCCGTCCGCGCGCGGTGCGCGGTGATCAGGCCCCGGTACCAGTGGTAGCTGTCCTTGGGCGTTCGGGTCAGGGTGTCGTAGTCGACGTGGACCAGGCCGAAGCGCTGCTCGTAGCCGCGCCCCCACTCGAAGTTGTCCAGCAGGGACCAGACGTAGTAGCCGCGCACGTCGACCCCGGCCGCGATGGCGTCGGCGACGGCGGCGAGGTGGCCGGCCAGGTAGTCGATCCGCTCCGCGTCGTGGACGCGGCCGTCGGGGGTGAGGCTGTCGGCCTCGGCGGAGCCGTTCTCGGTGATCCAGACCGGCGGGAGCTGCGGGTAGCGGGCGTGGAGGCCGCGGAGCAGTTCGGTGAGCGCGGTCGGCACGACGGGCCAGCCCATGGTGGTGTGCCGGGTGCCGTACGGGTCCGGCTCCGTGACTCCGATGTCCACGGCGGTGCGCCGGTCGACGTCGTCCGTGCGGTGGTACGCGGCGGCCACGGTGATCGGGCGGTAGAAGTTGACGCCGAGGAAGTCCAGCGGCGCGCCGATCAGGTCCAGGTCGCCCGGCCGCCGCCAGGGGCCGTCCGCGAGACCGCACCAGGTGTCGGCCTCGTGCGCGGGGTAGCGCCCGGCGAACAGCGGCGCCGTCCACACCTCGTTGTGCAGGACCTCGGCCCGGCGCCGGGCGGCCCGGTCCTCCGGGAGGGAGGAGGCGGCGTGCAGGCGGTCGAGGTTGAGTGTGATCCCGACCTCCCCGGCGCCCCCGGCGCGCAGTTCCCGGGCGGCGAGGCCGTGGGCGACCAGCAGGTGGTGCGCGGCGGCGAGGGCGCCGCGCCCCTCCTGGGCGCCGGGGGCGTGCCGGCCCTCGGCGTAGCCGACGAACGCGGAGCAGAACGGTTCGTTGAGGGTGATCCAGCGCTCGACCCGGTCCCCGTAGCGCTCGGCCACGAGGGCGGCGTACTCCGCGAACGATTCGGCGGTCTCCCGGACGCGCCAGCCGCCCCGGTCCTCCAGGGCCTGCGGCAGGTCCCAGTGGTAGAGGGTGGCGGCGGGCGCGATCCCGGCGTCCAGCAGTTCGTCGATCAGCCGGTCGTAGAAGTCCAGGCCCTTCCGGTTGACGGACCCGGTGCCCCGGGGCAGCAGGCGGGGCCAGGCGATCGAGAAGCGGTAGCTGTCGACGCCGAGCCCGCGCAGCAGGGCGACGTCCTCGGGGTAGCGGTGGTAGTGGTCGCAGGCGGTGTCGCCGGTGGCGCCGCCGAGGGTGCGGCCGGGGGTGTGGCTGAAGGTGTCCCAGATGGACGGGCCGCGGCCGTCCTCGTCGTGGGCGCCCTCGATCTGGTAGGCGGCGGTGGCGGCGCCGAAGCGGAAGCCGGCGGGCAGTTCCGGGAAGGCCGGGGTGCTCATGCGCACCTCCTGATGACTCGCTCGCTTCGTTCGCTCATGCGGCGGGCTCCGGCGTGAGTCCGCGCTCCCGCAGCCAGGCGAGCTGGGCGGGCGGGTTGGCGCCGCAGCCGCCGCCGTGGTCGGCGAAGGGCCAGACCGTCATGGTTCGGTCCTCACCGGCATAGTGGTTGAAGGCGGCGTAGACCGTGGAGGGCGGGCAGACCGGGTCCATCAGGCCGACGCTGAACAGGGCCGGCGCGGTGGCCCGCTGGGCGAAGTTGACTCCGTCGAAGTAGTCAAGGGTGTCAAGGGTCTGCTGGACGCGGTTCGGGCTGTGCCAGCGCAGGTACTTGACGATCTCCTGGTACGGCCCCTCCCCGGCGATCTGCGCTGCCTGGCGGAAGTGGCACAGGAACGGCACGTCCGGCATCACCGCCGCGACGCGGTCCCCGGTGAGCCCGGCGACGGCGATGGCCAGGCCGCCGCCCTGGCTGCCGCCGGCCAGCAGGATCCGGTTGCCGTCGAGGCCGGGCAGTCGGGTGACGGCGTCCACGGCGCGCGCGCAGTCGGTGATCAGCCGCCGGTAGTAGTGGTTCTCGGGGAAGTCGATGCCGCGGGTCATGAAGCCCTCGGCCCACTGGGTGCCGTCGCCCTCGCCCCGGTCGGGGGTGTCCCGGCCCTGGCCCCGGCTGTCGACGACGAGTTGGGCGTACCCGGCGGCGGACCAGAACAGGTGCTCGGTGGGCAGCCCGCGGCCGCCGGAGTAGCCGATGTAGGTGACGACGACCGGCAGTGGCCCCGCCACGCCGCGCGGGCGCAGCAGCCAGGCGGCCACCGGCTCGCCGTTCCAGCCGGGGAACCGCACGTCGTCCACCTCGACGGTGCGCAGTCCGTACTGCGCGGTGACGCGTTCGACCTTGACCGCCCCGCCGTGCGAGCGGGCGTCGGCGAGGCTCCGTTGCCAGAAGTCGTCGAAGTCCTGCGGGGCGGACGGCTCCGGCCGGTAGCGGACGAGTTCGTCGAGTCCGAAGTCTGTGAGCGGCATGGCGGATTCCTCCGGATAGAGCGATGACGAGCCGGTGTGGTGGGGCGAGCAGCGGCATGGGGACGCCTCCGGGCGGCGGGGTGACGGAAGCGAACGGGTGCGGCGCGGAGCGCCGGACAGGTGAGGGTGGCGGCCCGCCCACCCCATGGGCGGGCCGCCGGTCCGTGGGGCGACGGTCCTCAGTCGGCCTGGCCGGCCCCGCCGAAGCGGAAGGCGGCGAGGCGGACGTCGCCGTGCAGGGTCAGGCTCAGGTCGTGCGTACCGTCGAGCGGGGCGGCGAGTGCGGCGGTGGTGACCGTCCAGGCGTAGCGGTCGCCGGTGACGGGCACGTCGAGTTCGGCCAACAGGCGGTTGCCGGCGTGGACTTCGAGCCCGGCCCGGACCGGTCCGGCGTCCTCGCGGGCGGTCTCCACCGTGATCCGGACGGCTCCGGAGAGGTCGACGTCCCGGAAGAGGAGCGTCGCGGGCTGCGCGGGATCGGTGGGCGTGACCGCGTCGCCGTCGGTGCGGTCGGCGTCGACGATGGTGGTGTCCGTGTAGTCGTCGAAGTCGACGGCCGGGGTGCGGCGTTCGAGGACCACGCGGGGCGTGGCCACCGCCCCGAGCGCGGTGAGCGGCGCCGTGAGCACCGGGTGGTCGGAGCTGCGGGCGACGACCACCTCGTAGCCGCCGGGGTCGACGGTGAAGGCCCCGGTGGCGACGTCCCAGTGGGCGAGCCGGTCGGCCGGCAGCCGGAACGTCAACTCCCGCTCCTCGCCGGGCTCCAGGTGGACCTTGCGGAAGTCGGCGAGGCGCAGCCGGGGTGCCTCGTAGCGGGCGTCCAGGGCCCGGACGTAGAGCTGGACGACCTCGCTGCCGGGCCGCCG
Source organism: Kitasatospora sp. NPDC033851 (assembly GCF_055576085.1). NCBI lineage: Bacteria > Bacillati > Actinomycetota > Actinomycetes > Kitasatosporales > Streptomycetaceae > Kitasatospora > Kitasatospora sp. NPDC033851. The sequence continues at coordinate 58,234 of NZ_JBVIRL010000014.1, read as the reverse complement.
TCCGCTGTTGGCCAGTGTGACGGTGACGTCGACCGACCCGTCCTGGTCGATCGACGGCTGCGACAGGCGCAGGTCGCGGTAGGCGAAGTCGGTGTAGGACAGCCCGTGCCCGAAGGGGTAGAGCGGGGTGGCCCGGTGGTACTGGTAGGTCCAGCCCGCCTTGATGATGTCGTAGTCGAGCGGGGCGGGCAGCGGGTCGTCGCCCCGGTACCAGGTCTGCGGCAGGCGGCCGGCGGGCTCGGCCCCGCCGAGCAGCACGGCGGCCAGGGCGTGCCCCGTCTCCTGCCCGCCGTGGGAGGTCCACACCACGGCGGGCAGGTGCTCGTCGGCCCAGTCGAGGGCGTAGGGGTAGCTGCTCATCACGACCAGGGCCGTCTCCGGGCGGACGGCGGCGACCGCGTGCAGCAGTTCCTCCTGGCCCTCGGGCAGGTCGATGTCCGCGCGGTCCTCGGTCTCGCGGCCGTTGACCATCGGGTGGTTGCCGAGGACGACGACCGCGACGTCCGCCGTCTCGGCGGCCGCCCGCGCCTCGGCGATGCCGTCGCGCACCAGCTCGCGCTGCCAGCGCTCGGCATCGTCCGCGCTCTCGGCGGTGACGGTCACCCGGCCGTCGGTCGGGTCCATGGCGGCGTAGCGCCCCGTGAACACGGAGCGGAGCAGCACGGTGTCGGCGCCGGCCGGTTCGAGCCGGAAGGTCTCCTTGACGAACCAGCTCCTGATCACTTCCCGGTCGGCGGCCAGGGCGTCGTCGTCCTGAAGGCTCAGGTAGCGGCCGGTGTCGGCGGCGCACAGGGTGAAGGCGCCGCCGCCCCAGTCGGTCACGTCGTAGGCGGACTTGCCGAGCAGGTCTCCCGTGGTGCGCGAGCGCAGGGTGATCCGGTCGGCGCCTTCCACCCGGACCACTTCGGCGCCGTGTGCGCCGACGGCCTCGGCCAGTCCGGTGGCGATGCCCACCTGGTACGGCATGGTGCCGCTGTACCAGTCCTCGAAGAGCGTGTCGGAAAGCGGGCCGATGACAGCGATCCGCGGCGTGCGGGCCGGGTCGAGCGGCAGCAGGCCGTCGTTCTTGAGCAGCACCGTCGACTCGGTCGCGGCCTGCCGGGCCAGGTCGCGGTGCTCGGGGCAGTCGATCACCTCGGGTCCGGTGTCGGCGTAGGGGTCCAGCTCGGGGTCGAACTCGCCGAGGCGGAAGCGCAGTTCGAGCTGCCGCCGGACCGCGCGGTCCACGTCGGCCTCGTCGATCAGTCCGCGTTCCAGCGCTTCGCGCAGCCGGCCGACCGGAGTCGCGCTGTCCTCGCCATGGTCGGTGAAGCTGTCGATGCCGGCCTTCAGCGCGGCCGCGTGGGACTCGGCGTGGTCGTCGAAGTAGTGCTCCGGGTCGACCAGGTTGGAGGGGCCCTCGGCGTCGCTGACCACGAACAGCTCGTGGCCGGTGGGCTCGGCCCAGCGGCGCAGCTCCGCCTCGATCAGCGGGCTGACGTGGCAGGGTCGGCCGTTGACCAGGTTGTAGGCGGCCATCGCGCCGGTCGCGGCGCCGGAGGCGACGACCGGGCGGAAGGCGGCGAGGTCGTACTCGTGGAGCACGCGGGGGCGTAGCGAGGAGGAGGTGGTGCAGCGGTCGTCCTCGTTGTTGTAGGCGAGGAAGTGCTTGAGCACGGGGGCGGTGCGCAGGTAGGTCGGGTGGTCGCCGGCGAGGCCCCGGCAGAACGCCTCGCCGACCCGGGCGGTGTGCACCGGGTCCTCGGAGTAGCCCTCCTCGTTGCGCCCCCAGCGCGGGTCGCGCAGCAGGTTGAGCACGGGGGCCCAGGCCTGCAGGGAGTTCGCCCCGCGTTCGGTGGTGCCGATCGCCGGCGGGCGGTGGTAGTGGAAGGCGCGCAGTTCGGTCGAGACCGCCTCGGCGACCTCGCGCACCAGGTCCTCGTCCCAGCTGGCGCCGAGGCCGACGGCCTGCGGGAAGACCGTCGCCACCCCGAGCCAGGAGACCCCGTGCAGGCCCTCACTTCCGGTGCGGAAGGGGGCGACGCCCAGGCGCGGCACGGCGGGCGCGTACTGGTGCAGCATCGCGAGCCGTTCGTCGAGCGTGAGCCGGTGGAGCAGGTCGTCGACACGCTTGCGCAGGGGAAGCGTGGGATTGCGGAAACCGGGCAGGCCGGCTGCGGACGCGGGCACGGAACTCACGTGGAATACCCCTCGGGCGGGCTGGGCTCGGCGTCGTTCATCGAAGCGCTTCGACGTTGACAGGCTCCGAAGTGACTGTCAACTCCCCCGAGCGCAACCGATTTTGCATTTGTTCAGCCTCTTGCTCAACCGGTAACGCATCGTTAGTCTCGGCGAAACATCCAAGCGCTTCGACGCTTCCGACGCTGCGACGGAGAGGGGCCACGCCACCATGAGCTGTCGCTGCAGATGGCGGTCGTGGTCCTCACCCTGGTACCACTGGTGATCGTGAACCCGTTCGTGCAGAAGCACCTGCGTACCGGTGTCCTCATCGGCGCGATCAAGGGCTGAGTCGTCCGCCCGGGCCAGCCGGGCCCCACGGACCCGGAGCGGTCCCGCGCGGACCTCCCCGGCGCACGGCCGGGACCGCTCCCCACCGGAACCGACACGAAGGAACCAGAGCGATGGTGACACTCGCCGATGTGGCCAGGCACGCCGGCGTCTCGTCCAGCACGGTCAGCTACGCCCTCAGCGGCAAGCGCCCGATCTCCGACGAGACCAGGATCCGCGTCGAACAGGCCATCACGGACCTCGGCTACCACCCCAACGCGGGTGCCCGGGCCCTGGCCGGCAAGCGTTCGCACATCATCGCCCTGGTGGTGCCGCTCCACCCCGAGGTGCACGTGCCCACGATGATGGAGATCGCCATCGCGGTCACCGTGGCGGCCCGCGAACACGGCTACGACGTCCTGCTGCTCACCAACGACGAAGGGCCCGAAGGCGTCCGCCGGGTCGCCGCCACCGGACTCGCCGACGGCGTCATCCTGATGGACGTGCGGCTGGACGACGACCGCGTCCCGGTCCTGCGGGCCGAGGACATCCCGGCCGCCCTCATCGGCCTGCCCGACGACCCCGCCGGACTCTCCTGCGTCGACCACGACTTCGCCACTGCCGGCGCCCTGTGCGCCGACCACCTGGCCGACCTCGGCCACCGCGACATCGCCTTCATCGGTTACAGCAGCGGCGTCTACCGACGGCACGCCGGCTACGCCGAGCGCACCCTGACCGGCTTTCGCGCCCGCGCCGAACGACGCGGCCTGCGCTTCCTCCACCGCCCGTGCGAAGGCACCTACGAGAGCACCGCCGGCACCCTGGCCCGGATCCTCGCGGACCGCCCGGACACCACCGGCTTCGTCGTGCAGAACGAGGCCGCGATCGGCCCGCTGCTGAGCCTGCTGCGCGCCGGCGGGCGAACCGTGCCGGAGGACGCCTCCGTCATCGCCATCTGCCCCGACCCGCTGGCCGAGCAGCACTCTCCCCGGCTCACCTCCGTGACCAGCCCCCGGAAGGACCTCGGGCAGGTCGCCGTCGAGCAGGTCATGGCCAGGATCGCCGCGCGCGCCGCGGGCGACGATCCGGAGGACCGGCTCCTCCTGATGCCGCCGGAGCTGATGGTCCGCGAAAGCACCGCCCCGGCGCCGCACCGAAGTTGACACCACGACGAGAGGGACGGTTCCCAGATGGACATCCGCCGGCTCACCGACCGCCTCGGCGGCCTCGCCTACGGCGGGGACTACAGCCCCGAGCAGTGGGACGCGGAGGTGTGGAAGCAGGACGACGAGCTGATGCGCCGGGCGCGGGTCAACCTCGCCACCGTCGGCGTCTTCTCCTGGGCCCTGACGGAGCCCGAGGAGGGCCGCTACGACTTCGACTGGCTCGACGCCCACCTCGACCGGCTGCACGCGGCCGGCGTCGCCGTCGACCTGGCCACCCCCACCGCCTCCCCGCCGCCCTGGTTCAGCCTGGCCCACCCGGACGCCCTGACGGTCCGCCCCGACGGCGCCCGCCTGACCCACGGCAGCCGGGACACCTACTGCCTCGCCGCGCCCGCCTACCGCCGGGCCGCCCGCCGCATCGCCGGCGCCCTCGCCGAACGCTACGGCGACCACCCGGCGCTCGCCCTGTGGCACGTGCACAACGAGTACGCGACCCTCTGCTACTGCGACCACGCCGCGGCCGCTTTCCGGGTCTGGCTGCGCGCCCGCCACGGCTCCCTCGACGCCCTCAACGAGGCCTGGGGGACGGCCTTCTGGAGCCAGGGCTACAGCTCCTGGGAGCAGATCCTGCCGCCGCGCGCCACCCAGTGGCACAAGAACCCCGGCCAGGCGCTGGACTACAGCCGCTTCTGGTCCGACGAGACCCTCGCCGCCTACCGCGAGCAGCGCGACGCGATCCGCGCCCACAGCGACCGCCCGGTGACGACCAACCTCATGCTGCCCGGCTACCAGAACCTGGACCTGTGGGCCTTCGGCCGCGAGGTCGACCTGGTCTCCGTCAACCACTACCCCACCGCCCCCGGCATCGACGCCGCCGCCCAGGCCGCCTTCGACGCCGACCGGGCCCGCTCCTTCGCCGGCGGCGCCCCCTGGCTGCTGATGGAACAGGGCACCAACACCGTCTACGCCGGCGGCCGCGTGCTCGCCAAGGAACCGGGTGAGATCCTGCGCCACTCGCTCGCCCACATCGCCCGCGGCGCGGAGGGCGCCCTGTTCTTCCAGTGGCGCCAGTCCCGGGCCGGCGCCGAGCAGTGGCACTCGTCGATGGTCCCGCACGCCGGGCCGGACAGCCGCACCTTCCGCGAGGTCACGGCGACCGGGGAGGCCATCGCCCGGCTCGGCGAACTCGCCGGCTCCACCGTCCGGGCCGAGGTCGCCGTCCTGCACGACTCCGACGCCTGGTGGGCGATGAACGTCGACGGGCTCCCGTCCTGCGAGCTCGACTACCTCGCCGCACTGCGCCGCGCCCACCGGGCACTGTGGGACGCCGGCCGGACGGTCGACTTCGCCCACCCCGAACACGACCTGAGCCGCTACCGGGTCGTCCTCGCCCCGGCCCTGTTCCTGCTCACCGACGCGGGCGCCGAGAACCTGCGCCGCTACGTCGCCGCCGGCGGCACCCTGCTCGTCCAGCACTTCGGCGGCACCGTCGACGCACGCCTCCACGCCCGGCTCGGCGGCTACCCGGCCGCACCGCTGCGCGAGGCCCTCGGCATCCGGGTCGAGGAGCACCGTCCGCTGCGGAAGGGCGAGGAGATCGCGCTGTCCGACGGCTCGACGGCCACCTCCTGGAGCGAGTCCCTGCGCACCGAGGGCGCCGAGGCGCTCGCCGCCTACACCGAGGGCATGCTCGCCGGAAGCCCGGCCCTGACCCGCCACCGGTTCGGTTCCGGCCGGGGCTGGTACCTCTCCACCCGCCTGGACGACCCCGGGTACGCCGCCCTGATCGGCCGTCTGCTGGCGGAGGCCGGGGTCGTCCCGGAGCTGCCCGGCCTGCCGGCCGGCGTCGAAGCCGTCACCCGGCACGCCCCGGACGGCCGGGGCTGGCACCTGCTGCTCAACCACCGCGCCGACGCCGTGCCGCTGCCCCGGCCGGGCCACGACCTGCTCACCGACGGCACCGTCGACGAACTGGCCCCCGGCGGCTGCGCGGTCCTGCGCGCGCTGAACGCGCCCCGCGTCTCCCCCGCCCCACCGAGGAAGCGTCCCTGAGCGACCCACGCGAGACGATCCGCCGGGGCCACGACGCCCTGGAGCCGGAGACCGGCCCGGGCGACCGCGAGCCGAACTCGGTTCGGCCATGCCTTCGTTCCCATGTACGACGCCAACGCACACGGTGACCGGCACCACCGCCTGATCAACCGTCCTGCCCACCCCGTCCTGTCCACCCCGCCCTCCCCACCCCGGCCGTCGGCCCCTCGGCGGCCGGAGTTCCTCACGTCCCGAGGTGAACCCATGGTCCCGCTGCCCCCGCGCGTCCTGTTCGGCGCGGCCTACTACCACGAGTACCAGCCGTACGAGCGGCTCAAGGAAGACCTCGACCTGATGACGGAGGCGAAGTTCACCGTCATCCGGGTCGGCGAGTCCGTCTGGTCCACCTGGGAGCCCGAGAGCGGCCGGTTCGAGTTGGACTGGCTGACGCCGGTGCTCGACGGCGCCCACGAGCGCGGTATCTCCGTCGTCCTCGGCACCCCCACGTACGCCGTGCCGCCGTGGCTGTCCCGGCAGTACCCGGAGATCGTCACCGAGCAGGCGACCGGCCGGCCGATGGGCTGGGGAGCCCGCCAGGAGGCCGACTTCTCCCACCCCGCCTTCCGCCACCACGCCGAACGCGTCACCCGGGCGATCCTCGCCCGCCACGCCTCGCACCCCGCCGTCATCGGCTTCCAGGTGGACAACGAGCCCGGTCTGCGCCTGCCGCACAACCACGGCGTGTTCCAGCGCTTCGTCGACCACCTGCGGCACACCTACGGCGACGTGGAGACCCTCAACCGGGAGTGGGGCCTGGTCTACTGGTCGCACCGGCTCTCCACCTGGGCCGACCTGTGGCGACCCGACGACAACCAGCAGCCGCAGTACGACGTCGCCTGGCGGGCGTTCCAGGCCCGCCAGACCACCGAGTTCGTCGCCTGGCAGGCCGACATCACCCGTGAGTACGCCCGGCCCGACCAGTTCGTCACCACCTGCCTCGCCTACAACCACCCGGCGCTGGAGGACGACGAGATCACCGACGCCCTGGACGTCACCGCGGGCAACCCGTACTACGACATGCAGGACGCCCTCGCACTGCCCGACCCCACGCCCGAGGACCACGAGCAGTGGTGGAAGACCGCCGGCGTGTGGGCGCTGTACCAGAGCGCCGACCGGATCTTCTCCTCCCGCCAGGAGCCGTTCCTGGTCACCGAGACCAACGCCCAGGCCATCAGCGGCACTTCGGAGAACCGGCCGGCCTTCGACGGCCAGTGGCGGCAGGCCGCCTGGGCCCTGGTCTCGCGCGGCGCGCGGATGATCGAGTACTGGCACTGGCACACCCTGCACTTCGGCGCCGAGACGTACTGGGGCGGCATTCTGCCGCACAGCGGCAGGCCCGGCCGGGTGTACGCCGAACTCGCCCGCCTGGGAGCCGAGTTCGAGACGGCGGGGGCGCTGGTCGCCGGACTCGACCCGGACGCCGACATCACCATGGTCTACTCGACGCCCAGCAAGTGGCTGATGCAGAAGTACCCGCCGCTCGCGAAGCCGGACGGCAGCCCCGACCCGGCCTCCTACCACCGCGTCTTCGACCCGTTCTACCGCGGCGCCTTCGAGGCCGGCCGCCAGGTGCGGATCCTGCACGCCCGCCAGCTGCACGACGCCCGGGGGGAGCGCCACGGCGTGGCACCCGACGTGGCCGCCCGGCGCCACCCCGTCCTGATCGTCCCCGGGCTGTACCTCGCCGAGGACTCGCTGCTGGACTGGTTCGCGGCCTACGCCGAGGCCGGCGGCCACCTCGTGCTCGGCCCCCGCACCGGCTACGCCGACCACGAGGCCCGGGCCCGCCACGAGACCGCCCCGCCACGCCTGACGGCAGCCGCGGGCGCCTGGTACGACGAGTTCAGCAACCTGCCCGCGGACCTCCCGCTGCGCGCCGTACCCGGCAGTGCGCTGGCGCTTCCGTCGGGCACGACCGCGACCCGGTGGGTGGAGGGCCTCACCGCCACCGATGCCACCGTGCTGGCCGGGTACGACCACCCGCACTTCGGCCGCTGGTCCGCCGTCACCACCCGCGCCCACGGTGCCGGCCGGGTGACCTGCGTGGGCACGGTGCCCGGACGCGACCTGGCCCGGACGCTGGCCGCCTGGCTGGCCCCCGCCGCCGCCAGTGGCTGGCGTGACCTGCCCGCGTCCGTCACCGCGACCACCGGGACGGCCCCGGACGGGCGCCGCGTCCACGTGGTGCACAACTGGAGTTGGCAGCCCACCCGCGCCCAGGCCCCGGTGGACCTGACCAACGTGCTGGGCGGCGCCTCGGTGCCCGCCGGCGGGTCGGTCTCCCTCGGCGCCTGGGACGTGCGGGTCTTCGTCGCCGGCTGAGGACGGAAAAGGTGGAGGGGCGATGGGCCCCGCCGGGCCCACCGCCCCTCCACCGCTCGGCGGCCGCGCCGCTACTGGGCCGAGAAGCGGTACACCGTCCTCGACCGGTACTTCTCCCCCGGGCGCAGCAGGGTGGAGGGGTAGTCGGGCCGGTTGGGCGAGTCCGGGAAGTGCTGGGTCTCCAACGCGATGCCCGCGTGCGCGGCGTACCGGCGGCCGGATCGACCGGTCAGCGAGCCGTCGAAGTGGTTCCCGGTGTAGACCTGGAGCCCCGGCTCCGTGGTCAGGCACTCGACGTGCCGGCCGCTCACCGGGTGGCTCAGCAGGGCGGCCCGGCGGAACCCCGTGCCGCCGAGCACCCAGTTGTGGTCGAACCCGCCTCCGGCCGCCAGGAGTTGGGGGTTCTCCGCAGTGATGCAGGTACCGATCCGCCGGGCGCGGCGCAGGTCGAACGGAGTGCCGGCGACCGGCTCGACCGGGCCGAGCGGGATCAGGTCGCCGTCCACCGGGAGGTACCCGGCGGCCTCGACGCGGAGCAGGTGGTCGAGCACCGTTCCGCGGCCCTCGCCGGCCAGGTTGAAGTACGCGTGGTTGGTGAGGTTGACGACCGTCGGCGCGTCGGTGGCCGCCTGGTAGGTGATCGAGAGCTCGCCACCGGAATCGAGCAGGTACGTCACCTCGGCGGTGACGGCCCCCGGGAACCCCTGGTCCCCGGCGGGGCTGCGCAGGCGGAAACGGACGCCGACCTGCCGGTCCGCCCGGACCGGAACGCCGTCCCAGAGGCGGGTGGCGAAGCCGTCCGGACCACCGTGCAGGGTGTGCCCGGTGAGCTGGGTGGCCAGCCGGTACGTCGCGCCGTCGAGGGGCAGCACACCGCGCGCGATCCGGTTGGCATAGCGGCCGACGGTCGCGCCGAGGTACGACGCTTGGCCGAGCAGGTCCTCGATGCTTCCGCCGCCGAGGACCACATTGGCCGTCCGCCCGGCCCGGTCCGGCGCGTTCAGGGCTTGGAGGCGGGCGCCCAGGCTGAGCACCTCCGCCGTCACCCCGGCCCGGGAGCCGAACGTCCAGCGGGTGATGCGCCGGCCGTCCGGCATGACCCCGGCGACCTCCTGGGCCACCATCAGGTCGCCGGGGGAGACGAGTACGTCTCTGGGCACGGGCTGCTCTCCGTTCAACGGGGTGCGGGAAAGGAGTTCGGGATGAGGGGTTCAGGATGAGGCGAGGTCGTCGAACACTTTCCTCGTCCTTGGTGGGGAGTCTGCAGGGTGGCCTGTCGCCGGTGCGGTCGTCGGCCGGGGCAGGGCAGAGCACACCGGCGACAGGCTCCGTTCCGCCACCTCTCCCTCTGAAGGGCGGAACGAGTGGCCGTCGGCCAGGCAAACGGAAGCGGGATGCGGTGGCCTGGCCGACGGAGTGGGAAGGGCGTTGTCGTCAACGCTCACGATGATTGTTAGCGCTAACAAAGATGCTGTCAAGGCAGGTCCGCGACCGGAGCCCGCGATCCGGGTGATCGGGGCCGCTGCGGATCGGCTACCGGTTCACCGTCGGAGGGCCGGGCCCGCGCTGCGGCGCAGCACGAGCTCCGGGGTGATCTGCGCATGGGTCGGCGAGGGGGCGGTGCTCTCCAACTCCCCGACGAGCAGTTCCAGGGCGCGGCGGCCGAGTTCGCCGAAGTCCTGGCGCACGGTGCTCAGCGGCGGGATGAAGTAGGCGGCCTCGGGGATGTCGTCGAAGCCCACCACGCTGATCTCGTCGGGGACCGACCGGCCGGCCTCGTGCAGGGCGCGCAGCAGGCCGAGGGCCATGTGGTCGTTGGCGCAGAAGACGGCGGTGACGTCGGGGAGTTGCGCGATCCGCAGTCCCGCCTGGTAGCCCGAGCGGGCGCTCCAGTCGCCGCGTTCCACGTCCGGCACGGGGGCTCCGGCCGCCTGCAGCGTGAGGCGCCAGCCCTCCTCGCGGTCCTGGCTCTCCACCCAGTTGGCCGGCCCCGCCAGGTGGTGCACGGTACGGTGCCCCAGGTCGAGCAGGTGCCCGGTGGCCTCCCCGGCACCGAAGCGGTTGCCCACCGACACCATGGGCACCCGGGTCTGGTTGCCGGACCCGACCGCCACGATCGGCACCGAGCTGGAGAGCCGAGCGACCGCACTGACGGCGGAGGTCTGCGGCGCGATCACGACGACGCCCTCCACGCCCTGGTCGCGCAGCCGGTCCACGGCCTCCTGGACCGACCGGCCGTCCAGGGAACGCAGACTGGCCACGCTCACGAAGTAGCCGGCGCTGCGCGCGGCCCGCTCGATGCCGTCCAGCATCGAGGCCGGGCCATAGAGCGTCGAGTCGAAGCTCACCACGCCGAGAGTCTGCGAGCGACGGGTGACGAGCGCGCGGGCGGCGGAGTTGGGCCGGTAGTCCAGCTCCCGTATGGCCGCCAGCACCCGGTCCCGGGTGCCGGGCCGCACGTGCGGGGCACCGTTGAGCACCCGGGACACCGTCTGATGGGACACCCCCGCCAGCTTCGCCACGTCCGACATCACGGGCTGGCGCTGTTCCGTCCCGGCACTCTCGGTTCCCACTCGCAGTCCCCTCCTCGGCGCTGTCGACCACAGTACGCGACCAGGTCCAGGCCAATTCGTCACCCTCGGTTCAAAGGGCGGCTCCCTTCATACCAGCCACGCAGGGTGCTCACATCTGTCTACATTGCCAAGTTAACGCTCACATCCGCGCCACGGAGGTGAATGCCGAGATCACTGTCCCGCTGCCCGCACGGCGACAGCGAGCGGTGAGGGGTTCGGCACTCAGCGCGTTCGGATCAGGATCGGATCGGTGAGCGGTCTCCCCTCCGCCCGCCTCTCCGCGCAGACCTCTCTCCATGCAGTCCTCTCTCCATGCGGTCCTCTGCGCGCAAGAGAGGTTCCGGAGTCCGGTGCGGAAGGCGGGAACCGACGGGGCCAGGGCGATCCCCGAGCGCGGAAACCTGCCGACCGCCCGGGCGCCGGACCGGTCAGGCCACCGCTACCGGGAGCCCGACCAACTCGGCGGAGCCGCTGCGGTTGTGGCGCTCCTGCCACTGCTCCAGGGCGGTGCGGCAGGCGTGGTCGAGGTGGCGCACGCCGGAGAGGTCGAGCCGGACGGGCCGGTCGGCGGGCAGTTCCTCCAGGGACTCCAGGGTCTCCAGCAGCCGGGGCAGCCGAAGGAAGGTGGCGTTGCCGTGCAGGGTCACGCGCACGGCACCGTCGGCCGGATCGACGACCGCGATGTGGAGGTGCGAGGTGTCCCAGGCACTCTTGAGCACCGCGAGGAGCAGGCCGAGCAGCACGCCTTCGAGCAGGTTGGTCACCACGATGGTCAGGGCGGTGACCGTCAGGATCGCCGCTTCGCCGCGATCGGCCCGCCAGAGCGGGCGCAGCGTACGGACCGGGACCAGCTTGGCGCCGGCGTGCACCAGGACGCCGGCCAGGGCGGCGAGCGGGATGGCGGAGAGCGCGGCCGGGAACAGTGCGGCGAAGAGCAGCAGCCACAGTCCGTGCAGGACCCGAGAGGCCTTGGTGCGGGCGCCGGCCTGCACGTTGGCAGCACTGCGGACGATCACGGCGGTCATCGGGAGCGCGCCGAGGATTCCGCAGACGGTGTTGCCGACGCCCTGCGCGAGCAGCTCGCGGTCGTAGTCCGTGCGCGGGCCGTCGTGCAGGCGGTCGACGGCCGCGGCGCTGAACAGGCTCTCGGCCGAGGCGATCAGTGCGAACGCGAGCGCCGTGCCGAGGACGCCGAGGCTGCCGAGCGCCGCGAGTTCGGAGCCGCCGGGCAGGTGGACCACCCCCGCGAGACCGGCCACCCGGACCCGGGCGACGGGCAGGTCGAACAGCGCGGTGACGGCCGTCGCGGCGGCGACGGCGGCGAGCGGTGCGGGCACCCTCCGGACCCGGGCGGGCAGACGCGTCCAGAGCAGCAGGACCGCCACCGTCGCGGCGCCGATCGCGGCGGCGGCGAGGGCCTGCGGGCCCCTGGCGACATCGGCGGCCAGGCCCGGGAGGCCGGCCAGTTTGGCGAGGCCGTCGGCCGGTCCCTTGGCGTCGGCCAAGGCGTAGAGCTGACCGGCGATCAGGACGAGACCGATCCCGGCGAGCATGCCGTGGACGACGGAGACGGATATCGCCCGGAACAGTCGGCCGAGTCGGGCCGCGCCCATGGCGAGTTGGAGCAGGCCGGCCACGGCGGTGATGACGCCGAGGGTGGCGAGGCCGTGTTCCTGGACGGCGGCGAAGACCAGCACGGTCAGGCCGGCGGCGGGGCCGGACACCTGGAGGCTGCTGCCGGGCATCAGCCCGGTCACCAGGCCGCCCACGATGCCGGTGATCAGGCCGAGTTCGGCCGGTGCACCGGAGGCGACGGCGACGCCCACGCAGAGCGGGAGCGCGACCAGGAAGACGACGATGGAAGCGGGGAGGTCAGAGCGCAGAGTGCTCAGCCGAAGGGCGGGACGACGGGTCATCGGGTCCTCGGGAGAGTAGCGGTGCGGACGGTGTCGGTCCGGAGGGTGGTGGTGGCGCCGCGGGGCGCGGGCTTTGCTGGGCTGGGGGCCGTGGATCACCGACGGGGCACCCCGATTCGCAGCGGCTTCACAGCGGACTCACGCGAACTCACAGCGGTAGGAAGAGGTTGCTGTCGGGCCGGTGGGCGAGCACCAGCCCGGTGTGGATCTCGTAGAACCAGCCGTGCAGCCGGATCCCGCCCTCGCGCAGCCGCCGCGCGACGGCCGGGTAGCCGCGCAGCCGGTCCAGCTGGGTGAGGACGTGGCGCTGCACGGGCCCGGCGACCGTGGGATCGAACACGTCCGCGCCGTCCGCGCCCAGGTCGGCCCGGTCGGCCTGGCGCAACCAGGCACGGACGGCGGGAACGACGCTGAGGTCCTCGCCGCGGACCACGGCGCCGACGGCACCGCAGTGCGAGTGGCCGCAGACCACGATGTCGCGGACGCCGAGCACCTCGACGGCGTACTCGATGGTGGCGGCCTCGCCCGAGGCGAGCTCGTCCCGGTAGGCGGGGACGATGTTGCCGGCGGTGCGGAGCTCGAAGAGGTCGCCGGGGTCGGCGTTGGTGATCAGCGCGGGCACCACGCGCGAGTCCGAGCAGGTGATGAAGAGGGCCTGGGGTGCCTGGCCGGCGGCGAGGCCGGTGAGTTCCCGGCCGGTGTCGCCGGCGCGCTGCGGGAAGGCCCGGGCCCGGTCGATGAGCGGATCCATGGGGTTTGTGCCTCCTTCGTGACCCCGGCGGTTTCGGCCGGAGGAGCGATGGACGGGGCGGTGCCTCGGAAACGTGCGTTCCAGGCGGAAGGGTGCGTCAGCACGACGGGCGCGGCACGCCGCTGGGCCGCGTCGCCATCGGAGCCGCTCCGGCGGCCTGATGGCGCGTCAAGAGTGAGTAAAGCACGGCCATGAGAAGAGTAAAGACGCGTTCCGGGCGCAAGTTGTGCCGATCTCGTTAACATCCTGTTGCCTCGAACGGCAGGGAGCCTTCCGCTCTGGAAAGCCGCCACCCGGACGCGCGCCCTCGGGAGGTGCTCCCGTGCCTCCCGCTCACGGCTCGGCCGAAAAGTTTCCGAACGGGCGGCAACCTCCCCCGCGACGGCGGCAACTGACAGGCGACACCGAGGGCGTCACGCCCACGGATCGTCCGATCCCACCGCCGACCGCCGGCGCGCACCCCGACCAGACGGGTGTGCGTCAGCGGGGCCGAAGCAAGGAGTAGCACCCATGAACGAGACGGATCCCACCGCGGACGGCCGTGGCCGGCGCACCCGCGCGGCCGGTGGCGTGCGGCGTCCCCGTGGGCGCCACCGTCGGCGCTGGACCACGCTGGGCCTGGCGCTGGGCGTGCCCGGGGTGCTCGGCCCGTACCTGCTGTTCGTGCAGGCCGACTCGAAGGCCGCCTCGGTGGACCCCGACGCCTACTACACGCTGGTGTCCGTCCGCAGCGACAAGGCCCTGGACGTGCCCGGTGCGGACGCCGCCGACGGCGCCTGGGCCCGGCAGATGAACCGCGTGGCCGGGGCAGTGAGCCAGCAGTGGCGGCTGCGGCTGGCGGCGGACGGCTACTACGAACTGGAGAACCGCAGCAGCCGCAAGGTCCTCGGGGTGCGCGGTGACTCCGCGCAGTCCACCGCCGCCGTCGAGCAGCAGAGCGACCACGCCTCCGCCGCGCAGCAGTGGCGGATGGCGGACGCGGGGGACGGCGCGGTGAAGTTCGTCTCCCGCGCCAGTGGCATGGTGCTGGACGTGTGGGGCGGTGGCAAGGACGAGGGCGTCCCGCTCATCCAGTACGCGGACCGGGGCGCCACCAACCAGCAGTGGAAGCTGGTGAAGGTGTCCGGTACGGGCGGGTACACCTGGCACAACGCGCAGATCGTCGGCGGCGGGTTCGTCACCGGACTGGTCTTCAACCCCGCCCGCAAGGACCTGCTGTACGCCCGGACCGACATCGGCGGCGCGTACCGCTGGGACGCGGCCGCCGGACGGTGGACCTCACTGACCGACTGGATCGGCGGGGCGGACTGGAACCTGCTGGGGATCGAGAGCCTGGCCACCGACCCGGTCGACCCGAACCGCCTGTACCTCGCGAGCGGCACCTACACCAACGACTGGGCGGGCAACGGCGCGATCCTGCGCTCCACCGACCAGGGCCGGACGTTCCAGCGCACCGACCTGCCGTTCAAGCTCGGCGGCAACGAGGACGGCCGGTCCATGGGCGAGCGACTGGTGGTGGACCCCGACAACCACGGCACGCTCTACCTCGGCACCCGCAAGAACGGCCTGTGGCGCAGCACCGACTACGGCGCGACCTGGAGCCAGGTCGGCGGCTTCCCCGTCAAGGACGGTGCGAGCAGCGGGGTCGGCCTGTCCTTCGTGACCTTCGGCCCGTCCGGCAGCCGGACGATCTACGTCGGCGTGGCCGACAAGTCCACCTCGCTGTACCGCTCCACCGACGGCGGCACCACCTGGCAGGCCGTCACCGGCCAGCCCACGGGGCAACTGCCGCAGCACGGCGTGCTGTCCGGCGACGGCTCGTTCTACCTGACGTACACCAACGCGCCCGGCCCGAACGGGGTGACGGCCGGATCGGTGTGGAAGTACACGCCGTCCACCGGAGCCTGGAAGAACGTCTCGCCGTCCAGCGGCAGTTACGGCTTCGCCGGGCTGGCGGTCGACCCGCAGCACCCGTCGACGGTGATGGTCACCACGCTGGACCGCTGGTGGCCCTCCGACGAGCTCTACCGCTCGACCGACGGCGGCGCCACCTGGAAGGCGTTCGGCGCGACCTCGGAGCGGGACAACTCCGCGGCGCCGTACGTGGGTACCGGCATCGGGCACTGGATGGGCGCGCTGGCCATCGACCCCTTCGACTCCGGGCACGTGCTCTACGGCACCGGGTCGGGCATGTGGGGGAGCAACGACGTGACGGCGGCGGACAGCGGACGCCCGACGCACTGGACCGTCCCGGCCAAGGGCCTGGAGGAGACCGCCACGCTCGGGCTGGCCAAGCCGCCGGGCCTCCCGCTGATCAGCGCGCTCGGCGACGTCAGCGGATTCCGGCACGACGACCTGACCAAGGTCCCCGCGAAGGCGCTGAGCGGGCCGCTGTTCTCCAACACCACCGGTATCGACTTCGCCCAGGCGAAACCGGAGTTCATGGTGCGGGTCGGCCTCGGCGGCCAGCAGCACGGCGCCTACTCGACCGACGGCGGCGCGGGTTGGGCCCCGTTCCCGAGCGCTCCGGTGGCCGACGCGGGCGGCGGGTCCACGGCCGTCTCGGCGGACGGCGCCACCGTGGTGTGGGCTCCGGCGGGCCAGGTCCCGTTCGTCTCCACCAACCGTGGCGCGTCCTGGGCGGCGGCCTCCGGCCTGCCCAAGGACGCGACCGTGGTGGCCGACCGCTCGGCGGCCAACACCTTCTACGCCCTCAGCGGCGGCACCCTGTACGCGAGCACCGACGGCGGGAGGCACTTCACCGCCCGCGGAACCGGTCTGGGCGACGGGCAGCTCAAGGCGGTCCCGGGCGTCGCCGGAGACCTGTGGATCGCCGGCGGGGGCAACGGCCTGCGGCACTCCACCGACGGCGGGGCGAGCTTCCGCAAGCTCGACGGCGTGGAGGGGGCGAGCGCCATCGGTTTCGGCAAGGCGGCGCCGGGCGCCGGCTACCAGGCCCTCTACCTCAGCGGGAAGGTGAAGGGCGTCATCGCACTGTTCCGCTCCACCGACAGCGGCTCGACCTGGGTCCGGATCAACGACGACCAGCACCAGTTCGGCGGCAGCAACATCAACGTCATCACCGGCGACCCCGACGTCTACGGCCGGGTCTACCTCGGCGGCTACGGCCGCGGCGTGGTGTACGGCGACCAGTCCTGACCCCGCCGGCCGGCCCGCGGGCGGGCGGCGGCGCGCCGTCACCGCCCGCCCGCGGGCCGGCCACGGAAAGAAGCCGGGCCATCGGTGCCGGACCGGCAACCTTTCCGTCCTCGGCGGCCACTGAGTGGTGCAACGTCGACTCGATCTACCGGAATTGGATGGGCATGAGGGCAACGAAGCACGCCGACCCGCGGGCGCGGCGAAGGCAAGGACTGATCGTGGGCATTCCGTTGGCAGTGGCGGCCGTCGGCGTGCTGGTGTGCCTGGCCCTCGCGCTCCTCACGGGGAACGGGGGCGGTCCCGGCCCCGACGCCGCGCAACCGGCGGCCGCCTCCGTCGCGGTCACCGAGCCGAGCGCTCCGCCCGGTACCGGTGTCCCGGTCGAAGCCACGCCCTCGGCGTCGCCGTCGCCGGCCACCAGCCCCCCGCCCTCGGCCACCGTCACCCCGTCGCCGTCGGCCACGCCCACCCCCACGCCGCGACCGTCGACCACCACGGCCACGGCCACGGCGTCACCCTCGGCCGCCGCCGGCGGTGCCCGCACGGCACCGGTCACGACGTCCCCGGCCGGGCGGATCAAGCCGGGGTCGAGCTACCCGGGCGTCGCCACGTCCTACGACGCGGCCGACGGCAACGGCGCCTGCTCGTTCGGCCCGTCCGGCGACCTCATGATCGCGGCGATGAACCACACCGACTACGAGTCGTCCAGTGCCTGCGGGGCGTACGTGCTCGTCCGCGCCGCCAACGGGGCGAGCATCACGGTGCGGATCGTCAACGAGTGCCCGCTGCCCTGCGCGCCCGGGCAGCTCGACCTGAGCCACGAGGCCTTCGGCAAGCTCGCGGAGCTGTCGGTGGGCCGGCTCCCGATCACCTGGACGCTGCTGAGCCCCGTCACGGCGCCGGACACCATGTCGATCCGGTACAAGACCGGGTCCAGCCAGTGGTGGTGCGGGATCCAGGTGATCGGCCACCGGAACCCGGTGGCGACGCTGGAGGTGCGGACCGGCGGCGGCTGGCGGCAGCTGTCCCGCACCGACTACAACTACTTCCTCTCCCCCGACGGCAGCGGATGCGGCGGATCGATCAGGGTCACCGACATCTACGGCGAGCAGCAGACCGTCGATGGGCTCGCCGTGAAGCCGGACGTCGTCCAACCGACCCGCGTGCAGTTCGCCCGGCATTGACCGCGCCGCCCGTCTGTCGGCCTGCGGGCGTGACCCTCCGGGGCGGGGACCGCCCCGCCCCGGGAACGGGCACTGCTAGTCTCATGCCGACTGTTAACGTTCACATTGCAGGGAGAGGGCGACCGGGGGAAATGCTCCTCGATGACACGTCCGCGGAATTCCACGACTTCTTCGAACGCCACTACGCCGAACTCGCCCGTCTCGCCCACCTCCTGACCGGCGAGACGGACGCGGCGGACGATCTCGCCGCGGACGCCCTGCTCGCCCTGTGGCAACGCTGGGACCGGCTCCGTGCGGCCGACCACCCGCTCGCCTACGCCCGCGGAGTGGTCGCCAACATGGCCCGGGCCCGGATCCGCAGCGCGGTCCGCGAACGGCGCCGCGTCCTGCTGTTCTGGACCCGGAGCCCCGAGAAGACCGACGGACCGGACGTGGCCGCCGTGCTGGACGTCCGTGCGGCGCTCGCCCGGCTACCGTTCCGCAAGCGGGCGTGCGTGGTGCTACGGCACGCCTTCGACCTCTCGGAGAAGGACACCGCCGCGGCGCTGGGCATATCGGTCGGTACGGTGAAGAGCCAGACCTCAAAGGGGATGGCCGAGCTGGAGAGAGCACTCGGCGCACGAGCGGTCGGCGAACTGACGGCAGGAAGGAGGAACCGGTGAACGAGCACATCGCCCGGCAGCTGCGCGAGGCCGCCGAGGCCCACCACCCCGACCCCGCACGGATGCTGGCCCGCGTGCAGCGCGGCGCGGCCGGTCCCGCCGTCCGTCACCGTGCGCGGTCGGGCCTGCGGTCATGGCCCAGGGTCGCGCTCGCGGGCCTCGCCACCGCCGGCGTCCTGGCCACCGGCGGACTCGCCGTGGCCGCCATCGTCCGGACCCCGCCGCCGTCGGACACCGCCACCACCGCACCGGCCGCCCCCTCGCCGACGATCACGTCGACGCCGACGCGGTCCGCTCCCCCGACCGCCGCCCCGGCACCGGCCCCGGCGACCACCACGCCGCCCACCGGCACCCCGGTCGGCCCTCGCCCGACCCCGTCGGCGAGCAGCCGGGCCCAGAACGGCCCGCTGTGGTCGGAGGGGTCGGTCGACCCGCACAGCAGCGTCTACTGGGCCCAGAGCAACCTCACCCTCAGGACCACCCAGCCGCTCACCTCGCTCACGGTCGAACTGCGCGTCGCGCAGACCGGCGACGTGCGCGACACCGGCAACTGGCGGACCCTGCCCGACGACGACTTCACCGTCACCGTCCAGGAGACCGGCGGCGCACTGGTCTACCGCTGGGTGCTCAAGCCGGGCCGTTCCGTCCCGGCCGGGCAGCACGAGTTCGCCGGCCAGTACAACCACGCCACCGGCGTGCGCACCTCCGCGAACGACGGCTACCGCATCGACGCCCAGTCCGCGGGTGGCTCCGCGTCCGTCTGGGGAGGCTTCCCCCCGGGCCGGTGACGGCTGGACGGTTTCTCCGGAAGCGGCCCGTGTGAGCGTGCACACGGGCCGCTTTCCGGCCTACGTGCACGCTCACACAGCAGCCTGCCGGTTCGCGCATGGGCTCCGCGTTCCTCCCGCCGGATCGGGGAGGAACGCCGCCGAAGGCTGTCCGCGCTCCCCTTCGCGGACGCGAACGGGGCGCCCGCTCGACTGAGCGGGCGCCCCGAACCGGCCCGGACTCCGGCCCGCCGGATCACTGCCGGACGCACCTCACGAAGGCACCTCACGAAGGCACCCCACGAAGGCACCTTGCGAAGGCACCTCGCGGGCCGTCGGTCAGGCGCCGACCAGCTCCTTCTCGGTGGCGAGGGAGTCCGGAGCCGCCGAGGTGGCGGGCCTGCGCATCCCCTTGAGCAGGACGACCACCGCCGTGGTGACCACCGTGCCCGCAGCGACCGCGATCAGGTACAGGAACGGGCTGCCGATCAGCGGAAGCACCCAGATTCCGCCGTGCGGTGCACGCAGGGTGGAGCCGAAGGCCATCACCAGGCCACCGGCGGTCATGCTGCCGACCATGTTCGCCGGGATGACCCGCAGCGGATCGGCCGCCGCGAACGGGATCGCACCCTCGGTGATGAACGACGCGCCGAGCACCCAGGCAGCCTTGCCGTTCTCCCGCTCCTCGGGGCTGAACAGCTTGCGCCGGACGACGGTCGCCAGGGCCATGCCGAGCGGCGGGGTCATGCCGGCGGCCATCACGGCAGCCATCACCTTGAGGCTGCCGGCGTCGGGGGTGGTGCCCGCGGCGGTGAGCGCACCGGCCGCGAAGGTGTAGGCGACCTTGTTGAGCGGGCCGCCCATGTCGAAGGCCATCATCGCGCCGAGCAGCAGACCGAGCAGGATCGCGTTGGAGCCGGAGAGGCCGTTCAGCCAGTCGGTCAGGCCGTTCATCGCCGAGGCGATCGGCGAGCCGACCACCACGAACATCAGGAAGCCGACCACCGCCACCGACAACAGCGGGATCACCACGACCGGCATGATGCCCCTGACCGCCCGCGGCACGTTCCAGCGGATCATCCACAGCACCAGGAAGCCCGCGACCAGGCCTGACACCATGCCGCCGAGGAAGCCCGCGCCGACTGCCACCGAGACGGCACCGCCGGCGATGCCGGCCGCCAGTGCTGCCCGGTCCGCGATCGCCCAGGCGATGTATCCGGAGAGGATCGGGACCAGGAAGCCGAAGGAGATCTTGCCGGTCTGGAACAGCATCGCCGCCCAGCTGTGCGAGGAAGTCCAGTCGAAGTGGCCCAGCACGGACGGGGCGGAGGCGATCTGGTAGCCGCCGATCGCGAAGGCGAGGGCGATCAACAGTCCACCGGCCGCGACGAAGGGAATCATGTAACTGACGCCCGTCATCAGGTAGGTGCGCAGTCGCTGGGCCCAGTGCTCGCCCGCCGGTGCCTTCGGTGCGGCGACCCGGTCTGCGGCGGTACGTGCGCCGCTGCCGACCCCGGCGACCAGCCCGGCGGCCTGCGCGATGAGGTCGTCGGCGCGGTTGACGGCAGCCTTCACGCCCACGTCCACGGTCGGCTTGCCGGCGAAGCGGGCGCGGTCCCGGACCTCGACGTCATGGGCGAAGATCACCGCGTCCGCGCCCGCGATCACCTCGGGGGCCAGCAGCGTCGTCCCGGCCGAGCCCTGGGTCTCGACCTGGATCCGCGCGCCGACCCGGGCGGCAGCCAGTTCCAGGGCCTTGGCGGCCATGTAGGTGTGGGCGATGCCGGTCGGGCAGGAGGTCACCGCGACCAGCCGCAGCCCGCCCTCGGTGACCGGCTCCTGAGCGGTGACCGGCTCCTGAGCGGCGGCCGGCTGCGGGGTAGCCGCCGGTGCCTCCTCGCCGTTGATCAGGGCCGCGACCGCGCCCGGGCTCTCGGCGTCGCGCAGGGCACCGGTGAAAGCGGGGTCCATCAGCCTGCGGGCCAACGCGGCGAGGATCTGCAGGTGGGTGTCGTCCGCGCCGGCCGGTGCCGCGATCATGAAGACCAGGTCGGCGGGCCGTCCGTCCGGGGCGTCGAAGTCCACGCCCCTGGCGCTGCGGCCGAAGGCCAGGCTCGGTCGCGTGACATGGGGTGATCTGCAGTGCGGGATGCCGATGCCGTCGCCCATCCCGGTCGGGGCCTGGTCCTCGCGGGCGGCGACGTCGGCGAGGAAGGCCTCGAGGTCGGTGACCCGGCCCTCGGCGACCAGCCGCTGGGCGAGGGCGCGAAGCGCTTCGCTCTTGTCCTGGGGGGCGAGGTGGAGATCAACGAGTGCGGGTGTGATCAGTCCGCTGGTGTCGCTCATCGTGTCGGTCCTTCGACTGGTGCCTGAGAGTGTTCCCTTGCCCCCGGGAATGGTCGCCCTTCCGTCCCACACGGTCGGGCGTGGTGCCTCCGGCAGGAGGCGCCGGACGTTCGCCTGCGCGGTGCCCGCTCGGCCTGCTGGGTCGCAGTGGCCGCGCCGGCGCCGCGTTCGACGTCCGTCCGTCGGTGCCCTCCCACCGGGAGGGCCGTTCTCAACCGCGAAGCGGTCGTTCGAGCGGAATGTCCGCTGTCACGACCACGGCGGCCGGGTCCAGGTCCGCCGGGGTCGGCATGACGCTCCCCGGCAGTTGTACGGCGGCGGCGCCGTGCGCCAAGGCCGCCGCGAGTGCCCCGGGGCCGGTGCCACCGGCTCCGAGGAAGCCCGCGAGTGAGGCGTCGCCCGCGCCCACGTCGCTGCGTACGGCGGCGACCGGTGCGCTGCCGTACCAGCTGCCCTCCTCGGCGATCAACAGCATTCCGTCCGCGCCGAGGCTGGCGAGGACCTGCTGGGCGCCGCGCCTGCGCAGCTCCCCGGCCGCGTCCACGGCGTCGCCGACGGTGGCGACCCGGCGGCCCACGGCCTCCGCGAGTTCCTCCCGGTTGGGCTTGACCACGTCGGGGCGGGCCGAGAGCGCGGCGACCAGCGCGGGACCGGAGGTGTCCAGCGCGATCCGGGCACCGCCCGAGTGCACCTGCGCGACCAGCTCGGCGTACCACTCGGGCGCCAGTCCGCGCGGCAGGCTGCCGCAGCAGGCCAGCCAGTCCACGCCGGTCCCGGTGCCCTGTCCGGTGTGCTGGGCGTCGCGGACGCGGGCCAGCAGCGCGGCCGACTCGGCGGCACTGAGCTCGGGGCCCACCGCGTTGATCTTCGTGAGGCTGCCGCCGTCCTCGGCGATCGAGACGTTGATCCGGGTGTCGCCCGAGATCGCGACCGCCGCGACGTCGATGCCCTGGCGGCGCAGGAGGTCGGCGAGCACCTGCCCGGATGCGCCGCCCAGGGGGAGCACGGCGCTGGTGCGGTGTCCGGCGGCCGTGAGCGCGCGGGAGACGTTGACGCCCTTGCCGCCCGGGTCGAGCCGGTCGTGCCCGGCTCGGTTGACCTCGCCCAGGGCGAGCGTTCCCAGCTCGTAGGTGCGGTCGAGGCTGGGGTTCGGGGTGATGGTGACGATCATGCGCGGATGACTTCCGGTCCGTGGTTCTCGATCTCGGCGGCCTGCTCGTCGGTCAGTCCGGTGTCCGTGACCAGTACGTCCACCTGGTCCAGCGAGCCGAACCGCGCGAAGTGGCGGGCGCCGTACTTGGAGGAGTCGGCCACCAGGACCACCCGCCGGGCACCGGCGAGCATGGCCCGTTTGACGGCCGCCTCGGCGAGGTCCGGCGTCGAAAGGCCCCCCTCCGGGGAGAAGCCGTTGGTGGCGACCACCGCGACGTCGGCGTGGATGTCGGCCAGGTCGCGCAGTGCCCAGGCGTCGACGGCGGCCTGCGTGCGGTGGCGCAGCCGCCCGCCGACCAGGTGGAGGGCGAGCTCCGGATGGTCGGCCAGCCGGGCTGCGACCGGGAGAGCGTTGGTGACGACCGTGAGGGCGCAGTCGGCGGGCAGCAGGCCGGCCAGCCGGGAGACGGTCGTCCCGGCGTCCAGGATCACGCTGCCCTCGCTGGGCAGCAGGGCCAGGGCCGCCTTGGCGATGCGCTCCTTCTCGGCCGCGGCGGTGGAGTCCCGTTCGGCCAGGCCGGGCTCCAGGTGCAGGGCGCCGGCGGGCAGCGCGCCGCCGTGCACCCGGTGCAGCAGACCGGCCCGGTCCAGAGCGCTCAGGTCACGCCGGATGGTCTCCTGCGTGACGCCGAAGTCCTCGGCGAGCGTCGGCACGTCCACCCTGCCCAGTTCCTGGACGAGGCGGAGGATCTGTTGCTGCCGCTCGGGTGCATACATGTGGGTTTGCGTCCGTTTCATGTCCGTTCACGCCTGACGAGGCCCGACCATACGCGCTCGGACCGAAAAAGCAAGAGCTCGTTCAGCCTCCGGTTCGCCAGCGACGGACTGCCCGAATGTGTTGACATCCCTCGGCAACCGGGCGTAGAACCAATCGAAACAACACGCCAACGGGCGTGAAACCACGAACTGCCCGGTCTCCGCCACTGCCCCCGTACCGCGAAGACCCGGGCACGAACACGGTGGCCCGCGCTTCACCCTCCGCGCGGGCCACCGTGCCCAACTTCCCGCCGATCCGGCTCCCACCCGGACCGGCGATCGTCCCCCGAGGAATCCCGATGCACTCGATCCAGGTCACCGTCGGCACCGAGAGCGGCCTGCACGCCCGCCCGGCGTCCCAGTTCGTCCGGGCTGCCGCCCTGCAGCCGGCCAAGGTCACCGTCGGCCGCCCGGGCCAGACCCCGGTCGACGCCCGCAGCCTGCTCTCCGTCCTCGCCCTGGCCGCCGGCCGCGGCGAGACCCTCGAGCTCACCGCCTCCGGCGACGGAGCCCAGGACGCACTCAAGGCGCTCGCCGACCTGCTCGCCTCCGACCTCGACGCAACGGCATGAGCCGCCCGATGCGCGGGATCGGCGTCGGCCGCGGCAGTGCCGCAGGCCCCGTCGCCCGGATGGCATCCGCACCGACGCTGCCCGCACCGAGGCCTGTCACCGACCCCGCGGCCGAGGCCGAGGCCGTCCGCGCCGCCCTCGGCGCGGTCGTCGCCGACCTGGACGAGCGCGCCGCCCGCACGAGCGGCCCCGGCTCCGAGGTGCTCGCCGCCCAGGCCATGATGGCCGCCGACCCGGCCCTCGCCGACCGGGCGGCAACCCTCGCCGAGCAGGGCACCGACGGCGCCCACGCGCTCGCCGCCGCCTTCGACGGCTTCCGCACCGCGCTGGCCGCCGCCGGCGGGTACTTCGCGGAACGCACCGCCGACCTGGACGACCTGCGCGACCGCGCCGTGGCCCACCTGCTCGGTCTGCCCGTGCCCGGCCTGCCCGACCCCGGTCACCCCTACGTCCTGGTCGCCGACGACCTCGCACCCGCCGACACCGCCCTGCTCGACCCCGAACGGGTGCTGGCCCTCGTCACCGTCCGCGGCGGGCCGACCAGCCACACCGCCATCCTCGCCAAGGCGCTCGGCCTGCCCGCCGTGGTCGGCTGCGCCGGCGCCGCGGCGCTCCAGGACGGCCGGCAGGTCCTGGTGCACGGCGCGGACGGCGTGGTCGAGCCCGATCCGAGTCCGGAGGCGGTCGACCGGGCCGGCGAGCACGAGCGCCGTCGCCGCGAGCGGCTGGCCGGATTCCGGGGACCGGGCCGGACCGCGGACGGCCACCCGGTCACGCTGCTGGTCAACCTCGGCGCGCCCCACGAACTGGCCGGCGCGGCCGCCGCCGATGCCGAGGGCGTGGGCCTGTTCCGCACCGAGTTCCTCTTCCTGGACCGCATCGAGGCACCGGGCCGCGCCGAGCAGGCCGCCGCCTACCGGAAGGTCTTCGCGGCCTTCGCCGGCCGCCGTGTCATCGTCCGCACGCTCGACGCGGGCGCGGACAAGCCGCTGCCCTTCGCGAGCTCCACCGACGAGGAGAACCCGGCGCTGGGCGTCCGCGGTCTGCGGACGGCCACCCGCGACCCGCAGCTCCTGGAGACCCAGCTCGCCGCGATCGCCGAGGCCGCCGAAGACAGCACCGCGCAGGTCTGGGTGATGGCCCCGATGGTCTCGATCCCGCGTGAGGCCGCGGAGTTCGCCGCCCTGGTCCGCGCACACGGACTGCCGCAGGCCGGCGCGATGATCGAGGTCCCGGCAGCCGCCCTGCGGACCGACCGGCTGGCCGAGTTCTGCGACTTCTTCAGCATCGGCACCAACGACCTGGCCCAGTACGCCTTCGCGGCCGACCGGACGCTCGGCACGCTCGCCGAGCTGCTCGATCCCTGGCAGCCCGCCCTGCTCGGACTGGTCGCCACCGCCGCCGCATCCGCGGCCGAGCACGGCCGTCCGATCGGCGTCTGCGGCGAGGCCGCCGCCGACCCGGCACTCGCCCTCGTCCTGGTCGGCCTCGGGATCACCAGCCTGTCCGCCGCACCCGCCTCGCTACCCGAGGTGCGGGCGGCGCTGGCCGCCCACACCCTCGCGCAGTGCCGCGAACTCGCCGAAACGGCCCTGCTCGCCGACGACGCCGCCACCGCGCGCAGCACGGTCCGGTCGCGCATGACGGGACACTGATCCGCTCCTCCGACATCGGGCGGTCGTCTCGTCCTCCCTCAAGCGGTCGGCCCGACATTCCCACGGGGTGACAGGATCCGCGGGCACCGTGCCCCGCCCACGACCGGATGCGGTCGCGCCGTGGACGGCCGCACGGCGTTCTTACGACAGTGCTTGACCAGTGGGAGCGCTCCCACTGTGCGGGATCCCCGTGAGCCGGTCAAGAGGCTTGAAGAGTCGAACACTTCCGCTCACCAATCCCGGCAACTCCTCTTTTCCTTTGCGGCAGTTGGCGCTACGGTCAGTGCCCACCAGTGGGAGCGATTCCGTCAGTCGACGTGCCGGGAGCGGCGCGTCCTCGCTGCAAGGAGTCGCTCATGCGACACCCCCCACCCCTCACAGCGCTGTTCGGCGGCGCGGTCCTCGCCCTGGCGAGTGCCGTGTCCGCCGCGGCGGGTGCGGGCCCGGGCACTGCCGCTCCGTTCGGCTGCTCCGTGGACTACTCCACGGTCAACCAGTGGGCCGGCGGCTTCCAGGCCTCCGTCGTCATCACCAACAACGGTGCACCGAGCAGTGGTTGGAGCCTCGGCTTCCACTTCACCGGTGGCCAGCACCTCACCCAGGGCTGGGGCGCCACCTGGTCCCAGTCCGGCACCGACGTCACGGCCACGAACGAGAGCTGGAACGGCGCGCTCGGGACCGGCACGAGCGTCACCCTCGGCATCATCGCCTCCTGGTCCGGCGCCAACCCCGACCCGACCGGGTTCACTCTCAACGGCCTTGCCTGCTCGACCGGTTCGGGATCATCCCCCGGCCCGACCGACACCCCGACCCCGACTCCGACCAGCACCGCGACCCCGACCGGATCCCCGACCACCACCCCCGCCCCGACCGTCGGCGCGCCCGAACTGAGCGTCAGCGGCAACCGGTTGACCGACCCGAGCGGCGCCACCCGCCGCCTGCTCGGCGTCAACCGCTCCGGCGGTGAGTTCATGTGCGTCCAGGGCCACGGCATCTTCGACGGCCCGGTGGACGACGCCGCCGTCCAGGCCATCGCGGACTGGAAGGCCAACACCGTCCGGATCACGCTCAACGAGGAGTGCTGGCTCGGCCTGGACGACATCCGGCCCGAGTACCGGGGCACCGCCTATGTCGACGCCGTCAAGGAACTGGTGACCCGCGTCCTCGCGCACGGGATGACCCCCGTGGTCGAACTCCACTGGACGTACGGCCAGTACACCGGCAACTCGGCGGGCTGCCCGGACGTGCACGCCTCCTGCCAGAAGCCGATGCCGGACGCCCGCTACGCCCCGGCGTTCTGGACCTCGGTGGCGAACACCTTCAAGGACGACCGCCGGGTGGTCTTCGACCTGTTCAACGAGCCCTACCCGGACCGGGCCACCGCCACCACCGAGCAGGCCTGGGCCTGCTGGCGCGACGGCGGCACCTGCCCGGGCATCGGCTACGAGGTGGCCGGCATGCAGGACCTCCTCGACGCCGTCCGCGCCACCGGCTCGCGCAACGTCGTGCTCGTCCCCGGCATCGCCTACGCGAACGACCTGAGCGGCTGGCTCGCCCACGCCCCCTCGGACCCGACCGGCGATCTGGCCGCCGCCTGGCACATCTACAACTTCAACTCCTGCGCCGACGAAGCCTGCTGGACCTCCACCCTGGCCCCGGTCGCCGCCCGGGTCCCGCTCGTGGCGGGCGAGATCGGCGAGAACACCTGCGGACACGCGTTCGTCGACCGCGTCATGAAGTGGTCCGACGACCGCGGGCTCTCCTACCTGGGCTGGACCTGGAACACCTGGGACTGCTCCTCGGGCCCCGCCCTGATCAGCCGCTACGACGGCACTCCCACCGCCTTCGGCCTCGGACTGCGCGACCACCTGCGCGCCCTCGACGGACACTGAAAGGGACCCCCACCATGAGCCGCACCACCCCCACCCGCACCACGCACACGCACACCACCGTCAACCGGTTGCGCAGCAGCCGGACCGCCCTGCTCGCCGCCCTCGGCCTGCTCACCGCGACCGGCGCCACCGCCACCGTGCTGTCCACCTCGGCCGGCGCCGCCGCGGCCGGCTGCCGGGTCGACTACCAGGTCTCCAACCAGTGGGACACCGGCTTCGGCGCCAACGTCGTCGTCACCAACACCGGTGACCCGCTGAGCTCGTGGACGCTGGAGTGGACCTTCGCCGGCAACCAGCAGGTCACCCAGGGCTGGAACGCGACCATCAGCCAGTCCGGGGCCGCCGCCACCGCCCGTAACGTCTCGTACAACGGCAGCCTGGCGACCGGCGGTTCCACCTCCTTCGGCTTCAACGGCTCCTACAGCGGCACGAACCCGGTGCCCACCGCCTTCAAGCTCAACGGCGTGCTCTGCAACGGCGCCACCACGACGCCGACCCCCACTCCCACCGGCACGCCGACGAGCACTCCCACGGCCACGCCCACGGGCACCCCGACGGGCACACCCACCACCCAGCCCGGCACCCGCGTCGACAACCCGTACGCCGGCGCGAAGGTCTACGTGAACCCCGAGTGGTCCGCGCACGCCGCCGCCGAGCCCGGCGGCGCCAAGGTCGCCGGCCAGCCCACCGGCATCTGGCTGGACCGGATCGCCGCCATCGCCGGCGCCAACGGCAGGATGGGGCTGCGCGCCCACCTCGACGAGGCGCTGCGCCAGAAGGGCAGCGGCGAGCTCGTCGTCCAGCTGGTGGTCTACGACCTGCCCGGCCGGGACTGCGCCGCCCTCTCCTCCAACGGCGAACTCGGTCCGACCGAGATCGACCGGTACAGGACGGAGTTCATCGACCCGATCGCGGCCATCCTCGCCGACCCCAAGTACGCCGGCCTGCGGATCGTCACCACCGTCGAGCTCGACTCGCTGCCGAACCTGGTCACCAACACCACGCCGCGTGCCACCGCCACTCCCACCTGCGACGTGATGAAGGCCAACGGCAACTACATCAAGGGCATCGGCTACGCCCTCAAGAAGCTCGGCGCCATCCCCAACGTCTACAACTACGCCGACGCCGGCCACCACGGCTGGCTCGGCTGGGACGACAACCTCGGCGCGTCCGCCGAGCTGTTCAAGCAGGCGGCGACCGCCGAGGGCTCCACCGTCGCCAACGTCCACGGCTTCATCGTCAACACCGCGAACTACAGCGCGCTCAAGGAGGACAACTTCACCATCGACGACAGCGTCAACGGCACCTCCGTCCGCCAGTCCAAGTGGGTGGACTGGAACCGGTACGTCGACGAGCTCTCCTACGCGCAGGGGCTGCGCACCAAGCTGGTCTCGCTGGGCTTCGACCCCAACCTCGGCATGCTGATCGACACCTCGCGCAACGGCTGGGGCGGCGCCGCCCGGCCGGCCGGTCCCGGGCCGCGCACCAGCGTCGACGCCTATGTCGACGGTGGGCGCTACGACCGGCGGCTGAACACCGGCAACTGGTGCAACCAGGCGGGCGCGGGCCTCGGCGAACGGCCGCAGGCTGCCCCGGCGCCGGGCATCGACGCGTACGTCTGGATGAAGCCTCCGGGCGAGTCGGACGGGGCCAGCAAGCAGATCCCGAACAACGACGGCAAGGGCTTCGACGGGATGTGCGACCCGACGTACACCGGTAACCCGAGGAACAACAACCACATGTCCGGTGCGCTGCCGGACGCGCCGCTGTCCGGCGAGTGGTTCTCCGCCCAGTTCCAGGAGCTGCTGAAGAACGCGTACCCGGCGCTGTGACACGGCGTTGAGCACCCCCGGCCGTCCGGAGCCCCGCGCGGCTCCGGACGGCCGGCCGGTCAGGAGGACTCCCGCACCACCAGCTCCGTCGGCAGCACCAGGCGGGATGGCTCGGTGTCCTCCCCCGCGATCTGCCGCAGCAGGAGCCCGGCCATCGTGCGGCCCATCTCCTCGATCGGCTGGCGGACGCTGGTCAGCGGCGGGTCGAGGTGGCGGGCCACCGGCGAGTCGTCGACGCCCACCAGCGCGACGTCGCCGGGCACGTCCAGGCCTCTGGCCCGCAGGACGGCGAGGGCGCCGACCGCCATCAGGTCGGAGGCGGCGAACACCGCGTCCACGTCGGGGCAGCGCTCCAGCAGCTCGCGCATCGCCCGGCGGCCGCCGTCCTCCGTGAAGTCACCGGTGGCGACGAGGTGTTCGTCCGCCGGCAGGCCGGCCGCCGCCAGCCCCTGGCGGTAGCCGGCCAAGCGGCCGTGCGCGGCGTCCATGTCCAGCGGGCCGGTGATGGTGGCGATGCGACGGCGCCCACGCCCGGCCAGGTGCTCCACCGCCGAGCGGCCCGCGCCCACGTTGTCGGAGTCGACGTACGCCACCGGCTCCTGCGGCGAACGGCGCCCGTTCAGCACGGCCGGCAGGCCCAGCGCGCGCACCTGGTCCGGCAGCGGGTCGTCCCGGTGGACGGAGACCAGCAGCACGCCGTCCACCCGCTGCGCGGCGAGGTACTGCTCGAAGCGCTGCCGCTCCTGCTCGGTGCGGATCAGCGTGAGCAGCAACTGCTTGTCCGCCGCGCCGAGTTCGGCACTCACCCCACGGATGATGTCCAGGAAGTACGGCTCCGCGAACAGCCGCGCCTCGGTCTCCGGTACGACCAGCGCGACCGCGTCCGTCCGGCTGCCGGCCAGCGCCCGGGCCGCCCGGTCGGGCACGTAGCCAAGCTCCGCGATGGCCCGGCCCACCGCCTCCCTCGCCTGTTCACTCACCCGCGACGAGCCGTTGATCACCCGCGACACCGTGCCGCGCCCGACCCCGGCCCGGGCCGCGACCTCCTCCAGGGTCGGCCTTCCGGTCTGCCGTCTGCTCACTGCCCCCGTGCCCTCCGTCGCCGCCGTCGGTCTCGCGCCCGCTTGGCAGAGGATCGTAGATCACCGGGGCGCGGCACCGCCATGGCTCGGCCGCGTTCAGGAAGTGACGGTGGCGTCCCAACGGCGGTGCGCCTGAGGGCAATTCGACTTCACCTCTTGACACCGGATCAGCTGAGGCAGGAACCTTCCGACATGGCGTGGGAGCGCTCCCATGCCTCCATGGGCCACCACCGGCGAGCCCACGTACCACCCCCGGACGACACCACCCCCGGACGAGGAGAGTGGAATGCGCACCACCGGCACCATCACCACCAGACGTCGACGCCTCACCGCGCTCATCGCCCTGGCCGCGGGCACCGCCCTCCTGGCCGGCTGTGGCAGCGGCGGCGGCACCGGCACGAAGGCCGACGGCGCAAGCGGCACCGTCACCCTGCGGATCGGCACCTTCGGATCCTTCGGCTACGACAACGACACCGGCGCCAAGCTCTACGCCGAGTACGAGAAGCTGCACCCCGGCATCAAGATCGTCGAGTCCAACGTGGCCGACGGCCAGAAGTACTGGGACACGCTCAAGCTGCGGCTCTCCCGGGACAGCGGACTCGCCGACATCCAGGCCGTCGAGGTCGGTTACATCGCCGAGGCCACCGGGCCCGCCCTGGCGGGCAAGTGGGCGGACCTCGGCAAGACGGGCGGCGCGGACCTCGGCGCCTTCCTGGACTGGAAGGTGAAGCAGGCCACCACGGCGGACGGCAAGGTGATCGGCCTCGGCACCGACATCGGCCCGATGGCCATCTGCTACAACAAGGACCTGTTCGCCAAGGCCGGACTGCCGACCGACCGCGCGCAGGTCGGCGCGCTCTGGGCCGGCAGCTGGGACAAGTTCCTCGAAGCCGGGCGCGCCTACCAGGCGAAGGCCCCCGAGGGCACCGCGTTCCACGACTCCGCCAGCGGCCTCTTCAACGCCGTCGTCTCCAGCGAGCCGGTCCAGTACGCGGACACCAAGGGCGAGTTGGACTACCGGAACAGTCCCGGGGTGAAGCAGGCCTGGTCCGTCGCCACCAGCGCCGCCACCGGCGGACTCACCGCCAAACTGCGGCAGTTCGACGAGAAGGGCACCTGGAACGCGGGCTTCAAGAACAACAGGTTCGCCACCGTCGCCTGCCCGAGCTGGATGACCGGGATCATCAAGGACCAGGCCGGCCAGGAGAACCAGGGCAAGTGGGACATCGCCCCCGCCCCGGTCGCGGGCAACTGGGGCGGTTCCTTCCTGGCCGTCCCGAAGTCCGGCCCGCACGTCAAGGAGGCCGCCGAGCTCGCGGCCTGGCTGACCGCGCCCGCGCAGCACGCGAAGGTCTTCGGCGTCAACGGCAACATCCCCTCCACCAAGGAGACCCTCTCCTCCCCCGCCGTCCGGAACGCCACCCTGCCGTTCTTCGGCGACACCCCGGTCGGCCGGATCTACTCGGAGGCCGCCGCCGGCATCAAGGCCGTCCCGATCAGCCGCTGGGACGGCCAGGTGAAGACCTTCATCACCGACAACGGCATCCTCGACATCGAGCAACGCGGCACCGATCCCGCGCAGGCGTGGGCCAACGTCAACAAGCTGATCGACGACAAGATCCAGAAGTAGTCACGGTGGACCTCATCGCCCCCAACACCCCATCAATCAGGCCGCGTTGGCGCAGCAGGCTGTACCGCTGGGACGTCCGCGCCGCGCCGTACGCCTTCGTCGCGCCGTTCTTCCTCTGCTTCGCGGCCTTCGGCCTCTTCCCGCTGGTCTACACCGGCTGGCTCTCCCTGCACCGGGTCGAGCTCGGCGGCGAGGCCCAGTGGCTCGGCCTGCGCAACTACACCGCCCTGTGGGACAGCGACTTCTTCTGGAACGCGCTCGGCAACACCTTCACCATCGGCGTGATCTCCACCGTGCCGCAGCTGCTGCTCGCCCTGGGCCTGGCCCATCTGCTCAACTACGAGATGCGCGGCCGGGGTTTCCTGCGGGTCGCGGTGCTCGCGCCGTACGCGACCTCGATCGCCGCCGCGACGCTGGTCTTCGCCCAACTGTTCAACAGCGACTACGGCCTGATCAACACCGTGATCGGCTGGGCGGGATTCCACCCGGTGGACTGGGAATCCTCCAAGTGGCCCGCGCAGATCGCCATTTCGGTGATCGTCACCTGGCGCTGGACGGGCTACAACGCGCTGATCTACCTCGCCGCGATGCAGGCCGTCCCGCAGGACCTGTACGAGGCGGCGGCACTCGACGGAGCCTCCCGGGCCCGGCAGTTCCTCAGCGTCACCATCCCGTCGATCCGCCCGACCATCCTGTTCACCATCGTGGTGTCCACCATCGGCGCCACCCAACTCTTCGGCGAGCCCATGCTGTTCGGCGGCAGCCTGGGGGTCAGCGGCGGCAGCGGCAACCAGTTCCAGACGCTCAGCCTGCTGATGTACGAGAAGGGGTGGGTGACCGGGGCGCTCGGCCAGGCCTCCGCGATCGCCTGGGTGATGCTGCTGCTCCTGCTGTCCGTGGGCGCCGTACAGGCGCTCGTCGTCCGCGTCCGTCACCCTCGCAGGAGGGGCTGAACCATGAGCACCGCATCCACGACACGCACCCGGTGGCGTCCGTCCGCCGGGCGCCAGCACCACGCCGGGCCGCTGACCTACGTCCTGCTCGGGCTCGCCGCCCTGGTCTCGCTCTTCCCGCTGTACTGGAACCTGGTCGCCGCCTCGCACTCCGGCGAGCGGGTGGTCGAGGCACCCGCGCCGCTGCTGCCGGGCCGGCACCTGTTCGACAACCTGGCCTTCGCCTGGAACCAGGTCGACATGGGCCGGGCACTGGTCAACACCACGGTCGTGGCCGGCCTGGTAGCCCTGTCCACCGTGATGTTCTCCACCCTGGCCGGGTTCGCCTTCGCCAAACTGCCCTTCCGGGGCCGCAACGTGCTGCTCGCCCTCGTGGTCGCCACCATGACCATCCCGCCGCAGCTCAGCGTCATCCCGCTGTACGAGATCATCACCGACCTGGGCTGGGTGGACCAGCTGCAGTCGGTCGTGCTGCCCTCGCTGGTCGCCGCGTTCGGAGTCTTCTTCATGCGCCAGTACCTGGTCGAAGCCCTGCCGGTGGAGCTGGTCGAGGCCGCCCGGGTGGACGGCGCGCACAGCCTGCGGATCGTCTGGCACGTGGTCTTCCCGGTGGCGCGGCCCGCCATGGCCGTCCTCGGCATGCTGGTCTTCGTCCAGGCCTGGAACGACTTCTTCTGGCCCTTCATCGCCCTCACCCCGGAAGGCAACCCCACCCTCCAGGTCGCGCTCGCCGGCCTCGGATCGGGCAACCACAGCGTCGACCAGGCGATCGTGCTGACCGGCGCCCTCATCTCCACCGTGCCGCTGCTACTGGTCTTCGCACTGCTGGGCAAACACATCGTGGGCGGCATCACCGCCGGCGCCGTCAAGAACTGAACCTCCTCACCCCCGGGAGCAGCCCGTGCCCCTTCCCCCCGCCAGCCCCCTCACCCCTGCCACGACCCCACCCCCCGCCACGGCCCTGCCCCGCTTTCCGGCCGGGTTCCTCTGGGGCGCGGCCACCTCCGCCTACCAGGTGGAGGGCGCCACCGCCGAGGACGGCCGCACCGCCTCGATCTGGGACACCTTCTGCCGCACCCCCGGCAAGGTCTTCCAGGGGCACACCGGCGACGTCGCGGCCGACCACTACCACCGCTTCCGCGAGGACGTCCGGCTGATGGGCGAACTGGGCCTGACCGCCTACCGTTTCTCCGTCTCCTGGCCGCGCGTCCAGCCCACCGGCCACGGCCCGGCCGTCCAGCAGGGCCTGGACTTCTACCGCCGCCTCACCGACGAGCTGCTCACCGCCGGGATCACCCCCGTCGCCACGCTCTACCACTGGGACCTCCCGCAGGAGCTGGAGTCGGCCGGCGGCTGGCCCGAACGCACGACCGCCGAGCGGTTCGCCGAGTACGCCGCGCTGGTGGGCGAGGCCCTCGGCGACCGGGTCGAGCACTGGACCACCCTCAACGAGCCCTGGTGCAGCGCCTTCCTCGGCTACGGCTCCGGCGTCCACGCCCCCGGCCGCACCGACCCGGTGGCCGCCCTGCGGGCCGCCCACCACCTCAACCTCGGCCACGGCCTGGCCGTCACGGCACTGCGCGGCGTGCTGCCCGCCGCCGCCCGTCTGTCGGTCGCGCTCAACCTGCACGCACTGCGCCCGCTCACCCCGTCCGCCGCCGACCAGGACGCCGTGCGCCAAATCGACGCCGTCGGCAACCGGGTCTTCCTCGGCCCGATGCTGGAGGGCGCCTACCCGAAGGACCTGCTCGCCGACACGGCCCACCTCACCGACTGGACCTTCGTCCGCCCCGGCGACGAGGCCGCGATCCACCAGCCGCTGGACTGGCTGGGCGTCAACTACTACACGCCCACCGTCGTCTCGGCGACCGCCGAGGGCACCGCCCCCGCCCGCGAGGACGGCCACGGCGCCGGCGCCGGTACCCCCTGGCCGGGCGCCGACCGGGTCGGCTTCCACCCGGCCCCGGGCGAGCTGACCGCTATGGGCTGGGCCGTCGACCCCACCGGCCTGCACCAGCTACTGACCGGACTGGCCCGACGCCACCCGAGCCTGCCACTCATGGTCACCGAGAACGGCGCGGCCTACCACGACGAGATCGGCGAGGACGGCACCGTCGACGACCCGGAACGCACCGCCTACCTCCACGCCCATCTCGCGGCCGCCCACCGGGCCGCAGCCGACGGCGCGGACCTGCGCGGCTACTTCGCCTGGTCCCTGCTCGACAACTTCGAGTGGGCGTACGGCTACGACAAGCGCTTCGGCCTGGTCCACGTCGACTACCCCACCCAGACCCGCACCCCCAAGTCCAGCGCCCGCTGGTACGC
This sequence comes from Kitasatospora sp. NPDC033851, assembly GCF_055576085.1. Taxonomy (NCBI): domain Bacteria; kingdom Bacillati; phylum Actinomycetota; class Actinomycetes; order Kitasatosporales; family Streptomycetaceae; genus Kitasatospora; species Kitasatospora sp. NPDC033851. Next base: position 22,901 of record NZ_JBVIRL010000014.1, on the reverse strand, counting down.
CCGCGTCGCCCGCACCGGCGAACTGCAGCCGCCGACCGGCTCCTAGGAGCGCAGCGTCGAACGCCTCGTGACAGAGTTGGCCGGTGCCGGGCAGACCACCCGGCACCGGCCGCGACGCGCTCAACGGCGACCCGCCCCAGGAGACCCCGGCCGTCGCCCGCGGCCGCCTGTGCCACACCCCGTGACAGACCGTTCGCCGAACGGTGGACAGAGAGCAGGCGTCCTTGAACCAGCCCCCGACCCCCACGTCCGGCGGTCTGTTGATCATCGGCAGTGCCGCCCCGGCCGACACTCCCGGCGCCGGCCTGTCCACCGTCGGCTACGACGCCACCGGCACCATGGGTCTCCTTCGCACCCTGCCGGTCGACCGTCCGTCCTACGCGGCTGTCGACCCGACCCGCGCGGTCCTGCACGCCGTCCTGGAACAGGAAGCCGGGCAGGTCCTCTCCCTCCGGATCGATCCCCGCACGGGGACCCTCCGTCTGCCCGCCACCACCATGAGCGGTGGCATGGGCCCCTGCCACCTCGCGGTCCACCCCAGCGGTTCACACCTCTTCGCGGCCCACTACGGCGACGGCGTCCTCTCGGTCATCCCCACCGGCGCCGGCGACGCGGTCGCCGCCGCCGAGCCGGTGCAGACCGTCCGCCATCCCGGCCGCGAGGCCTCCGGCGAACTGCGCACCACCCCGCACGCCCACATGGCAGCCCCCTCGCCGGACGGACGGTTCCTCCTGTGTACCGACCTGGGCACCGACCGGGTCTACGTCTACGCCTTCCATCCGGCCACCGGCCGGCTCAGCGCACACCGAACCGTCCGACTGCCGACCGGACGTGGCCCCCGGCACCTGGCGTTCCACCCGTCGGCAGGACACGTCTACGTCCTCAACGAACTCTCCTCCACCCTCACCGTCTGCACCTGGGACGCACTCTCCGGCCGCCTCGAACCCACCGCCGAGCTTCAGACGCGCCGGGATCCGGGTGCGCCGAACGCCAACCAAGCCGCCGCCGTCCGGGTGTCCGCGGACGGCCGCTTCCTCTACACGACCAACCGCGGCGACGACGCGATCGCCGTGCACGCCCTCCACGACGACGGGGCGGCCGTCGAGCTGATCGACGTCACCGCCTGTGGCGGGTCCTGGCCCCGCGACATCGCCCTCACCTCCGACGGGCGGCTCCTGTTCTGCGCCAACCAGGGTTCCGACACCCTGACGGCCTTCCACCGCAACCCGGCCTCCGGTCATCTGACCCCCGCCGGAGAGCCCCTCGTGATCACCGAACCCACCTCCGTCCTGCCGATCGGCCCCTGACCGGTGGAGGCGGCCGGCCCCGGCCCCGGACGGGGCCGGGCCGCGCCATGTCAGTAGCCGTAGATCATCTTGTAGGCGACCTCGGGCAGGAACTGCCCGGCGGTCGATCCGGCGCCGCCACCGCAGTTGCCGTCGGACTCGCCGGGCACCTTGATCCACAGCAGCATCTCGGCGCCGCCACCCCGCTGCGTGGGCGTCCCGATCCTCCTCCCCGCCGGGTTGCACCACGCGCCGTTGGAGCCGTTGCCGTTGCGGCTGGTGTCGACGACGTAGGGCTTGGTGAAGCCCTTCGCGGACTTCAGGGCCGCGTTGACGGCGTTGCCGTAGGCGACGTGCTCCGTCGTGGTGAGGTAGTTCGACACGTTCAGCGAGAACCCGTGCGCTCCGCTCACCCCGGCCGCGGCCAGGTGCTGGGCCATGGTGTCGGCGCTCAGCCAGCCGGGGTTGCCGGCGTCGAGATAGACCCAGGTGTTCGGGGCCTTGGCGTTGAACTGCGCGATGGCGTTGCTCAGCAGGGCGTTGCGCTCGGTGATCTGGGCCGGGGTCATGCAGCTCTCGTCGCCGAGCGAGTCGGGTTCGAGGACGACCACCGCGGGCCGGTTGCCGATGCCGCCGGCGAAGCCGGCGATCCAGGTCCGGTAGTCCGCGGCGCTTCCCGCCCCGCCGCCGGACTGCCCGGCGCAGATGTCGCGGTTGGGGATGTTGTACGCCACCAGGAGGGGCAGCTCGCCCTTGGCGGCGGCCGCGCCGGCGAAGGAGCCGGTCGCCGTCCCGATGGTGCCGCTCCAGTTGCCGAACCAGCGTGCCGTCGGCACGTCGGCGATCGATGACCGGACGGCGGGGGCGCGGCCGTCGCCCGGGTTGGCGTTGACCCACCGACGCGCGGAGGAATCGGGGTCGACGTAGAAGCCGCTGGTCATGGTGGTGGGGTCGGCGGCGTGGGCGGTCCCGGGGTGGACCGCGACCACGAGGGCGCCCAGCACCGGGGCCAGGAGCAGGGACCGCGTACGGAGCGAGCAGCGCATGGTGTTTCTCCACGGGGTGGGGGTGGGGGCGGGCGGGGCTCCCGGTGTCGTCGTCCTTGGAGCCCGTGTGGCCGTCCGGCCCGGTCCGGCTCCGCGCGCGTGGGCGGAGCCGGGACCGGGTCCGGGGCCGGGTCGGGGGCCGGGTCGGGGACCGAGCCGGAGCGGGTGGGCCGTCAGTTGCCCGGGTTGACGGTCGGGAACAGCTGGGCGAAGGTGTCGAAGGCGGTGGCGATGTCCGCCTCGGCCCAGAACCGGTGGTAGGTGAAGGTCGGCGCGGCGCCGCCGTCGAGGTAGGTCTGCACCTTGGACCATTGCGGGTCCTTGGTGTACCAGGGGCGGATCGACAGGAAGGTGTTGCTCGCCGAGCTGATCCGGGTGCCGTCCGGGTAGCTGCCGGTCCAGCCGGGCGGCACGTACAGGCCCTGGTGGGTGGTCGGCGAGTAGGCCTGGGTGAAGCGGCTGTAGTCGGCGCGGGTCTCGGCGGCCGAGTAGCCCAGGCCGTCGGTGTACCTGGCGTGCAGGGTGTCCAGGATGTTCTGGGCGAACTTCTGGGCGCTGCTGCTACCGGACTTGGCCGCGTAGTACGCGAGGGTCTTGGCGAGCGAGCCGGCCACGCCGACGTCGGTGCTGGTGCCGCTCGCGACGACGTGCAGGCCCGCGTTGCTTCCGGGGCTGGTGGCGTTCCAGGTGTCGGGCGCGCCGGTCCAGGTGAGCTTGTCGGGGGTGGTCAGGGTGCCGGTGGCCCGGTCGGCCCGGGAGACGGACATCGCCCACGGGATCCACTTGTCGAGGATGCCCTTCGCCCGGGTGTCGCCCGTGGCGTAGTAGTACTCGGCGAAGCGTTCCATCGACCAGGTCTGGAACCCGAACCACTGGTTGGAGGCGGGGTCGTGGTACTCGGGCTGCCAGTCGTAGTACAGGCCGTAGAAGGTCGGGTCGCCCGCCGGCGGTGCCGCGTCGTCGCCGTAGTTCCCGCCCCAGCTGTTGGTGGCGCCGCCGGCGATGCCGCCCTCGGTGGACTGCAGCCACTGGAAGAACTGGAGCTGCTTGTCCAGGCTGCCCGCCCAGTCGGTGGCGGCGCTCGGCGAGAGCGGCTTCAGGCCGGGGTCGTTGGCGAGCACCCACGCGGCCATCGGGTTCTGGTAGCCCTGGTGGGCGGCGGAGCCGGAGATCCGCCACGACCAGCTGCCGTCGGCCGCCCCTCCCCAGGCGAAGTACCAGGTCAGCAGGCCGAGTTGCTCGTTCGCCTTGGAGGTCCCGCCGGGGCAGGTGGTGGAGCCGAGGCAGTTGCCCGCCTGCTTGAAGTACTTGTCGTAGAGCGAGTAGCGCAGGTAGTCGCCGAGCTTGGCGGCCTTGGCGAGGGTCGCGGTGATGGCCGCGCTCTTGCCCTGCGACGTGGCGAACTGCTCCGCCCAGTAAGCGGCCTGGACCAGCCGGGCGTCGGCGTCGGGCGCGTCGGTGTACTTGTACTGCTTGCTGAAGGAGCCGCCGCCGTCGTTGAACAGGCTGAGGAAGCCGGAGCTGCTGTTGCCGTACGTGAACAGGTCGCAGTCGGGCTGCGGCACCGTCTCCCAGACCGACTCCTCCGGGCCGCGCTGGAAGGTGTTGATCAGGCTGGGCTTGCTGGTTCCGTCCTCGCACTGCCCGAAGCCGTACTTGTTGTCGGCGTCCAGCAGCCAGGCCGGGGCGTAGATGTCCGAGCTGCCGTAGGCCCGGCCCAGCTCCGCGGAGAGCGGGTCGGTGCCGACCGGTACACCGCCGTTCAACTTGGCCGGGTACTGGTCCGGTTGGGCCTTCTCGGGACCGTACTGGCCGGGCTTGGCCGGATTGTAGGTGCTCTGACCGGGCTGCTGGGCGTGACTGGGGATCAGGTGGGCCTCCAGGTTGGTCCAGGCGTTGTTGAAGCCCGTCCAGTCGCCGGTCACCCGGCCGTAGTCGGCCTCCAGCCACAGCCAGTAGCTGTAGGTCTCGGAGGTGGTCTCGTGGCCGTAGTCGGGAGCCTCCACGATCAGGGTTTCCACCGCGTGGTACGGGATGCCCTGCGGGCTGAAGTACCCGTTCGCCGGGTTCTTGAGCTTGCTGTAGAGGTCCAGGAAGTACTGGTCGTAGCCCGAGGTCTTCGCCGCCTCGGTCACCGTGACGGCGCCGGGGCCGAAGCCGGCCGCGGAGGCGGTGAAGGTGGCGGTCCCACCGACCTGCCCGGCATCGGTGCCGGCCGCGATGGTGACGGTCTGCGGGACGTTCCAGTTCCCGGGGGTGAAGGTGAGGCCGGCGCCGGATGTCACGCTCAGGTCCGGGTCGTTGCCCGAACGGTCCACCGTGACCGTGGTGTTCGCGGTCGGCGCCTGGGAGAGAGCGACGGTGAAGGTGCCGGTGCTCCCCTGCTGGACGGCGAGCGTGGCCGGGCCGACCAGGACGCTCGGCCCGGCCACCTTGATCGCGACCGGGCCGGAGGTCGTGGTGGCGCCGGCGTCGTCGGTGGCGACGGCGGTGACCGAGTAGTCGCCCGCCGCCACGTTCGCCCAGTCGACGCCGTACGGCGCGGTGACGGCGGTGCCGATCAGGGTGTTGGCGGCGGCCGAGGTCGAGGCGTAGAAGTCCACCTTCGAGACGGTGCCGTCGGCGTCGGCCGCGTCGGCGGCGAGCTTCACGGTGGAGCCCGGGGTGAAGGTCTGCCCGGCTGCCGGGGAGGTGAGCGAGACGGTCGGCGGCCGGTCGGCGCCGCGGCAGGGGGTGCCGTTGACGGTGAAGCCGGTGGGGGCGGTGTTGGCGGCGCTGTAGGAGAAGTTGGCGCTGGTGGTGTAGCCGGCGCCGGGGGCGATGGTGGTGGCGTAGCCGGGGTTGGTGACGGTGACGGTCTGTCCGGTCTGGCTCCAGGTGCCGTTCCAGCCGTTCTGGAGGGTCTGGTTGCCGGTGTAGGCGTAGCCGAGGGTCCAGCCGTTGATGGCGGTGGTGCCGGTGTCGGTGATGGTGATGTTGGCGGTGAAGCCGCTGCCCCAGTCGTTGACGGCGTAGCTCACGCCGCAGGACAGCCCGGCGGTCGCCGCCGCGGTGGGCACCGTGACGGCGCCGCCCGCCGCACCGACCAGGACGAGCGCGGTGGCCGTCGCGGTGAGGGTGAGCGGGTTGCCCCTGGCACGCAGGGTTTCGCGTCGCATGCGCGTCCTCCAGATGGGTGGGGTACCGCCACGCGGGTGGGGACGCGCGGCGGACGGAGGTGCTGCGAGCGATCGTGGGCTTGCGCGCCCGGCTTGGGAAGCGCCCGCAGGGCCCGGCGACGCCGGCCGGCGGGCCCTGCGGGGCCGGACAACGGCGGCGACCAGCGCGGAGCCGCGTCCCGGTGGCAGTGGGCCGCCCGGCTCGGCAGCGTATAAGTTACAGCGTCCGCCGGGAGCGCTCCCACGGCCGTCGACGGTGTTTCACGGGCCCCGGCTTGATCCGTGGGGGATCGCCGGGTGCCCGGTGGTACGCGGAGGTGATCCGCCGCGCCGGGCTGCCCGACCCCGTGTGAGCGGGAGTGCCGGATCCCTTGACGCTGATCGCTCAACGGGCCAAGCTGGCAAGGGTGGTGGGTCGGCGCGGGTGACGGGTCCGGGGTGTGGTTCCCCTGTCGAGGACCGATCCAGGACGGCCCCATGCCCCAGCCCATTCCCGGCAAGGATCCCGCTCCGACGCTGGCCGAGGTCGCCCGTCTCGCCGGCGTCTCCACGGCGACCGCGTCCCGGGTGCTCAACCGTTCCGCCCGGGTCTCCACCGAGGCGGCGGCCCGGGTGGAACGGGCAGTGCGCGAGTTGGCGTACGTCCGCCGCCGGGCGCCCAGCACCCGGGCGACCGGCGTGGTGGCCGTCGTGGTCTTCGCGGATCCTCTGCAGTACCACGCGGACGCCTTCCCGGTACGGCTGCTGGCCGGGCTGCGGCGCTCCCTGTCCGGCGCAGAACGGGAGTTGGCCGTCTTCACGGTGCCCAGGCGCTGCCGGCGACCGCCGCTGGTGCGCTACCTGTGCGGCGGCCACGTCGACGGTGTGCTGCTGGTCGGCCCCTGGGGGGACACCTCGCTCGCCCGGTTGCTGCACGCGGCCGGGGTGCCCGTGGTGTCGCTGGGCCGGCCGCCGGAGCCGGGCACGGTGGCGTTCGTGGACGCTGACAACCTCGCCGGCGCCAGGGACGCGGTGCGACGGCTGTGCGCGTCCGGGCGTCGCTCCGTGGCCACCATCGCCGGGCCGCCGAACACCGCCGCCGGCGTGGACCGGCTGGCCGGCTACCACCAGACGGTGGCCGCGATGGCCGCGGCACGGCCGGCCGTGGCGTACGGCGACTTCAGCGGCGCCTCGGGCGAGCATGCGATGCAGCGACTGCTGGACCGGCGCCCCGAGGTCAACGCCGTGTTCGCCGCCTCCGACCAGATGGCAGCGGGCGCCCTCAGGACCCTTCGGCGGCACGGCCTGCGGGTCCCCGAGGACGTTGCCGTGGTCGGCTTCGACGACTCTCCTGTCGCCGCGCGGTGCCGGCCGGGGCTGACCACCGTCCGCCAGCCGGTGGAGGAACTCGGCTCCCGTGCCATGGATCTGCTGCTGCGGAACCCGGCATGCGGCGAATCGGTGGTGCTGCCCACCCGGTTGGTCGTCCGGGCCTCGGGCTGAACGCGCCGCGCACCCGAGGCCGCCGGATGCGCCCGCGCCGTTCCGGAACCCGGTCGGTACCTGAGGTCACGTCAATCTCGCGTCTCCTGCCCACCCTTGACGCACCTTGTGCGCGGCTGGCTTCATTGGAAGTGGGAGCGCTCCCACGCCCTGGGCTCCCCTCTCCCCACCCCCAAAGGAAGGCCCCCACCCATGCCTCCCCTCCTCTCCGGCCGCGCACTGCCCCGACGCGCGGCCGCCGCGCTCACCGGCCTGGCCCTGGCCGCCGGCGGGCTGACCGCCACCGCGTTCGCCCCGGCCACCACCACAGCGGCCACGGCCACGGTCACCACGGCCGCCGACTTCCCCGTCCGCGTGAACCAGCTCGGCTACCTGCCGGACGGGCCCAAGCGGGCGACCGTGATCAGCTCCACGACCTCCCCACTCGCCTGGCAGCTGCGCGACGCCGCCGGCACGCAGGTCGCCGCCGGCACCACCACCGTGCACGGCGCCGACCAGGCGTCCGGCCAGTCCACGCACCTGGTGGACTTCGGCGCGTACACCGGCACCGGCACCGGCCTCACCCTGGTCGTGGACGGCCGGGCGAGCCACCCGTTCGACATCTCGGCGTCGCTGTACGACGGGCTGCGCGCCGACAGCATGTCGTTCTTCTACCAGCAGCGCAGCGGCATCGCCATCGACGCGGCCCTGGCCGGCAGCGCGTACGCGCGCCCCGCCGGCCACCTGGGCGTGGCGCCGAACCAAGGCGACACCAGCGTGCCGTGCCAGGCCGGGGTGTGCGACTACCGGTCGGACGTCCGCGGCGGCTGGTACGACGCCGGCGATCAGGGCAAGTACGTGGTCAACGGCGGCATCGCGGCCTGGGAGTTGGTCAACTCCTTCGAACGAGCCCACCGTTCGGGCGGCGACGCGGCGCTGGGCGACTCCACCCTGCGCGTTCCCGAGCGCGGCAACGGGGTGCCGGACGTGCTGGACGAGGCCCGCTGGGAACTGGACTTCCTGCTGCGGATGCAGGTCCCGGACGGCAAGCCGATGGCCGGGATGGCCTTCCACAAGATGCACGACGCGCAGTGGACCGGCCTGCCGACCCGGCCCGAACTCGACGAACAGCCACGCGAGTTGCACAAGCCCTCGACCGCCGCCACGCTCAACCTGGCCGCCACCGCGGCGCAGTGTGCCCGGGTGTACGCACCGTACGACGCCGCCTTCGCCGCCCGCTGCCTGGACGCGGCCCGCCGCGCCTGGACGGCGGCCAGGGCCAACCCGAACGTCCTCGCCCCGGCGACCGACAACACCGGCGGCGGCGCGTACGAGGACGCCGACGTCTCCGACGAGTTCTACTGGGCCGCGGCCGAACTCCTCGCCACCACCGGCGAGTCGCAGTACCGGGACGCGGTCACCTCCTCCCCGCACCACACCAAGCCGGTCGACGCGTTCTGGTGGGGCGGCACCGCGACGCTCGGCCGGATCACCCTGGCCACCGTGCCCGGCGTGGCCCTGCCCGCCGACGACGTGACGCGTCTGCGCGGCCTGCTGATCTCGGCCGCCGACGGCCACCTGTCCACCATGGCCGGACAGGGCTACGCGGTGCCGATCGCCGCCGACGGCTACGTCTGGGGGTCCAACAGCTCGGTCGCCGGCAACGCGATGGTGCTGGCCGTCGCCTACGAGCTGACCGGTGCCGCGCGCTACCGGACCGGCGCGCTGGAGGCCCTGGACTACCTGCTCGGCCGCAACGCGCTGGACCGCTCCTACGTGAGCGGCTACGGCGAGCGGGCCTCGGAGAACGAGCACCACCGGTTCTGGGCGCACCAGAACGACGCCTCGCTGCCGCACCCGCCGGCCGGCTCCCTCGCGGGCGGCCCGGACGCCGGCCTGGAGGATCCGGTGGCGAAGGCCCGACTGACGGGCTGCGCACCGGCCGCCTGCTACGTCGACGACATCGGCTCGTACTCCACCAACGAGGTGGCGATCAACTGGAACGCCTCGCTGGCCTGGCTCGCGGCGTTCGCCGCCGAACGGCGGGCGACACCGGCGCCGCCCGCGACGTCCTGCTCGGTGGCGTACCGGGTCGACAACGCCTGGAACGGCGGGTTCACCGCGACAGTGACCGTGCGGAACACCGGCACCGCCGCCGTCTCCGGCTGGACGCTCGGCTGGAGCTTCCCGGGTGACCAGCGGATCTCGAGCGGGTGGAACGCGACCGTGGCCCAGTCCGGCAGCGCCGTGAGCGCGCGGGACGCCGGTTGGAACGGCACCCTGGCCGCCGGGGCGAGCGCGAGCTTCGGGTTCCAGGCGACGTACTCCGGCGCCAACACGGCACCGGCCCGCTTCACCCTGAACGGCACCGACTGCACCTGAGCACCGCCCGGGCGGTCTGCCCGCCGCGCCGTCACGGCGGGGCGGGCAGACCGCGCGGCTACGGCCGGACCGGGTCACCGCGACCGGCGCGACCGCGGCGACCTCCGATCATCCGAACGTCCACTGCTGGTTCCTGCCGCCGCTGCAGCTCCACAGCTGGACGGGCGAGCCGTCGGCGGTGGCCAGGCCGGCCACGTCCAGGCAGAGCCCCGACTGCACTCCGGTGATCGTGCCGTTCGAGTTCAGCTGCCACTGCTGGTTGGCCTGGCCGTTGCAGGACCAGACGACCACCTTGGTGGCGTCGGTGGTGCCCCTGGCGTTGGCGTCCAGGCACAGCGTGCTGCCGCCGACGGTCACGGTCAGCTGCTTCGATGCCGTACGGGTCCAGGTCTGGTTCTCGCTGCCGTTGCAGGTGTGGATCTGCTGCTGGGTGCCCGGCGTCGCGTTGTTCGCGTCGGTCAGGCACTTGCCCGCGGCCACCGCGTGCAGCGCGCCGGTCGTGGCGCCGCCGGAGGACCCCGCGTCCAGGCCCATGAAGTGGATGGCGTTGGCGGCCATCGCGGTTCCCTGGACGGGCAGTTGGTGCCCGGCCCCGACGATGCTGTACGCCTCGACCTGGGTGGTGCCGGCGCTGTTGTCGTACCGCGTACGGTTCCAGTTCGCCGCGGGGGTGTCCGTGGCCGACGGGGTCTGGCTCACGCCGAGGACGTCGGTCCACTGCTTGATCTCTTCACCGAGGTTGTTGTGGCTCAGGATCGTGTCGGCGGTTCCGTGCCACAGCTGCACGCGCGGACGCGGACCGGTGTAGCCGGGATCCCCCGTGGTGCGGGCCAGTCCGCCCCACTGTTGCGGGCTCATGGACACCTTGCCCTGGGCGCAGTCCGCGTTCCAGCCGCGTACGGTGCCCGTGTGGAAGCAGTGGTAGGGCACTCCCATGAACGCCGCGCCCGCCTTGAACACATCGGGGTAGTCGGCGAGCATCACGTTCGTCATCATCCCGCCCGACGACTCGCCGGTCACGTACACGGCGTTGGCGTTGCCGCCGTAGTGCTGCTCCGTGTAGGTGATCATCGACATGAGCCCGACCGGGTCACTGCCGCCGTTGCGGGTCAGCGCCTGGTCCGAGGAGACGTCCCAGCAGCTTCCGCTCGGGTTCGTCGAGGGGTAGATGACGAGGAACCCGTACCGGTCGGCCAGCGACCCGAAGTCGGTGCTGGAGTACAGGTAGGGCCCCGTCCCCTGGCACCCGTGCAGGGCCAACAGGATCGGTGGGTTGGCCCTGACGCTGCTCGGCACGTACAGGTGCATCAGCAGACCTGTCGGGTTGGTGCCGAAGTTCGTGATCTGCGTCAGCGAGGCGGCGGCCTGCGGGGTGGCAGCGGCCTGGGGCGCGGCCTGCAGGCTCAGGCCGACCGCGAGGCCGATCGCGGCGACGATGCCCAGGAGACGGGACGGTAACGAGCGGGATCGGAACATGGGACCTCTCCGTCGGGATTGCCAGGGGGTGTGGGGAAGGTTCCGTCGGCGGCCGGCCCGGTGACGGATCAGGTGCACCGGAAGTCCGCGTGCAGGCGCCGGGTGTGGTCCAGCGCGCGGACCGGGCCGTCCAGTCGGACGGTGGCGGTGAGCCGGACGTCGGTGCTGGAGGCGGAGACCCGCAGTTCCAGCTCGCCCGGCTCGACGATGCGTCGGCCGTCGCGTCCGGTGAAGGACGCGAGGTCGGCGGGGACGCGGACCCGGATCCGGGTCCGTGCCCCCGCGTCGAGGGTGATCCGCCGGTAGCCGATCAGCCGCAGGACCGGCTGGACGACGGAGGCGACGGGGTCGTGCAGGTAGAGCTGGACGGTCTCGCTGCCGCTCCGCTCACCGGTGTTGCGCAGGGTGAAGGCGAGGCCGAACTCGCCGTCGGTCGTGGCGGCGGCCTGCTCCACCTCCAGGTCGGTCCAGGCGAACGTGGTGTAGCCGATGCCGTGCCCGAATCCGAACGCGGGGGTCGGGTCGGTGCTGGACACCTCGCTGGGTCCGGCCAGGCGGGCGGCGAGGTAGGTGGAGGGCTGCACGGCCGGCCGGGCCGGGATGCTGACCGGCAGTCGGCCCGAGGGGTTGGTCCGGCCGCTGAGCACGGCGGCGATCGCCCCGGTCCCGGCCTCGCCGGGGAAGAAGGTCTGCACCAGGGCCGCCGCCTCGGTCGCCGCGCGTCCCAGCGCGTAGGGGCGGCCGGCGAGCAGCACCGGCACGACCGGCCTGCCGGTGTCCAGCAGTGCGTCGAGCAACTGCTGCTGCACGCCGGGCAGTTCCAGGGACTCGGCGTCGCAGCCCTCGCCACTGGTGCCGCGCCCGAACAGGCCGGCCCGGTCCCCGAGGGCGACGATCACGACATCGGCCTGCCGGGCCGCCTCGACGGCCTCGGCGAAGCCGGACGTGTCGAGCCCGTCGACGCTCGCCCCGGCCACCGTCCGGATCTCGCTGTCGGGGAACTCGGCTGCCAACGCCTGGCCCAGGGTGGGCAGTTCGATGCCGACCGGGATCCCGGGGTGCTGGCTGCCGACGTGCACGGGGAAGGCGTAGCAGCCCAGCACCGAGGTCGGGGTGTCGGCGTTGGGGCCGATCAGCGCGATCCGGCGGGGGCCGCGCAGCGGCAGGGTGCCGTCGTTGCGCAGCAGCACCACGGCCTGCTCGGCGATCTCCCGGGCGAGGGCGCGGTTCTCCGGGGGGTCCAGGTCGACCGAGCCGCGCAGCGCGTGCGGGTCGTCGAGCGGCCGACCGGCGATCGCCGCCGGGACGGCCTCCCAGTCCTGGTCCAGCAGGCCGAGTTGGGCCTTCTGCACCAGCACCCGGCGCAGCGCCCGGTCGACCAGCGACTCGGGCACGGTCCCGTCCTCGACGGCGCGCAGCAGCGGCTCCCCGTAGGTCTTGACGGTGGGCAGTTCCACGTCCACGCCACTGGCCAGGGCGAGTGCGGCGGCCTCGGCCCAGTCTCCGGCGACGCCGTGCAGCACCTTGAGGAAGGCGATGCCGAAGTAGTCGGCGACCACGGTCCCCTCGAAGCCCCAGCTGTCGCGCAGCAGCCCGGTCAGCAGCGCCTCGTCGGCGGCCGAGGGGACGCCGTCGGTGTCGGTGTAGGCGTGCATGACCGAACGGGGCCGGCCCTCGCGCACCGCCATCTCGAAGGGCGGCAGGATCACGTCGGCACGCTCCCGCGCGCCCATGCCCACGGGGGCGAGGTTGCGTCCGGCGCGCGAGGCCGAGTACCCCGCGAAGTGCTTGAGCGTGGCGACGATCCCCGCCGACTCCAGGCCCTGCACGTAGGCGGTGGCCACCGTGCCGACCAGGTAGGGGTCTTCGCCGATGGTCTCCTCGACCCGGCCCCAGCGGGCGTCCCGGACGACGTCGAGGACTGGGGAGAGGCCCTGGTGGACGCCGACCGCGCGCATGTCGCGGCCGATGGCCGCGGCCATCCGCCGGATCAGGTCCGGGTCGAAGGTGGCACCCCAGGAGAGCGGCACCGGGTAGGCGGTGGCACCCCAGGCGGCGAAGCCGGCCAGGCACTCCTCGTGCGCGAGGGCCGGGATGCCGAACCGGTTCGCGGCGGCGATGCGCTGCTGGCTGCGGGCCAGTGAGAGCGCGCCCAGCGCCGGGTCGACCGGCACCGTGCCGAAGGGCCGGGTCAACTGGCCCAGCCCGGACGGGAGCAGGTCGTCGAGGGCGGGCGGATCCTCCATGTCGTGCTGGTGCGGGGCGACGTCTCCGCCCTCGTCGGAGGCGCCGACCCAGACGCCGACGAGCTGGGCCAGCTTCTCCGGCAGCGTCATCTCGGCGAGCACGGCGTCCGCGCGTTCCTCGGGGCTGAGCGCGCGGTCGCGCCAGCGGGCGGTCGGAGCGGTGGACGGGACGGCCAGGTTCATCGGATACCTCCGTGGATACCCCCGGCTTCAGCCGGGGGAGGAAACGGATTGCCCGCGTAGCGGGTCAGGGAAAGCCGAAGCGCCGTCAAGCTGGTGCGGTGTTTCGGTAGATGATCAAGCGTCATGTATCTATCAGGAATGGTGTTAGCGTGTGATCCGTGGAGACCACTTCGGTGAAGCGGGCGTTCAAGTTCCGCTTCTACCCTTCCGATGTGCAGGCAGCTGAGCTGTCGCGCACGTTCGGGTGTGTCCGGAAGGTCTACAACATGGCGTTGCACGCCCGTACGGAGGCGTGGACGCTGCGCCAGGAGCGGGTGAACTAGAACGCCACCAGCGCCATGCTGACGGCGTGGAAGAAGACCGAGGAACTGGCTCATCTCAACGAGGTGTCGTCGGTTCCGCTGCAGCAGGCGCTTCGGCATTTGCAGAGCGGCTTCTCGAACTTCTGGCAGAAGCGTGCCCGGTATCCCCGGTTCAAGTCCAAGCACAAGTCCCGTGCATCCACCGAGTACACCTCGTCGGCGTTCCGCTTCCGGGACGGCCGACTGAGGCTCGCGAAGATGACGGAACCGCTCGATATCGTGTGGTCCCGTCCGCTTCCCGCTGGTGCGCAGCCGTCCACCGTGACCGTCCGCCGGGACGGCGCCGGGCGATGGTTCGTCTCGATGTTGTGCGATGACCACCCCGAGCCCATGCCCGTCACCACGGCTGCCGTCGGGATCGACGCCGGGATCACCGCGCTGGTCACCCTGTCCACCGGGGAGAAGATCACCAACCCCCGCCATGAGCGCCGTGACCGCGAGCGCCTGACCAAGGCCCAGCGGGACCTGTCCCGCAAGGCCAAGGACTCCGCCAACCGGGCCGAGGCCCGGCTGAAGGTCGCCCGCGTCCACGCCCGTATCGCGGATCGCCGCAGGGACTTCCTGCATCAGCTCACCACTCGACTCGTGCGCGAAAACCAAACGCTCGTGATCGAGGACCTGTCTGTCCGCAACATGATCCAGAATCGGAAGCTGTCCCGTGCGATAGCCAACGCGTCGTGGTCCGCGATGCGGTCCATGCTGGAATACAAAGCCGGCTGGTACGGGCGGGAACTCGTGGTCGTCGACCGCTGGTTCCCCTCTTCCAAGCTGTGCTCGCAGTGCGGCACCCTGCGGGGCAGGATGGCGCTGAACGTCCGTGAGTGGGCGTGTGACTGCGGGACGACCCATGACCGGGACGTGAACGCGGCACGCAATATCCTGGCCGCCGGACTGGCGGTTGCAGCCTGTGGAGACGGTGTAAGACCTCAACGGAGCACTCCGGGCGGGCAGTCGTCGGCGAAGCAGGAAGTAGTCCCACCGCAGCGCACACGCGCAGCGGCTCAACCGCGAGGCTGAGGGGAATCCCCCTCGTCCACGAGGGAGAGGAAGTCAAGTTGCCGGTCACTTTCCTCCGACGCCCATGAGGCCTTGGACCAAGGCGCGTCGGGCGAACAGGTAGACGATGAGGACGGGGAGCGTCGACAGCACGACGGCGCTGAGCAGACCGGGCACGTCGACGCCGTGCTCGGTCTGGAAGTCGTACAGGCCGAGTGTGATGACCTTGGTGCTCTCCGACTGGGTGAGGATCAGCGGGAACAGGAAGCCGTTCCACGCCTGCAGCGCGGCGAAGACCACGACGGAGGAGAGACCGCCCCTGGACAGCGGCAGCACCAGCTGCCAGAACACCCGCCAGGGGGTGGCACCGTCCATGGCCATGGCCTCGTAGAGCTCGCCGGTGATGTCCCGCATCGCGCCGGTGAGGACCAGCGTGCACACCGGCAGGCAGAACGCCGCGGTGGGCAGGATGATTCCGAGCAGGTTGTCGTAGAGGCCGGCCTTGCTGATGACGTAGAACATCGGCACGATCACGGCCTGCGCCGGAATCGCCAGCCCCAGCAGGAAGATCCGGAAGACCGTGCCGATGGTCCTGCCCCGGGCCCGGACGATCGCGTAGGCGAGCGGGGGCACCACGAGCAGCACGATCGCGACCACGCTCACGGTGACGAGGAGCGTGTTGAGGAAGTCCCGGCCGAAGCCGTTGGAGAAGTCGTCGATGTAGTTCTGCAGGGTCAGCTGCGCGGGGAAGGTGAGCGGCCCCTGCGAGGAGTAGTCGGAGCGGGTCCGGAAGGTCGCGATCAGCAGGACGTACAGCGGGAAGCCGACCAGCGCCAGCCAGAGCAGCGAGCCGAGCCCGGCGAGGTGGTTGGGACGCCGTCGCATCAAAGTCCCTCCGTCGTGCTGCGCATCCTGTCGTAGCCGGACAGGCGCACGACGGCCAGCGAGATCAGGGCGGCGACCACCACGAGGACCAGGGCGATGGCCGAGCCCGCGCCGAAGTCGAAGCTCTTGAAAGCCTGTTGGTACATGTAGTAGGCGCTGTTGGTGGTGTCGGTGCCGGGGCCGCCCTGGGTGAGGATGAGGACGGTGTCGAAGGTGGTGAGGCCGCCGACCAGCATCAGGATCATCGACGTGATCACGGTGTTGCGCAGCTGCGGCAGGGTGATGTGGAAGAACTGCCGCACCTTGCCCGCGCCGTCGATGGACGCGGCCTGGTAGAGCACCTGCGGGATCGCCCGGGCGCCGCCCTGGTAGATCAGGGCGTGCATGGGCGTCCACTGCCACATGCCGACGAAGGTCAGCACCGCGATGGCACTTTTCTGACTGCCCATCAGATTGCCGTCGCCGAAGAGCCATTGCAGCTGCGACGGCACACCGAAGTTGGGGTCGAGGATGGCGCGCCAGACCACCGAGATCGCGGTCGCGGACAGCAGCAGCGGGACGAAGAAGATCGCGGACAGCACGGCACGGTTGCGTTGGCGACCGGCCGCCCACACGCCCAGCAGGATGCTCACCGGGGTCTGTACGACCACGCCGGCCACGGTCAGCACCAGGGTCAGACCGACGCTCTGCGTCATCACCGGGTCGTGCAGCAGCTTGGTCCAGTTGGCGAAGCCGTTGAACCGGGGGGCGTCGACGCCGTTCCAGTTGGTGAAGGAGAGCACCGCCACCAGGACCAGCGGCAGAAGCGCGAACATCAGGAAGAACACGGTCGCGGGCAGCGCCCAGGCAAGGCCCGGGCGGGTCACCCCGACGCCGGTCCGGCGAGGCCGCGCCCGCAGGCGGCGACCGTACCCGGACACCAAGGAGGGAGCACTCATGGCGATCCGTCTCAGGAGGCGGGCAGGGCCTGCATGGCCTTGATGAAGCCGTCCACGTCGAGCTTGCCGTTGAAGAACTGCTGGACGGCGGTGTGGATCGGCGCGTTGGCGGCCGGCGGGTACGCCTGGTCCCAGGACAGCTGGAACGACGGGGCGGCCTTGACCAGGTCGTACTGGTACTTCGAGTAGTCGGGGTTGTCCGCGGTGGCGAGGAACTGCTCGGTGTTGGTGGTGGTCGGCAGGTTGCCGATCGCCAGCTGTGCCTTCACGAACTCCTCGGAGTACATGAGCTTCAGGAAGGCGGCGGCTGCCTCGGGATGCCTGCTCTTCTTCAGCACCGAGTAGAAGTTGTTGGTGTTGCCGACCACGTCGGCCGGGTCGCCCTTGCCGCCGGCGATGGCGGGGAAGTTGCCGTACCCGAGACCGCTCTTGGCGAAGTCGGGGTTGGCGTCCCGCTGGGTGGCGTACTCCCAGGAGCCCATCAGCTCCAGGCCCGCCTTGCCCTTGGCCAGCAGGGCCGGGGAGCCGCCGTCGGTGAACTTGACCGAGTCGAAGTTCGAGCCGAACGCCCCGGCGTCGACCAGTTGCTTGAGCATGCCCAGGGCCTTCTTGGCGTCCTCGCTCTCCCAGGCGCTCCGGTCTCCGGACAGCGCCTTCCGGAACAGCTCGGGGCCCGCGACACGGTCGAACACGTACTCGTACCACATCAGGGTCGGCCACTGGTCGCCGCCGCCGAGGGCGATCGGGGTGATGCCCTTGGCCTTGAGCGCCCGGACGACGCCCAGCAGGTCGTCCCAGGTCTTCGGGGCGCCCAGGCCGGCGTCGGCCAGCACCTTCTTGTTGGTGAACAGCAGCACCGGCTGGGTGCCGCGCATCGGGATGCCGTAGGACTTGCCGTCGATCACCGCGGTGTTGAACACCGACGGCAGGAAGTTGCTCTTCAGCGCCGGGTCCGCGGCGATCATGTCGTCCAACGGGAGCAGCAGGTCGGACTTCACATAGGGCTGGATGCTGCCGCCGCCCCAGTTGAAGAAGACGTCCGGCGCCTGGGGGGTGTTGATGACGGTGTTGAGCTTGGCCTGGTAGTCCGCGCCGGGGATGGTGTCCAGGACGGCCTTGACCTTCGACGTCTTGTTGAAGGTGTCGACCAGTTGCTTCTCGACCTTGTTGCTGGCGTCCCCGTAGACCAGGACGTGGATCGTGCCGGAGCCCCCGCCGGCGGAGGAGGAACCGCCACTGCCGCAGGCGGTCGTCCCCGCCATGACCGCGGCCAGGCCGAGTGCAGCCGCTAAAGTGCGCCTCTTCATCACAAGTCCCCTAAAGTTTCGACCTGTTTCTCGAAATTACCGCTGGCCGGGACGCTAGGTTGCGGACAGGTTTCGGGTCAACCCCCCGGATCGGGGGTTACTGAAGCGTGATGCGCCAACTGCCCTGCGCCGCCCGTGCCTTATGCTGCCTCCATGGAAAAGGGCGATGAACTGGGACGGGTGACCCTCGCGGACATCGCGCGCGAGGCCGAGGTCTCCGTTTCGACGGTTTCGAAGGTCCTCAACGGCCGTACCGACGTGGCGGCGGCCACCCGCGTCCGCGTCGAGCAGGTCCTGAGCGGCCACGACTACCGGCGCGCCGCGCGCGGCGGCGGGGAAGCACCCCTCGTCGAGATCGTCTTCCACGAGCTCGACAGCCTCTGGGCGATGGAACTCCTGCGTGGCGTCGAGGCCGTGGCGAGCGAGCACGGAGCGGCGGTCGTGGTCACCCACAGCGGTTCACGCCGCGCCCCCGGGCCGGAGTGGATCGAGGCGGTGCTGCGCCGGCGCCCCCTCGGTGTCGTGCTGGTCTTCTCCAGCCTGCCGCCCGAGTTCAAGCGCCAACTGCGCGCACGCTCCATCCCGTTCGTGATCGTCGACCCGGCCGGCAACCCCGATCCGGACGTGCCCTCGGTGGGCTCGGCCAACTGGGCCGGCGGCCTCGCCGCCACCCGGCACCTGATCGAGCTCGGCCACCGGCGCATCGCCATCGTCACCGGCCCCGAGGACACCCTCTGCTCCCTGGCCCGACTGGACGGCTACCGCTCCGCGATGTCCATGGCCGGCCTGGCGGTCGACCCCGCGCTGACCGCCTTCGGCGACTTCCACACCGAGGGCGGATTCGCCCAGGCCGAACGGCTGTTGGAGCTCCCCGACCGGCCCACCGCGATCTTCGCCGGCAGCGACCTCCAGGCGCTCGGGGTCATGGAGGCCGCCCGGGTCCGCGGCCTGCGCATCCCCGAGGACCTGTCCGTGGTCGGCTACGACGACCTGGACATCGCGCAATGGACCAGCCCCGCACTGACCACCGTCCGCCAACCCCTGCGTGAGATGGCCGAACAGGCGACCCGTCTGATCCTCGCCCTCCGCACCGGGGAGGCCCCGGCGTCCCCCACCCGCCTCGAACTGTCGACCACCCTGGTGGTGCGCTCCAGCGCCGTGGCGCCCAGCCGGCCCTGACCGGAGCGGCACTGGCCCCCGCGCCGCGAGCAGCCCCGACGGGGCACCGACATCCGGATCGCGAAACTTTCGCAGTTCTTCCGCGTTGATTGCGATCCACCCGTGGGGAACGTGGGGGAACCGTAGGGAAATCGGGAGGCTCCTGACCGAGCCCCTGGGCCCGGCGGTCGACCGCCGAGCGCCTGGCCAGCACGTTCACCGGCGGGGGCGGGCCTGAGAGCGGGCGAAGGTATCGCTGTTTCGGTCGAAAGCGTTGACAACTTGTCGGGCTCAGGCCAACACTGGCGCCGTCGACAAGTCCGAGCGGCCCCGGATCCCGGCCCCCGCGTCGCCAACCACCCACAAGCGCGGACTTGTTGACGACAAGCCGGTTCCGTGCAACCACTGCGCGACGCCGTCCGTGCGACCCCACCCTCGCGGCCGTCGGCGGCGCAGTGCTGCACTCCCACCCATCGGCAGGACGGATCACCCCCGTGAACTTTCCCCACCGCAAGAGCCGCAAGGTCGATCACCCCCGGCGGCCGGCCGGCAAGGCGCGCGTCCTCCCCCTGGCCCTCGCCGCCGTCCTGGTCGCGCCCGGCACCGCCGAGGCCGCGACCGTCACCACGAACCAGACCGGCACCGACGGCGGATACTTCTACTCGTTCTGGACCGAGGGCACCGGTGCGGCCTCCATGTCCCTGAACGGCGGCGGTCACTACAGCACCTCCTGGAGCGGCGCCGGCAACTTCGTCGCCGGCAAGGGCTGGAGCACCGGGTCACGCAACCCGGTGACCTACTCGGGCACGTGGAGCACCAGCGGCAACGCCTACCTCTCGCTCTACGGCTGGAGCACCAACCCGCTCGTCGAGTACTACGTCGTCGAGAACTACGGCTCCTACAAGCCCACCGGCGCGTACAAGGGCACCGTCACCACGGACGGCGGCACCTACGACATCTACGAGACGACGCGCTACAACGCCCCCTCCATCGAGGGCATCAAGACCTTCAACCAGTACTGGAGCGTCCGTCAGGCCAGGCGGACCGGCGGAACCATCACCGTCGGGAACCACTTCGACGCGTGGGCCAAGTACGGCATGAACCTCGGCACCATGAACTACGAGATCATGGCCACCGAGGGCTACCGGAGCAGTGGCAGCTCCGACATCACGCTCGGCTCCTCCAGCGGCGGCACCGGCGGTGGCACCGGCGGCAGCTGCACCGCGACACTCTCCGCCGGTGACTCGTGGAGCGACCGGTACAACCTGAACGTCTCGGTCACCGGATCGACCCCCTGGAAGGTCACCGTGAAGGTGCCCTCCCCGGAGAAGATCAGCTCGACCTGGAACATCAACGCGTCCTACCCCGACGCCCAGACCCTCGTTGCCACCCCCAACGGCGCGGGCAACACCTGGGGCATGACCGTGATGAAGAACGGCAGCACCACGTGGCCGACGGTCTCCTGCAGCGCGAGCTGACGACCCGCCACCGCCCCAGGCGTTGACGCCGTACCACGCCTGCCGGAGATCTCACCTGCACCTGCGGGGCCGGGCCCGTGTCCGCCCTTGATTGTTAACGCTCACAGTCAGTGCCGGACAGTCGGCCGGGCGCCGCGCGGACACGCCCCCGCCGCCCCAGCAGGAACCGCTCCACCCGGCAGTACGCGCACGACTACCAGGACGACGCCCGCCCCCGACCGGCGCGCGGGCATCCCCCACCCGAGGAGAACGATCCGTCATGCCCTGGCTCCACACGAAACCCCTCCCCCGCAAGACCCTGACGGCGGCCGCGTGCATGCTCGTCGGTGCGGCCACCGTCGTCACCGCGAGCCCCGCGGCTCATGCCGCCGGGTCGACCACGCTGGGCGCGGCCGCTGCCGGCAGCGGCCGCTACTTCGGCACCGCCGTGGCCGCCGGCCGGCTCGGTGACGCGACGTACTCCACCATTCTCGACCGGGAATTCAACATGATCACCCCGGAGAACGAGATGAAGTGGGACACCATCGAACCCTCCCGCGGCAACTTCAACTTCGCCCCCGCCGACTCGATCGTCGGCCACGCCTCGGCGCACGGCCAGCGGATGCGCGGCCACACCCTGGTCTGGCACTCGCAGCTCCCGTCCTGGGTCAGCTCCATCGGCGACGCGAACACCCTGCGCGGCGTGATGGACAACCACATCACCACCGAGATGTCCCACTACAAGGGCAAGATCTACGCCTGGGACGTCGTCAACGAGGCCTTCGCCGACGACGGCAGCGGCCGGCACCGCAGCTCGGTGTTCCAGAACGTGCTGGGCGACGGCTTCATCGAGGAGGCCTTCCGCACCGCCCGGAACGTCGACCCCTCGGCCAAGCTCTGCTACAACGACTACAACATCGAGAACTGGACCGACGCCAAGACCCAGGGCGTCTACACCATGGTCAAGGACTTCAAGTCCCGCGGCGTGCCCATCGACTGCGTCGGCTTCCAGAGCCACTTCGGCGCCGGCGGCCCGCCGTCCAACTTCCGGACCACACTGTCCGACTTCGCCGCTCTGGGCGTTGACGTCCAGCTCACCGAGCTCGACATCGCCCAGGCGTCCACCACCGCGTACGCCAACGCGGTGAACGCCTGCCTGTCCGTCGCCCGCTGCACCGGCATCACGGCATGGGGCATCCGCGACAGCGACTCCTGGCGCAGCGGCGAGAACCCCCTGCTGTTCGACAACAACGGCAACAAGAAGCCCGCGTACGGCGCGGTCCTCACCACCCTGGGCGGCAGCGCCAACGGCACGCCGAGCGGGGGCATCGTCTCCGGCACCGTCTACACGCTCTCCGACGTGGCCGCCGGACGCGTTCTCGACGAGCCCGCAGGACAGAACGGCAACGGCACCCCGCTCCAGGTGTGGGAGGCCGGCGGCGCCGCCAACCAGCAGTGGCGGGCCACCCAGAACAGCGACGGCTCCTACACGCTCACGAACATCGCCAGCGGCCGCGCCCTGGACGAGCCGGCCAACCAGACGGGCAACGGGACGAAGATGCAGGTCTGGGACTCCAACGGCGGCGCCAACCAGCACTGGCGGGCCGGGCAGAACAGCGACGGCTCCTACACGCTGACCAACGTCGCCAGCGGCCGCGCACTGGAGATCCCCGGTGGTCAGACCGCCAACGGCACTCCCGTCCAGATCTGGGACTCCAACGGCGGCGCCAACCAGCACTGGAACTTCAAGTGACCTGAGCCGCGGGGGTGCGCGCTCACGGCAGGCGCGCACCCGCGTATGTGAGCGATAACAAAGCCGGGTGACAGCTCCATCCGTTCACGAAGGAGATCCCATGCACAAACGAGGTTCCAGTCGCAGGCCGGTGTCCGCGGTGCTCACCGCCGTGGTCGCGGCCGTGGCGGCGCTGGCGGCGATGCTCGTCGCAACCCCCGCTCAGGCGGACACCAGCGGCGCCTTGCGCGGTGCGGGTTCCGGCCGGTGTCTCGACGTGTCGAACGCCGACCAGCGCGACGGCGCGTCCCTGCAGATCTACGACTGCTCGGGCGGCACCAACCAGCTGTGGACGTCGACGTCCGGCAACCAGCTGACCGTGTACGGCAACAAGTGCCTGGACGTGCCGGGCCACGCCACCACGGCCGGTACCCGGGTGCAGATCTGGACCTGCAGCGGCGCCGCGAACCAGCAGTGGCGGGTGAACTCCGACGGCACGATCGTCGGCGTCGAATCCGGGCTGTGCCTGGACGTCGCGGGCGCCGGCACGGCCAACGGCACGGCGGTGCAGCTCTGGAACTGCACCGGCGGCAGCAACCAGAAGTGGACCGGCCTGTCCGGGACGTCGACCCCGCCGGGGGGCAACTGCAGTCTGCCGTCGACGTACCGCTGGTCGTCGACCGGTGCGTTGGCGCAGCCGGCGAACGGGTGGGCCTCGGTGAAGGACTTCACCGACGTGGTCTACAACGGCAAGCACCTGGTCTACGCGTCGAACGTGAACGGGTCGTCGTACGGCTCGATGATGTTCAGTCCCTTCTCGAACTGGTC